>JAVFAO010000029.1:0-31507 GCA_034002465.1 Myxococcota bacterium
GGGAAACAGGCCAAGTGTCCAATCGACAAGAAGTTGGGGGAACAGGCCAAGTGTCCAATCGACAAGAAGTTGAGGGAACAGGCCAAGTGTCCAATCGACAAGAAGTTGGGGGAACAGGCCAAGTGTCCAATCGACAAGAAGTTGGGGGAACAGGCCAAGTGCCCAATCGACAAAAAATGGGCGGTCGCTGCAAGTGAAGCTGCTGTGTCTGCCGCAACGACGCTTTGGCGCCATGCGTTTGCTTCGGGTGAGGGCCCTGGGACAGCAGCAATTCCCGTAGAATGTACGTAGGATACCTGCTCTTTGCTGGGGTTGGACTATGAGCTCAGGGCGAGGGGTTCTCGCGGATTGTGTAGATGCTGCTTCAATTCAAAGAACAAATGCTCCACCGCAAGCAGGAGATTGACGTTTCCGCGTAAAGCCAGCAGGAAGCGGTCGAGCGAGGCAAGTGCACGGTCGATGCGGGTCACATCGAGTCCCTTGACGGTCTCTCGGGTGCGAGCGCGACGCCAGCGGAGCATCAACCGATCCTCATCCAGCCCAGCAGCCAGGCACATCAGATCACGGAGATAGGCGCGCAGCAGGGTGACCATCAGCTGCACCTGCTCTCGGTCGGTGGCGAGTTTGGCAGCCAGCTCGAGCACTGCACCAGCGTTCTTCTCAGCAAGCTGCTCGATCACCTCGAGGCCATCGAAAACGCCTTCCAGGTCTTCGAGTTGGCAGAGCTCGAGGGCCTCGCCAATGCTCCCCTCGGCCAAAACGGCGATGCGTTCGGCTCGCTCGTGTGGGATTTCACGGGCGCTCAGAAATGAGATCAGCGCCGGCACGTCGAAGGGCGCAAAGCGCAGCACCTGACAGCGGCTGATGATGGTTGGCAAGAGCTGCTGAGGCCGATCGGTGATGAGGATGATGATGGTCTTGCCCGTTGGCTCTTCGAGGGTCTTGAGCAGGGCGTTGGCAGCGGCTTCCATCAGGGTGTGGGCTTCCTCAATGAAAACCACCCGCATGCGTGCTTCGAAGGGGTTGAAGGCGATGCCCGCCTGCATGTCACGGATCTGCTTGATCAGCAGCGAGGCACCCTCCGGTCGAAGAAAGAGCACGTCCGGGTGCAGCTCTTGCTCGACTCGGTGGCAGTGGACACACGTTCCGCAGCGCGCCACCGCCTCCACGCCTTGGCCCAAGACAGTGGACTTGCACAGCAGAGCTTGAGCGAAGCGTTTGGCGAGCAGGCGCTTGCCGATACCGTCGCGGCCAGTCAACAGCCAAGCGTGTGCGAGGCGACCGCTGCCAAGAGCACGCAGCAGAACCTGTTTGGCTCGGGAGTGAGCGAGGACATCATCGAAGGGATGGCTCATGCGCAGTTTCGGGTGACAGCAAGGGTTGCGAGTGCGCCGCCAGGTGCAGGCTTGCACCAGGTGTGCAGTTGCGGTAACACACCGCGACTTGGCGCGCAAGCCGACGCCTCTTGGGAGGTGCAAGCTGCGACGCGAGACTGGAGAGCGACAGCGAAGCCCATCGAGGCACGGGACTCGACCGACGGCGAGACCTTGGCTCGGAATCGGCTGGAAACTGCCCGAGAAGTCGAAGCCAGGAGGCAGAGACTCGCTGCGAAGGCAGCCCGAAGCTTGCGTGCCAGGGGTGGCACGCAAGAACACTTGAAAATCGGCGTTTCAGCCTTGCAGGAGTTGGGGAAACGACGCTAGCGCCTCGCCCAATCGACAAGGAACATCGAAGAATCGGGTGCTTGCTCGTATCGTGCTGCGCAAGAGTCTTCGTCGTCCCTGGCACTGATTCTTGCGTTCAATGAGCTTGTTTCGGCCTCGCGCTGTTTCCCGACGCTTCAATTTGAGAATACAACCATGGTGCAACAGGAAGAGCCTTCATCCCAAGGTCTTGTTAGCGAGCAGTCCGCGACGTTGTCGGGCGCCAACGACTCGAGATCCCTTGACCTGCATTCGCAGCGATTGCTGCTTCGTGCTCGCTCCCCCAGGCACGACGATCAAGAGACGGCGCTTCAAGAGCTGGCCACCTTGGACTCGGAGCAACGCTTCGCGCTGCTCCTCGAGCTGAGCCAAGATGAATTGCCCTGGGCGCGTGAGCTCGCCATCGATCTGCTGCCTGGCGAGCTCGAGGGGCGAGCAGAGCGCGCCGCGCTGCTGTTACAGCGCCTGCGCGATGCGAGGGCTGCAGGCGAGGTCCAAGCCCTGATTCTCATTCTGAGGGAACAGACAGAGCTTCCCCTCGACGAAGAGCTCCTGCGCCTCGCCGAACACGAAGAGCCCGACCTTCGCTATCAGGCATTGGCTGCCTTGGAGTTGCGCGCAAACGACAGCGAGGCATTTCGTCTCCTCCTTCGGCGAGCGCTCGAGGACGAAGATGATGAGCTCGCCTCGGTCTCGGCCCAGGGCCTTGCTCGCCTCTCGGAGCGCAGCGCGCTCTCGGCTTTGAGAGCGCGTCGTGCTCACGCTGCTGTTGGCCTCCGACTGCACTTCGATCTGGCGCGCGCTCGACTTGGCGACGACGTCAGTGCCGAGCTGCTCGAGGCGCTCTCGGATACTTCGACCCGTTTCGCCGCGCTGTTGGCGATTGCAGAGTTTCGGGTGAAGGCAGCGCTGCCTCTTTGTGCCAAGCTCAGTCGGTCCTGGTTTGGCGATCCCTTCGTGCGGGTCGCCGCAGCCTATGCTCAGGCCTGTCTCGGAGATGCCGATGGCTGCCAGCGTCTCTACCGCTGGGCCGAGGGGCGAAGTGATTGGAACACCTACGCAGCAGAGCGATTGCTCACGCTGCTGCTGGAGGAGACTGCCGATGTCGACCCGTCGCGGCTGCACCGCATCTTTGAAGGATGGCTGTTTGGGGCCTCTGAGCGGCTCGCCTCGAGCGCCGTAGACAACCTGCAGCGCTGGGCGAGCAGCTCGGCGCGGGCGCTGCTCGAGAGGGCGAGCCAATCCAAGGCGCTGTGTGACGCGTCGGTGGCGGAGCTGGTGCGCAGCGCGCTGCTGAGCTTCAACGGAGGCGCGTCGCCATCGAAGGCGAGCGAAGGGCAAACGCAATGACTGGACTGCGCTGTTTCGATACCCATTGTCACGTTTTGCCCGAGTACTATGGGGACACCTTGTCGGCGGTCTTGGAGAGAGCGCGTCGGGCAGGTCTGATTGGCTTGCTCAATGTCGCTTCGGCGACGGAGCCCGAGACTGTGGCCGCTGCTTTTGCGCTTGCAGAAGCACACGAGGAGCTCTGGGTGGCGGCTGGGGTTCATCCACACCAAGCCGCGCAAGCCACAGCCGCGCATTTCGAGGCGCTGCGCGGCCTGTGTGCCCATCCACGGCTCTTGGCATTGGGCGAATCTGGCTTGGATTACCACTACATGAGCTCCCCTCGGGAGCGACAGCTCGAGGTCTTCACTTCGATGCTCGAGCTGGCGTTGCAGATGGACAAGCCGCTGATCATTCACAGCCGGGAGGCCGATGATGACTGTGCGCGCTTGCTTCGCGCCAGCGGGCTGCAGCGGGGAGTGCTGCACAGTTTCTCCTCGTCGTGGCCGCTGGCCGAGACCGCGCTGGAGGCTGGTCTGTTCATCTCGTTTAGTGGAATGCTGACGTTTCGCAGCGCCGAGTCGATTCGTGCGTGCGCAAAACGGACCCCACTCGAGCGGCTCTTGGTCGAGACGGACGCGCCGTACTTGGCACCCGTGCCCCTGCGAGGCAAGCGCAACGAACCAGCGTATGTGGGCCACACTGCGGCATTCTTGGCGGAGCTGCGAGGGATGCGAATCGAGGCGTTGCTCGAGCAGCTCGAAGAGAACACCCGTCGTTGCTTTGATTGGCCTGGATGAGGTCGCTGGTGCTGCTCAGGTCTCGGTGCTGCTCTTGGCTCCTCGCTGCGCTGCCGCTTCAATCATTCTGCGGCCTTCGGGGGTAATCTCAGCCCACAGGGTGCGGTTTCCAGAGGCGAGATCACGGAAGAGCGGCGAATTGGCGCGGTCGAGGTAGATGCGGCGCAAGCGGCGGGGATCGAGGTGGCGTCCGAAGATGCTGTGCACGAGGACCGAGTTTTCGACGACGTAGACCTTGTTGTAGTGAGGGGTGCAGGAATAGATCCAGGTGTAGTCCTGACCAGGGTTGGCCTTGTTGTCCACCGGCTGGGGGGTGATGGCTTCTGGGCCAGGCTTGGGCGTATTGATGAGTGGGAGCAGGTCGCGATAGACTTTTCGGTACAATTCCTCGACGAAGTTCTTTTCGCCTGCGAGCTCGACGCTGAACTGCGCCAAGTTGAGACGAAATCGAGTGTAGTTGCTGTCGTCCATGCCACTCTCCAATGGCTGATTCGCCCACGTTTCAGGCGTAACACGCCCCTCACTGTCGGTCAACGAAGCAGAAGCAGCACCAGCATTAGCAGAAGCGCTCGGGCGGCAAGGCTGGGCGAGCGGCTGTTCTCGCTCGCGGTCGCGTCGTTCAATGCGCTGTTCGGAGCTCGAGTCGTGATGGAACGGAGACTTCCAAACACCTGCTCTGAGTGTTTTGCGCATGCCGTTATCCGTTGGGCGCGTCCGTTCGCTCTCGGGCACCGACCCCTGCGCTCCTGTCGTTTACAAGTAGGGGTACGTTCAGTCACTGGCCAGTGCCCTACCGGACGAGGACGATCATTCGGCTGCCGCGGGCTTCCTTGGGGGTCCATGCGTCACCGCAGGACCAACCGTCTTGGTAGTCGTCGATGCCGGTGATGGAGGACGCGCCGGTGGTGCTGTGGGCGCTGCGATCCGTGAAGCCGAAGGTGGCGCGGGTAGAGGTCGACATGTCGGCAGCTCGATTGTGTCCGAAGACCGTACCGCGCTGGTAGGCGAGGAATGTGGCTGTCTGAACGTAGGTACCGCCCATGGTGTAGTGGACGATGCGATCTTCGGGGTTACCCAATTCGCAGTGGATGATGCCGTAGGTGGTGCTCAGGCCGTTGGGAATCCAGGGCGTGCCGCCGATGCGCTCTGGCGTGGTGGGGGCCGATGCGCCGAAGTCGATGGCAAAATAGCCGAGCTTGTCGCCGTATCCGGCATCACCATAGGCGATGGCCATCATTCTGCGCCAGCTGATGCCCGCTTGGACCGCGCCGTTGAGCACGAAGTCTTGCAAGAGGTCTGTGGTGTCGCCGCAGCCGCGGGCGGGATCGTTGGTGATGAGGGGGTAGCAGTCGGCGCCGTCCAGGGTTTCATCGAGGACGTCGCCGTTGGCGGTGAGGGCGGTCCAACCGCCTCCGGAGGTGGTCTGGTCACAAAAGACATCGGTCGGTGAGATGGGACCGTCGCCGTCGACGTCGATTCGGTAAATTCCGTCGCCCGTTGCGCCGCGGTAAGTGTATCCCTGTGGTGGGCGGCGATACGCGTTGCAGGACGGAGCGAAGCTACCATCCCGCCAACGTCCAGGATCGGCGCTGCTAAGGGAACCTGTGATGGGGATCAGAGGACGCACGAAGAAGCTGATGGCGCTGAGCCCGTAGTCTGTGCCCACGAGCCAACTGGTGGCAGTGATGTCGGCGTTTTCGTATTGGCTGGTGCTGTGTTCGAAGACGCCGATACCGCTGGAAACACTGGGTTGACTGCAGGATTGATCGCTCGGGTTTTCCGTCCAGACGAAGCGCCCCTTGAAGGTGTTGACGGCGGTGTCCTCTCCGCTCCAACAGAGGCCGTTGGTGGCCGCGGAGCCGAGCCCCCTCACGCCGGTTCCCTCTTGAAACTCGGGAGATGCGAGGCCCGTGGGGGAACTGCTGAGCACGCGCATGGCGCTGGCGGTACAGGCACGGCTGCTGTCGAAGGTCTGGAAGAGCTGATGGAAACGGGTCTTTCCTGCCAGACAGTCGGGTCCGAGCACCACCTGTGCGCGCACGTCGTTATCGTAGCGTCGATTGACGAGCAGCTCGGCGTGCTCCGTATCGAAGGAGAAGAAGGCGCGGCTCTTGTAGTCGAGCCAGGGTTCGGAGACGGAGCCGACCGTCGTTTCGTCGGACCAGAGCCCCTGTTGCTCGTTCCACCGATCTTCGTCCGCTCCGGAGACAGTGGCCATCAACAACCAGCCGCCGCCGTCGCTTTCCTGTTCGCAGTAGACCTGCTCCGCTTCCCCATTGGGGTCGAGCAGCCAGTAGTCACCATTGCTGCTGGCGAGACCGCCTGCGCGTATGGACGCACAGCTCACTCCCGGACACAATGCGGAGATGCCGCTGTCCGCGGGTTCACAGCCATTGCTCGCGTCCTGATCACAATCCAATCCGAGCTCGCAAGGCGTGGTCGAGAGAGAGATGCTTTGGGTGGCGAAGGCTCCGGAAGGGTCGCTGACGCGAACGCTGAGCGTGGCGACGTTGCCGAAGGCGTTGGGGGCGATCGCGAAGGCCGAGGTGGTGGAGGGGGTCAGGCTCCAGCTCTCATCGTCGATGCTCCACTCGTAGCTCAAGGGATCTCCGTCTTCGTCTTCGGCTGCGACCTCGATGAGCACCGTCGCTTCCGGGTCGGCGAGTTCGGGAGCCGCCGTCAGGGAGCGAATGAGTGGTGGGCGGTTGTTGCTGGTGGTGCACTGTGCGGTGGCGGTGTCGCTGGCGTCCTCGATGTCGCGCACCACCACGGTGATGCTGCCGCTGACACCGGACTCGGCAGGGGCTGTGAGGGTGGCCGTGCCAGGAATGCTGCCGGCAGTGACGACGAAGCCAGCGCTCGCGGTCCACTCGTAGCGAAGCGCGTCGCCGTCGGGATCGCTGGCGATGACGGCGATATTGACAGTGGAACCGCGAAAGAGCTCGGCGGGCACATCCAACGACGCAATCACAGGTGCTTGGTTCTCACCCTCTCGTTGCAACTCGATGTTGCGGATCAAGTCCTCGCCGCTGGCCAAGGTCAGCACTTCCTGATGGGTTTGGTAGCCTGAGAGTGAGGCTTCGAGCACGTATTCACCGGGACTGAGGTCGGTGAATTCGTAGCTGCCGGTTGCACCCAGCGTTCGAGACTGCGTCCCCAGGCTGAGCCGCGCCCCCACAGGGGCGACCCCATTGTAGGTGCTGACGCTGCCCGAGACGCTGCCCACTTCGTCTTGGTCAGCCGTTTGATCAAGTTCCGAAGGGAGATCGGTCACTTCATCCATCTCTTGGTCGACGGTATCCGGGGGCACCACGACCTTGTCGTCGCCGCAAGCGTTCAGGACGAAGAGAGCCAAACACAAGAGGGGGAGGAGTCGGATTCTCATAGGGCCTCTACTGTCGTGCACGGGGGTATCGGGTTGCTCCACGCATGGTGCGCTCGTCACCACAAGCCATTGTGACACAAGAGCGGCGCCTTGAGAAAGGGGCATCGCTATGGCGTGGAAAGACGCTGCGTTGGAGGACCTGGCTCAACCCTTTTCCACACCTTCGAAAACCTTGGCCTCGATGAACACCGTGAGCAGCTCGCTATCGACCAGTCCTCGGCGCGCTTCAGAATCCAAGATGGCGAGCGCTTTCGCGCATTCGAGGGCGGCTTTGTAGGGGCGATCACTGGCCGTGAGTGCGTCGTAGATGTCGGCGATGGCCATCATCCGCGAGCCGATTGGGATCTGGCTTGCTTTCAAACCGAGCGGATAGCCTTGGCCGCCGAGCTTCTCGTGGTGGGCGTGGGCGAGCTCGGGGACGCTACGCAGGTCTTGGGTCCAGGGGATCATCGACAAAAAGCGGAAGGTGTGGCTGACGTGGCTCTCGATCTCCGCGCGTTCCGATGCGGAGAGGGAGCCCTTTGGAATAGAGAGCAATTCCAGCTCTTCAGCCGTGATGAGCTCAAATTGCTGGCGGCAGCCTTGGATGGTGCAGCTGCGCATGGCACGCAAACCGTCGAAGCCGCTGGCGGAGAGCACGGTGGGTTGGTTGCTGCGCTCGATGGTGGACCAGTATCCATCGAGCTGCGCCAGTTTCTCTTCGAGCTCCCCGAGGGGGCGGGGTTCGCCGCGGGCGATGGCGGCGAAGTGGTCGCGTTGGGCGGCGACTCGGGCGAGCTCGAAGCGAAGCGCGAGCTGCTCGCGCTGCCACGGGTAGAGCTTCATGGCCTTGACGAGCACGTGTTCACGCACTCCAACTTTGCCAAAGTCATGGAGCAATGCGGCGTAACGCAGCTCTCTCAGGGCCGTTGGAGAGACATGAAAGGAAGCGAAGGGCCCGTGCTCGCAGCGGTCGATGGTGGCGGCGAGAGCGCAGGTCAGGGTCGCGACGCGCTCCGAGTGGCCGGAGGTGGTGGGGTCTCGGGCTTCGATGGCGACCACGGAAGCCTTCACGAAACCCTCGAAGAGCCGCTCGATGTCCTCGTGCAGCAGCGCATTTTGGATGCTGACGGCAGCCTGCCCGCCGAGGGCCAGCAGCAGCTCCTCGTCTTCGGCGTCGAAGGGCTGGGCGTCGTTGCGGTTGAGGGCCTGAATGACGCCGACCACCTCGGCTTTCGCTCCCCTCATGGGCGCGCAGAGGATGGAGCGCGTTCGATAGCCCGTGCTCAGATCGAAAGACTGTTGAAAGCGAGGATCGTCATAGGCGTCAGGGAGGTTGAGCACGGTGTCGTGCTGCGCGACCCAGCCGGCGATGCCTTCGCCAAGAGGCAGGCGAATCTCCTGAGAACGGAGCCCGTGCGCGACCCGCGACCAGAGCTGAGCGCGCTCGGCGTCGAGCACGAAGATGCTGCAACGGTCCGCGTCGAGCACTGATTTGGCCTCTTGGATGACCAGTCCGAGCAGCTGGTCGAGCTCTCGCTCGACGCTCATCGCCTTGGCGATTTCCAGGATGGACGACAGCTTTTGTTCGCGGTCGCGTGACATGCTGCTCTCCGCTTGGGTCATGAAAGAGAGCGAAGCGAGACTCGAGTCAGCGCCGAGCGGCGCGCATCCGTTGCGCAGCGAGAGCGCTGTGAGAGGCTCGCGGGAGGGGACGGAATCAAAGTTTCGTCGTGCGCCTCAAGAGCAGTCCGGCGAGACCGAGCAAGAGGAGCCACTGAGGCCTCCAAAGATAGGCGCTTTGCGCCAAGGTGCAAGCGCAAGCAGAGCCTGTCTGGTCGCGAGCTTCATTGAGAGGCGTCGGCGCTTCTGTCTCCAGGGATTCCTCATCGAGGGTTTCGCTTGTCACGCTCTGGCATTGTCCCTGTACGCAGGGGCGGTTGGTGGGGCAGGGCTGCAAGCGCCAGCTCGGACAGCCATCGCGCTCGACGCAGCTCTTCACGAAGCCTTTCTCGCACTGTTGCTCGCCGATGGTGCAGAGCTTGGAACAGCGCGCGACGCATGCGCCTTGGTCGCAGCGCTGTTCGCTCTCGCAACGCTGCGCGACCCGCAGCCAGAGCCCGCACGCATCGACCTCCCAGACCTGCTGGCTTGCATCACAACGATACCAAAGCTCGGGTTCACAGAGACCGGCTCGGCACTGATGATCATCGCGACAGTCAGCGTCGTCGAGGCAGTGACGAGCACAGAAATGCCCGAATTCTCTCTGGACACAGCTCCAGCCTTGGGCGCAGTCCTGACCATTCTCTGGGTCACAGCTCTGACACCATGGGGTTTCTGGTATACATGCACCGTCGACGCATCGCTGATCGGCATGGCAAGCCTGAGCAGGGGAGAAATCCCAGCAACGGTTCTCTTGTAGTGTGCACTGTAGAGGTTGCTGTGCGTCGCAACTCCATTCGCCTTCGTGACACTTGTCCTGGCAACGAGGAATACACGTGCCGTCCACGCAATCGCTGTGCTCTCCGCAGTCTTCGGAGCTGAGGAGGCGGCCGCAGGTGTCGACGCTTTCGGCGACGTTGCCTTGGCATCGGGCCAAGTGTTGCGGTCGGCAGAATCCAGTGGAGAGGTTGCAGCCATGGTCGATTCGGCAGTCGAGCTCAGACTCGCAGGGCTGAGCGCAACGGCCTTGTCCTGGGCTGCTCGCGACGCAGAACTGTTGGCTTGGGCATTGTTCATCGACCAGACAAGGATCGCACCAGCCATCGCGGGAGGGACTGCAGGGTGCGGCGTCGGGCAAAGCTCGACAGAGGGCTTGAACGGCATGGTGGACGTAGACCGAGCGTTCGGCTGCCGCGTCTTCAGGGTAGCGAGCGCTCTCCCAACAGACCCTATCGGGGTTCCATGTGTAATCGCTGGCCCCTTGTACGAGGACCCCTACGAGCTCGAGTCTGGCGTCGAAGATAGCGCTTCCAGAGCTTCCGCCGAAGGTGTCGGTGGTGGCGGTAAAGGTGTCGAGCTGTTCTACCGAGTTGTCGACGACGCGACCGCCGCTGTCGATTTTGACCGGGAGTCCACTGGGGAAGCCGATGGCGATGACCGGCTCTGCGACGCGGAGCGCATACGCTCCTTGTTTGAGCTTGACGGGCTGGAAGCGCGGTGTGGCGGGGCGGTCGAGTCGGATCACCGCGAAGTCCGGCACGGCAGAGCGGACCACGATTTCCTGGCAGAAGAAGAGGTCCTCGGCGCTCAACTCAGCAAGCCCCTGCTCATCCATTTGGTAGCCGAAGAGCAGGGCGAGCTGGGCGCACTGACTTGGGCCACGAAAGCAGTGTCCGGCGGTGAGCACCAGCTCGTCGTCGATGAGCACGGCTGAGCATTGTGCGGCACTGGGCTGTTTGGAGAAGCGCTCGTCTGGGCAGAGGTTTCTGGCTTCTCCCAGGGTTGGAGCCAGCAGTGTGATGTGCGGGGGGGGGGTGAGCTCGAGGCGCGCACGCGGGATGATGGCGAGAGCAGAGCGCTGGGCGAGCTGGCGCAGCCGAGGGTCTGGGTGCTCGAAGCTCTCGAGCCGGTCGTCGTCGCCATAGATGGCGGCGGCCTCGAGGGTGCTGAGCGGGGGAGTGTCCACGCATGCGCTCAGCGTGCGGATGAGGAGCACAGACAGAGCCAGATGTGTCACGCTTGGCGAGGGGAATGTGCGGCTCCTGCCTCTGTGCTGGTATTGCGCTTTCATCTTTTTTTGTCGATTGGGCGCTTGGCCTGTTCCCCCAAGTTGTTGCGCGCCGTCCATGGCGCGCACCCTTCGGGCTTTCTTCGCAGCGAGCTACCACTTCTTGTCGATTGGGCGCTTGGCCTGTTCCCCCAACTTCTTGTCGATTGGGCGCTTGGCCTGTTCCCCCAACTTCTTGTCGATTGGGCGCTTGGCCTGTTCCCCCAAGTTCTCAGCGTGTGTCCGTGCAGACCTCCCCTGCGCTCACTGCACGAGCGTCGTGCCCAGCATAGCGCTGCCAGGCGACATGCCCAACGAAGTGTCGCATCTACAGCTTTGCTGCCATGATCCACGATAGCAAGCAATGCGCGGGCGGCATTCCTCGCGAAGAGCCGGGTTGGGTGGGTGGAGGGTGGCAGATAGACTTGCCGGTGGTCTGCGATGGGGTGGCAATTTGAGTTGCCATTTGCCAGTGCAGGCTGGGTCGGGGTTTTGATGCGGGCAAAAAAAGCGTTTCTTCAACCCATGTTGGGAGGGGGGGATGGATTGGCAAGCCTGCGAGGACTGTGGTACGTTTCGTGCGTAAGGCACAGACGGCTCTGGAAAGGTAGCTTTCGGACCTGAGTCTTCGATTCAACCAGGAGGTAGATGTGAGGCATCTTCGTCAGCTCTCGGCGCTCTTCGTCGCACTGTCAGTTTTGTCGTTCATGGGGTGCGATGAGGGCAGCGAGCCCAATCAGCAACCCGTAGCGGATCCGTACATGTCAGAGGCGCCGCTCTCTGAGCTCGACCCCCTCTTCGAGGGTGCGCCGAGCAACGCTCAGCTCCCTGAGGATGGCAAGGCCGACGCGATCTACCCTGCTCAGTTTGATCTGCATGCCACGCAGTCACCTGTGAAGAGCCAGGGAAGTCGTGGAGTTTGCTCGATTTTTGCGACCGTGGCCTTGATGGAGCACCTCTACATCAAGGAAGGCACCATCAAGAATCCTGACTTCTCCGAGCAATTCTTGCAGTGGTCGGTCAAGACCGAGGTCGGAGCGTTCCGCAACACCGCCGGTTCGAGCGCTCGCGACAATCTGGCTGCCATCAGCCGCTACGGCATCGTCGACGAGCCGACCTGGCCATACGAGTCCTCTCAGTGGAACGAGAGAAAGGATCCGCGCTGCACCAAGGGCGAAGATCTCCCCACGGTGTGCTACACCAACGGTGATCCGAGTGAGACCGTGCTGGCAGGGACCCGCTGGAAGCTGCCATCTGGTCGCTATGTCAACAGCAGCCCACGCAGCATCAAGGCCTTCTTGACCGAAAACAAGGCTGGCGTGGTCGCTGGTATGACCTTCTTCTATCAGTCTTGGAACCACGGGGCGAGCTCGCTGCCTGTTAACTCCTCCTACTGGAGCGAGGGCTACGTGCTCTACCCCAACGCCAAGGACCAAGAGCTGAGCCTCGAGAAGCGCGCTGGTCATGCCATCATGATCCTCGGTTGGGACGACGAGCTCGAGGTTCCCATTCTTGACGAGAACGGCAGGCAGGTCCTCGACGAGAACGGCAATCCCAAGACCGAGAAGGGCTTCTTCCTCTTCAAGAATTCTTGGGGTACCTCTGGCTTCGGTATCCGCAACAAGTTTGGCGCCGGCTATGGTTGGCTCTCCATGAAGTACGTCCAAGAATACGCCACCGTCTACGGCTCTGGCGTGCCCAAGCTCAGCCTCAAGGAGACCTGCGACGACGGCATCGACAACGACTTCAACGGCGCCACCGACTGTGACGACGCCGCTTGCGAGTCCTCCTCTGCCTGCAAACCCTCTGGGCTCAAGTTTGCCTCCACCGGCGCGAGCGTCGACGTGCCCGACAACGCCCCCGAAGGGCTGCTCTCGGTCATTCAAATCGATCAACCCGGCGTCGTGGGCTCCGTCGATGTCACCGTCGACATCACGCACCCCTACCGTGGCGACCTGCAGGTCTCCCTCATCGCCCCCGACGGCAGCACCGCCATCCTGCACGACCGCAGTGGCGGAAGCACCGACGATCTCCGTCAGACCTTCACGCCCGATGCCTTCAATGGCAGCAGCTTGAGTGGCGCATGGACCCTGAAGGTGGTGGACACTGCCAAGGGTGATGCTGGCAAGCTCAATGCTTGGTCCGTCGAGTTCCGCCTCACCGGTGAGCTGCCCGCAGAGAACTGCGAGGATGGCATCGACAACGACGCCAACGGCTTCATCGACTGCGCCGATCAAGCCTGCATCGCAGAGCCCGCCTGCGCCCAAGCCCAGACCATCACCGTTAGCAACGACGAGCTCGCCGAGATCCCTGACAATGACAGCGCTGGCCTGGTGTCCACGCTCAACGTCGAGCTCGCCGGCAACCTGTCGGCCCTCGAGCTCAGCGTCGACATCACCCACACCTTCCGCCCCGACCTCATCGTCAAGCTGGTTCACCCCAGCAACGCCGAAATCGTCATCTTCAACCAAGAGGAAGCCGACGACGATCTGCAGAACCTCAAGCGCAGCTTCACCGTTCCCGACTTCATTGGACTCGAAGCGCAAGGTCAGTGGAAGCTGGTCGTCATCGACAGCGCGCGCTCTGACGAGGGCACCCTCAACGGCTGGTCGCTTACGCTGACCGCCAAGTAGCATCACTATATCGCTCGTTTCGCAGAGCGAGCCGGCGGCGCACCCTTCCTCGTGCGCTGCGTCGAGCTGCTGTTGTGCAGCACTGCTGCAACGGCTATGCTAGGAACCACGCGCTGCGCCTCCTGCAGCCGTCTGGACCAAGTGGCCCTGCACCAGCCACGCTCGGTCATCCGGGCTCACATCGCCGATGATGAAGCACAGCAAGACGCCATCAGTACTGTCCTCTCTGCAGTCCTGCCTGAAGACGAGCGTTTTCATCCTGCTGGTCTCGAGCCCTGTGCTTGCCTGCGGGACGACGGCGGTCGAACATCAGCCACCCGAGCTCGAAGCGGACGACGAGCTGACGCAGCAGGATAGTGAAGACGCGGAGCTCTCCACTTCCTGTGAGAACAAGGTCTGCGCTCCAGGCAGGGTTTGCTTCGAGGGAGAGTGCGTGTCGATGGACATCGACCACGACAACGATGGGCACCCGCTCGCGACCGACTGCAACGATGCCAACGATCGCGTCTATCCTGGGGCGCGTGAGCTCTGTGATGGCCTGGACAACGACTGTGATGGCAGGTTCGACGAGGACTTCGATCTCGACGGCGATCAGGTCTCGAGCTGCGGCTTTCCGGCCGATTGTGACGACACCCGCGAGGACGTCAGCCCCTATGCGCCCGAGCTGTGTGATGGCGTCGACAACAACTGCAACGGTCGAATCGACGAGGGTTTCGACAAGGACGGCGACGGCTTCTCCACGTGCGGCGAGCCTGCAGACTGCGACGATGACGATGAGTTTGTTTTCCCAGGGGCGGCAGAGCTCTGCAATCGCAAGGACGACAACTGTGACAACAACAGCGATGAGGGTGGGGTTTGCATTGGCTGCAGCGATGGGGTGAGGGATGAGCTGGTCGACCAAGAGCACTGGCCCGAGGTTGCAGCCTGCGCGGGCAGCTTTGGACGCGGCAGCTTGCGCGCCCAGCGGACCAACACCGCCTGTGGCAACAACTTGGGAGTCGGATGTCCCGTTGCTGAGGATCTTTGCGCGCCTGGTTGGCACCTCTGCATGCGCAACGGCTCGGGATTCGACCTCCGATTCCGACTGACTGCAGCGGAGTGCAACAGCCTGCCCGCGACCTACGTCACCGGGTCGAACAACTGCGCCAACGCCCCCGACAGCAGCCCTCGGGACGAGGGCTGCAACATGTCCGAACCCCTGGATTGCTACCCCACCGGTTGGTGTTCTGCGCCGGTGGCCTGTGGCAAGACTGAAACCAGCCATTGCGCGCACGCCGTGTGGCCTGGACAGACCAGGATTTATGGTCTCCACACTGGCCGCACCGAGAACGCTGGCTGCGGAAACTTTGGCAGTGACGTGAGCTATTCGAATCAGGGTCCGCTTGCTGGCGTGCTCTGCTGTCTGGACTAAGCCCTCTCAACTGGGCGCCCCAGGTCGTGCACCAAGCGTCAAGCGCTGAGGCTTTCCAGTAAGCGAAGCAGCAGCGCCACGCCGTATCCCGTGCCACGCTCTGCGTGCCACGCTGGTCCGGCCATGTCGACGTGCAGCCAGGGCCGAGCATAGTCGCCGAGGTGTTGCGCTAGGAAAACTGCGGCTGCCGAACTCTGGGCGTTCATGCGGTCTTTGACCGAGTTCTTCATGTCCGCAACCTTACTCCGAAACTCGGACTTGAGAAGCTCGGGGCACCAGAGCAAGGCTGCCGTCAAGTCGCCGCTCTCGCGGCCTGCCTGCAGGGCTGCCTGCTCGAGCGCCTCGTCATTGCTGACCAGGCCAGCGTGGTGGCGACCGGTGGCCACCAGCTGAGCACCCGTCAGGGTCGCCAGGTCAATGAGCACGTCTGGGTGCAGGTGCTTGACGGCATGGGCCAAGCCATCCGCCAGCAGGAGTCTGCCTTCAGCGTCGGTGTTGTTGATCTCAACAGTCTTTCCGGAATACATGGTCAGGATGTCGTCAGGACGGAAGGCTTCGGTCCCAATGGCATTCTCAGCCAGACAAAGGATGGCATGGAGGCGGTGTGGGAAGCCCTCCTGCACCGCCGTGGCATAGGCGTGCAGGACAGCCGCCGCCGCCGCCATGTCGCCCTTCATGCCGCCCATTTGCTCGCGGTTCTTGAGGGAAAGACCGCCAGTATCGTAGACCACTCCCTTGCCGACGAGAACCACGGTCTTGCTCGCGCCATCTGGCTCGTGGGAGACTTGGACGAGGGCAGGGGCAGTGCGGGCGCAGCGACCGACGGCGTAGATGCCACCGTATCCTCGAAGTCGTAGCTCTTCGCCTTGAATACATTGGATCTTCGAGCCGAGCGCGGTGGCGACGGAGAGGGCCTCGCCGACCATGGACGCAGAATCGAGCTCGCTACAGGGCATATCGACGAGCTCGGCCGCGCGTCGAATGGCGTCGAAGCGCCGTTGCAGCATTGCGAGGTCCAAGCGCTCGCTGGTCTCGCTTGCCTCGGTGCCAGCTTGTGCTGCAATCAGCAGGAAGCCGAGCTTGAGCGTCTTCTCAACTTCTTGTCCATTGGGCACTTGCCCTGTTCCCCCAAGTTCTTGTCGATTGGGCGCTTGGCCTGTTCCCCCAAGTTCTGTTTTGGCGGTCTTGGTCGAGTAGCGCGGGCAGGCGCGGGCGGTGGCGTTGAGCAGGGGCAGCGCCTGCGAGGGGTCCTCGATGAGCATGAGCAGGTTGTAGCCTGGTCCCTTGCTTTCGAGACCGCGTAGCGCGTCGCTCAGGGCGTCGGCTCTGACGGCGCTGTTGTGGCGGCTGGAGCGCTTGGGAATGAGCAGAATGCTGAGCCGGCGCAAACGAGGGGCAGCGTCCTCGGCACTGGCCTTTGCCCAGTCCCCACGCTCAATGGCGTAGTGGCTGTGCACTTGGTTTGCGTCTTCGCCATCGGGAGCTTGCTCGAGGAGGGCGGGCCAGAGAGAGGCCAGCGTCGTTGGCAGCAAGGAAAGCAAGCCGGGCGAGAGCAGCAGCTCTCGACGGCCGACGATGACCAGATGGCGAGTGTCGTCGAGCAGGCTTGGAGCGTCATGCATCGATGCGCGGGAAAAGACCATCTCAGACTCCGAGGCTTGGGACTGCGCAGGTGATGGTAGGCTCAGAGGCCAAACCAGAGGTGGTAGTCGTGACAGCCGCTGACCAAGGTGCTGGAGATGCGGTAGTAGACGGTGCCCGAGTCATCGCGTCCGGGAGCCGCGTTCTCATCTTTGATTTCGACCTCGCCGCCGGGGCTGACGCTGCAGCAGCCATGACGGCCCTCATGGGTCGAGGGCAAGCCTGCAAGACAGGTGAGGTTGGGGGCGCGTTGGTCGTCGCGGGCGAAGTAGATGCACAAATCGGCGAGGCTGTCGTCGACGAGGTGTCCTCGGACATTCATGTTGCTGATGGTGGCGTCGTAGACGTGGAGCTTGAGGAAGTCGACGTCAGCGGCGGAGTGCAGGGCGCTCTCGTAGTCGTTGCTCTCATAGCCGTCGTCGAAGTTGCCGAGGTTGGTGGCGCTGGCGATGACGTCGTTGTTGTCCGTGCTCGAGCAGGGGTCGCAGGGGGCTTGGTTGGCGCAGACAAGCCAGCTTCCGTCGGTGTTGCACTGCAAGGTTCCGCTCAGACAGGTGCCGCAGGGATCGCCAACCTCGCCGTTGAGCAGCGCACATCCGCCGCAGGCGTTCTTGTCGTTGGCCCCGACGCACTCGAGCTCTTCGGTGCCTTGGCAGGTCCAAACGCCTCCACCGCATTCGCCACAGGGACGCTCGGGGATGCCTGGCAGGGTCGCGCAGCCCCCACAGCCGTTGATTTCGTCGCCTACACACTCGATGATGTCGCTGCCTTTGCAGGTCCAGATGCCGTTGCCGCACTGCCCACAGCTCTCGTCGGCGACGCCTTCGAGCTCGTTGCAGCCACCGCAGCTGTTGATCACCTCCATACAGGTCAGCGCCTCTTCTCCATCGCACTGCCAGGTGCCACAGGTTCCGCAGCTCTCGCCGATGGTGTTGCTGAGGCTATCGCAGCCGCCACAGGCGTTGGGCGTGCCTTCTTCACAGCGCAGACCGCCGTCGTCACAGACTTGGACGCCGCAGGTCCCGCAGGCGTCGCCCGGTGCCGCGGTCAGTGTCTCGCAGCCTCCGCAGACATTGGTGGTGCAGCTCTCTTCCTCTTCGGGCTCGACGTCCGCGACGTCGATGCAGTCATCACCAGTGCAGGGCTCGGTGGGTTTGGGATCGGTGGCGCAACTCGAGGCGAGCAACAACAGTACGGCGAGCCAGAGTGGTGTCGTTTTCATCGGCGAAATCCTTTGCATTCGTTCGCTCCCGGGCACCGACCCCGCTCGATGACGCGCGGGAATGGAGTGCCCTTCGCTCACTGTAGATTGCATGCGCCGGTGGGGGCGCTGTTGAAAGGCATGATAACAGGTTTTGAGGCAATTCAGAATTTCGGAAAATTTACCAGTAAATTCGAGTGGATAATGGACATTTGCCAACGGGCGCATATGTACAGATTCAGCGCTCGGTGGGCGCATGCACGGTGATGGGTCTGGTCCAGCGCAGTGGAGGGCTGGTGTCGGCGGCAAAGATGGAGATGGTGAGCAGGTCTTGGCCAGAAGCGCGGGCTTCGAACTCGAGCTCGAGCTCGAAGTGGGTTGCTTCCAGGGCTTGGCGGGCGGCGCTCAGCTCGGCTGCATCGGAGGGTTCGGGATCGAAGGGATAGACGACGCCCTGCTCGAGTGGGAAGTCCGCGAGTTTGGCCCGATAGGCAGGGAGCTCGGCGCCTTGGAAAGCGGCGCTGTGGGTTGTGCTGCGCAGGCGGCGCGGCTTGACGAGCTCTCTTTCGATGGCCGGACCCGAGAGGATCACCGTGAGCCCTTGGGCCTTCTGCCCCATGCTGCGAAAGTCGAGCTCGAGTGTGGGGTAGGGCGTTTGAGCTGATGCGCTCAGGCGCCACCGCGGGGGTTTGAGCTTGCGGGTGGAGAAGCCCACTGCCGCGGACTCGTTGCTTCTTCCCAGGTGGAAAGGCAGCGCCGCCGTTTCACGCGCAGGCGCGACGGGTTCTTCGATGAGGAGTTCGCGCAGAGCACGCACCGCTGTTTCCTGGACTTCGTAGAGCACGAGGGTGCTGCCCAGCAAGGCAAGCGAAGGGGGTTGTTCACACACGGCGATGGCGGTTGGGCGTCGTGCTTCGAGCACTCTCGCGTATTCGCTCAAGTCTTTGCGGTCGAGCAAGAGCAGTTCATCGGCGTCGTCGTCCCAGCTCACGATGAAGCGCTCTCCCAGAGGCATGGCCGGGAGCATGCCCCAGCCCTGGAGTTCAGCGCGCACTTTTCCCTCGCGATCGAAGAGGATGATTGCGGCGTCGCGCCCTTCGACGACGTAGGTGCAGCAGAAGCCGTCCGGCGTTGGCCAGACGTCGATGCTGACGTCCTCTTGTGTCGGCAGGCGCCAGAAGGGGTCGAGTGTCTTTTCTCCGTGTCGATAACAGGTCACCAGTCCGCTGTAGACGCCAACGACGCCGATTCCCCAGGGGCTGACGGCGAGTCGGATGGGGCGTTCGAAGTTCTGGTAGCCGCGGGGGACGAAGCTCTGGTTGCGAACCCAGGGCAGCTCTTCTTTGCTCGCCCAGATGAGTTCGTCTGGCCAATCGACGCGACGCAACTCGGCGCGACTCTGCAGAGGGAGCTCGAGAGCCCAGGTTTCATCGGGGCGAGTGGGGGGGCGTCCGAGGACCAGCGATGCACGCTGCGTGCGCCCTTCTTCGAGGCGCACCGCTGCCACCACGTCATCATCCAAGGGCAAGAGCTCGTTGAGCGTCAGCGGGAAGGATTGCACGCTCATGTCGGCGCATTCGATGCGCCTCAATTCGGGGAACTGCCAGACCACACGTCCTGAGGGGCTGAGGGCAGAATGCGCCTCTGTTTCAGGCAATTCGCGGACGCGTCGAACACCATCGGCGTCAAACTCGAAGAGTGCGCCCCGGGTCAGGGCAAAGTGTGCGTGGCCATGTGATCTGAGCAACATTGGGGCGTCCTCGATTCACCTGTGGCGTGCTGTGCGCGAAGCGTGCAGGCTGTGGACAGGGTTTGTTGAGCAACAGCGTTGGTTGGCGCGGGGCGAAGATGGCTCGGCGCAGCCTGGGCGACAGGGCTTGGGGGAGCTTTAGCCAGTGTCCGTGCGCGTCGAGACCACGAAGCCCAGATGGCCGCAGCGGCTTGCGTCCAATTCTGCTTCTACGTGAAAAGCGTGTGAGCGTCGAGGATGATGACCGGGCGTCGGGGCGTCAGGGGCGCAGGCTGTCGGCTCGAGTAGCTCTTGTCATTCTGCACGGTCGACGCAAACTAGAGAGGTATCGCCACTGCATGGGAGGTCAGCATGGGCGCATCGAGGGAAGCTTGGAGCGTGGTGACCGGTGCCACAGATGGAATTGGTCGGCAGACGGCTCTGGAATTGCTCGCAAGGGGTCACCGTGTGATCTTGCATGGTCGTTCGAAGCCCAAGCTTGAGCAGGTGGCAGCGCAGATGCGCACAGCCCACCCTCGGGCGGCGCTTGAGTGGGTGTGCTTCGAGCTAGGTTCGTTGGCCGAGGTACGGGCCGGTGCGCAGGAGCTGCTGGCGCGTTTCGACCGAATCGGCGCTGTGATCGCCAACGCGGGGGTGTATCCTCAGGGGCACCAGTTGAGCGTGGATGGCTATGAACTCAGCTTCGCCGTCAACCATCTCGCCCACTTTTACCTGATTCACTTGCTCTTGCCGCGGCTCGAGGAGAGCGCGCCTTCGCGCGTCGTGGTGCTCAGCTCTATCGCTCATCATCGCGGTGAGCTGGAGCTCGAGGGGATAGCGTTGGGAAGGGATGGAAGCGGCAGCCCAGTCGAACGCTTCGATGGCTATCGGGCGTATGCATCGTCGAAGCTGGCGAACCTGCTCTTCGCGCAGGAATTGGCGAGGCGCTGTGAGGGCAGCGGCGTAGATGTCAACGCGGTCCACCCCGGCGTGATTGACACCAAGATGTTGCGCGACGGTTTTGGGAAACTGGACGGCGCACCCATCGAGGAAGGGGCCCGCTGTTCAATCTACGTCGCCACCGCAGCAGAGCTTCAGGGGGTCAGCGGCAAGTACTTCGCCGACTCCAAGCCCGCGCGCAGCGCTTCGCGGGCGCAGGATTTGGCGTTGCAACAGGGCTTGTGGTCGCTCAGCGAGAAGCTGTGTGGCTTGTCGCAGCAAACTGACTAGCGGCGAGATGGCGTCGCTCACTCATCGAGGGATTTCTCGTACGCACGGTCCTCAGCCTCGTTGGCTCTCTTCTCGGCTCTCTCCTCCTTCTTGGCTTCCTTCCTGGCTTTCTTCTCTTCGCGTCGCTCCTCCTTCTTGGCTTTCTTCTCTTCGCGTCGCTCTTCCTTTTTGGCCTTTTTGGCGTTTTTGGCTTCTTCGCGTTCTGCCTTGGCAGCGGCCTTGGCTGCATCGGCTTCACTGAGCTTGATGGAGAAGGCTGTCGAGCTGACGATTTTGCCTTCTGCATCCTCGAATTCGCAGCTCCAGCTGCCGACGAGCTTGGGGCGCGGCTTGAGCTTGGCCCAGGTGCGAATCTTGGGGCCCCAGAGGATTTTCATGGGTTGGCGGTGGTGCAGCTTCCCCTCGTGCTTCCAGAGCACGGCCATCTGTGCCTCTTTTCCTTGGTGGTCGAGCTCAAGGTAGCAGTAGATCTTCTCAGTGTCGGTATCGAAACTCGTGGCTTCACCAGTCGGCTCGTCGTCTTCGACACCGCTGGCAACGAGGTGGCGTTTGACGCTCAGCTCCTCAGCCAGCGCTTGGCTGGAGAGAAACATCGCGAGGACGAGGCAGAGCAGCTTGACTGGGCGCATATGGACCTCACTGACGGAATGATGCTCATCGTCCTCTGGAGCGGCGATTTGCATCGGTAGAGCAAGGCAGATTCTTCAGCAGAGGTGCCCCGGTTGTCAAGTCGTCGCGACTTGGCGTGCGACATCTGCATCGAGCACTGACGCCGCGCCGCAGAGAAGTGTTCATCCCTCTCTCGCCGGCAGCAAATGGGTGCTGGCCGAGAGCGAGTCCAGAGCAGCCGCGCGCGACGCCAGCGCTTGCGAATTGCGTTGACAAGGCCGAGCGCCTGGCTTCCACTGAGCCGTCTTCGTGCTGGAACGAGGATGGCTGAGCTGCTGGATGGATGATGGCCAAGCGTAAGGGAAAAGTGCCACATGAGGCTGAGCGAGCAGCGCGACCGCAAGTCGAGGGCTCGCAGCAGGGGTGTGAGGCGAGCGCTTCATCGAGGGCCGAGCTGGCTGGTGCCGAGCAACACTGGCTGCTGCGTCTTTGGCAGCGCTATGTCGTGCAGGGCTTCGAGGAGGACGAGCAGCAAAGTCGCGCGCAAACCGCGGCTCGCCCGCCGTGGCGTATCGATTGGACGGTGGTGGGCATCTTCGTCTTGGCCTCCGTTTGCCTCAGCCTCATCGAGTATGTCGGTAAGAGCCAGTACTACTGGGAATACATCCATGCGCGCCCCTTGGGGGAGGGGGTGCTGGACCATTTGCGCGTGGACTTCGCGCGCAATCCCTCCGAGGCCCCTTCGCTCTGGTTTCGCTTGGGGGTGTTGACCCAACCGCTCTACGATTCTCGCTCTGCGCAGGGGCAAATTGGTCAGCTGCTGTACTGGGCGTTTTGGTGTGTCACAGCCTACTTTGTGCTGCCTGCCTTGTTCGTGAAGCTGGTGTTGAGGCGCAAGCTCAGTGACTTCGGTCTGCGTCTGCGCGGCGTCATTCGCCATTTGTGGCTCTATCTACTGATGTTTGCGGTGGTCTTGCCGTTGGTGTTCGTGGTTTCGAGTGAGGACAGCTTCAAGCAGACCTATCCCTTTTACCGCAACGCACCGGCTGATCCTGGGGGCTTCTGGACCTGGGAGTTGGCCTACGCCGCTCAGTTCTTCAGTTTGGAGTTCTTTTTTCGTGGCTTTCTGGTCCACGGCTTGAAGCATCGCCTGGGTGCCTATGCGGTGATGGCGATGGTGCTTCCCTATTGCATGATTCACTTTGGGAAGCCCTTGCCCGAGACCATGGGGGCTATCATCGCGGGTACCGTGCTCGGTTTCCTTTCCTTGCGCAGCGGCTCCATCGTGCTTGGCTTCCTGATTCACGTCTCGGTGGCCCTCTCGATGGATCTCGTCAGTCTATGGCGCCAAGACCAGCTCCAACCCATCATCTCATGGATCATCTCCCGATGACGTACAGAAATCCCATTCCTACCGTCGACATCATCATCGAACTCGAGGGCGGCATCGTCCTGATCGAGCGCCGCAACGCGCCGCAAGGCTGGGCCTTGCCAGGGGGCTTCGTGGACTATGGCGAATCCCTGGAGCATGCCGCCGTGCGCGAGGCCAAGGAAGAGACGGGCTTGGATGTGAGTCTGCAGCAACTCTTTCATGTCTACTCGGACCCCTCGCGCGACCCGCGCCAACACACCATCAGCACCGTCTTCATCGCGACCGCGCAGGGAGAGCCGATGGGTGCAGATGATGCCCTTCGCGCCGCCATCTTTGACCCCGATCAGCTCCCCGAGCCGCTCTGTTTCGACCATGGGCAGATCTTGGTCGAGTACCGCTACTTCAAGAGGCATGGCAAGAAACCTCGGCTCGTCTGAGCACTCCACTTGGCAGGTACCTCGCATTGACTGTGGACCTCTATGCAGAAGCACGTCGCTCGTTTCCAGAGATGGCAGACTTCTGTATTCAGAGCATTGAGCACATTGCGAAGCAGGTGCATGACGCTGCCGACGGGGGGATGGAGTCCGTGTTTGCCAGGGTCCGCGAGACCTTGACGAGCTACGAGGCGCTGATCGCAGAAGTGCTTGCCGTGGAGCCCTCCTTCTCCCAAACGGCTTGCCGCCGAGGCTGCGGGTACTGCTGTCACCAGTGGGTGCTGAGCTCGACTCTGGAGCTGCTCTTCGTATACGAGGCGCTTCATGGGAGCCCCGCCGAGCTGCTTCACCTTCAGCATCGCGCACGCCAAGGATGTGTCGGGCCGTACCAGGCTTGCATTCTGCTCGATGCAGGGGAGTGCAGCGCCTACCCGCTTCGGCCACTGGCCTGCCGGGGCTATGTTTCTGACGAGCTGCGGTTGTGCTTGCGACTCCACTGTCTGCGGCAGCCGCTGGGGCGGGTCAACGGTCAGCTCCTGCGCACGCTGTTGGCGGACAGTCTGAGTCAAGGCTTGGAGCTGGGTGCGAGTCGACTAGGGCTACAGCCTGGGGGCATCGATTTTCGTGCAGGCCTTCGAGCTTTGCTGCTGGAGCCACGGCTGCGCGAGCGCTGGTGGTCTGGAGAGGCTGTGTTCAAGCGTGTGGGAGCGCTCGGAGGCTCAGAGTAGTTGAAGGACGACCGCGGCCAGGAGGGCGAGCGCGATGATGGCAAGGATGCCGGTGATGAGCCAGCGAAGCGCTTCGGAAGATGGGCTCTCTTCGAGCTCCACCTCGGCTGGGAGAGGGGCAGGTGGTTTGACCAGGCTGAGCGTGGGGGCGGCAGAAACGGCGACGGCAGATGGGATCGAAATCTCAGTGAAGAAGCTTTCGTTTTCGCTGACGTTTTGGGCCTGGAGGTAGGGATCCGATTCGGACAGCCCAGAGCTCATGATGAAGCGGTCGAGGGATTCTGCCATCTTCAGGGCGTCTTCGAAGCGCAGATTGGGGTCTTTCTGGGTGGCGCGTCGGATGGTGGCAGCGAGCAGCTCGGGCGTCTCGAGGGGGAGCGGTGGAAACGGCTCGGTGAGGTGCTTGAGCACGATCCGCATGGGAGACTCACCTGGGAATGGGGCGAAAGTGGTGAGCAGGGTATAGAGCATGCACCCCAGCGAGTAGATATCGCTTCGCCCATCGAGGTCGTCACCGCGCGCCTGCTCAGGGCTCATGAACTCCGGGGTTCCGCAGACGTGGCCGAGTTGCGTGATCTGAGTTTGGGCATCACCAGAGATCATTTTTGCGATGCCGAAGTCGAGCACCTTGACATGGTAGGGGGAGTCATCGTTGCCCTTGATCAGGACGACGTTCTCCGGTTTGAGGTCGCGATGGATGATGCCCTTCTCGTGGGCGTCGGCGAGCGCGCGAGCTACGGCGGTGCCGATACGGGCGACGCGAATGGGGCTCATCGGTCCATACTTGGTGACTAAGGTGCCAAGGTTGGGCCCATCGAGCCACTCCATGGCCATATAGAGCAAACCGTTGCTCTCACCGAAGTCGAAGAGGGTGATGGAGTTTCGATGTGAGAGTTGAGCCGCAGCCTTGGCCTCGGCCCGAAAGCGCTTGATGGCGGTCGCGTCACGCATGAGCCGACTGCGCATTACCTTGACGGCGACATGCCGACCGGAGGGATGTTGGACGGCCTTGTAGATGTAGCCCATGCCACCGGAGGCAATCAACTCGAGGATCTGGTATTGCCCTCCAACGATGGTTCCTGCTGCGATGGTGCTGGCGGGGTCGACAGACTCCGGAACCGCGAAAGGTAGTGAGGGCATCCCAACCATGCTCAACAATCCAATGTCTTCATTAGACGTACAGCGCCGCGAGCTGCGACGCTGGCGGGATTCTCGGCGCAATCGCCATCTTGTGCAAGTAGCAAAGATCGAGCCCCAGGGCTGCGTGCTCGCCTTGACCTTCCGATGACGCGAGCCCTCTGCACATGCGATTGGCACCGATTCACTCCCAGAGACGTCTGCGCTGCCTCCTCTGGCGCCTGCGCGCCGAGCGTTTGCACACCCGAAGGGTTGCGAGCAGGGTGCGAGCAGCAACGCGAGCTCGCAAAGGTGATGCCGCTTTCCCTATGAAATTGATGAGATAGGGCGAGTGGAGACGAAAGTCTCCAGCGGCGGCTCCACGCTTGCCTTTGCGTGGGGAAGCGGGGACAATAGTCGAGCTGGGTGGAAACTGCACAGCGCCATGCCGAACGTTGCGGTTTGAGCGGTGCAGCGCCTGAGGGTGAAATCCATGTCTCGAGAGTGGGCGAGGGCACCGTCGTCACAGGCTGGGCTACAGATCATGATCGTGGCGAGCTGTCTGTGCTTGCTCGCTTGCCAGCGCGCTGGCGTTGAGCCCAAGCAGCGCGTGCAGGGGGCTGCGGTGGAGAAGGACAGTCACACCCTGTCGAGCGCGGCCAGCGCGGACGTTGAGCAGAGTTCCTCGAGCGCGCGGCCTGTGCGGGTATGGCTCGAGATTCGAGGGCAGTTCAGCGGCAAAGCAGGCCGTCAAGGAAACTTCATCAACGCTCCTCTACGCTTGGATGCGGAGCTCGAGGACACCTTGCCCAATGTCGAGACGCTCCTGCTCATCGATCCCGTAAAAGAAGATATTTTCCGAGAAGTTCTTCTTCATCGATCGTATTCTATCGAACAAGTTGAGCTCCCCGCTCTCGCTGAACCCAATGCGTCCGAAGAGCGCCTCCGCTTGGTGCTCAGCATCGGGTTCTTTGACGAGCTCGGTGCGCTCGCGCCGGGCAACGTGGTCGAGCTCGAGTTGCGCACCATTGATGAGCGACCACCTCTGCGCTCTCGAAGCAGCTTCGCGATCCTCGGCTCGACCGTGGAGGCGGCCCGCGAAGAGCTGCGCCAAGGCTTTGATGAGGCGCTGAGCACGGCATGGGCGGGCCTCGAGCGGCGTCGCGCCGAGCGCGCTGCCGCGCCGCCATTGGAGCTCATGCTCGTCGTTGACACTCAGGGGCTCGACACCGAGCAGGCAGACTGGGTCCACGCCGCTCTGCTGCCCTGTCTCTTCGGCGAGACCATGCTCTGGGAAGGAACGCGGACGAACGAGAAGGGATCACTTCGACTCTACGATCGCACGGACTCCGACCTGCTCAGCGTTGCGACGCGCCTCGCGGAGGACTTTGCCTTTCGCGGTGGAGCGGCCGGTAAGCGCAGCTGCAGCAGCTGGGCGGGACCACTGGCGGACCAGAGCCTGCGCGCCGAGCTCGAAGCTGGCACAGCGACTGGGGCGAGTCCAACCCTACGGCTCTGGTGGGAGGGGGTCACTGCGCAATGAGCTGGAGGGGGCTCTTGCTCGTCGCGAGCTGTTGGCTCTCTTGGCTCGCCACCAACTCGGCCTGGGCTCAGGCCGAGGGCTCCGAATCCATTCCGGGCGAGCCAGCTCCTGGTTCCGAGGTGGTCGGGTCTTGTCGGGGTGCAGGTCGCTTGCAGAGCTTGTCTGGTCTCAACGCGGCCCAGCTCACCGAATACCTGAGAAGCGCGGTCGGCGGCGTGAGTGCTGACTTGGAGGAGCAGGCCATCGCCTTCGAAGCAAGCGAGTGGCGCCTGGATGCTGAGGGCTGGCGTGTCTCTCGAGGGACGCTGAGATCTGCCGTGCAGAAAGAAGGCGTCGCTGTTTGGGAGCTACACTTCGACGTACTCGAACAGCAGGGGGAGGTGCTGCTCGTGGAAGGGCTGCAGCTTTCGCAGGCTGCGTTGTCGCTGCGAGCAGCCCGAGTCACTCGGGATGCGGAGGGCGTGACGTTCGAGGAAGGGCAGCTCTGGACTCAGGCCACGCAGCACAACGGCGGCCCCGAACAGGCTTTGTTGGTCTCTTTCGAACGCCTTCTGTGGGCCAAAGGGAAGCTCGAGGCTAGTGGGCTGCGCTGGTCGCTGTGCGGCAACGCCGAGGATGCTGATACAGGGCTCTGGCTCTCGGCGCGACAACTCCAGCAGTCAGACGGTAGCTGGAGCGTCCAGGGTGCCGAGTTCGGACTGAGCACGTTCTCGCTCCCCATCTGGTTGTCCGAGCTGCAGTCGGATGGTCGGGCGAGCGGTCTGTTGTTTCCGCGTTTTCGCTCGGACGCGCAGAGTCCACTCCAGCTGGAGCAGGGGGCTTTTGTGCGTCTGGGAGAGCAGGCAGAGCTTTGGCCATTTCTTGGCTGGGAGAGCGCTTGGGGCCCCACGGGACGGCTACGTTTCCGCTACGCAGTCGATGATGAAGAGAGCCGAGGCGAGGGGGAGCTTTTTGGCCGCTGGGATCCTGCGGATGCACGTCTCGAGATGTGGCTCTTGGGGCGTTGGGGAGGGGTCTTTCACGAGCACTGGCGTTTCGTGTTGGACACTGAGTTTTTCAGTGCACCGGCACGACACGGTCTCGATGGCAGCCTCGATCAGCGTTCGGCTCGCTATGGTGAGAATACGCTGCAGGTCGGTTGGGAGGACCAACGCCTTCACTTTCTGATGGGGCTCAGCAGTGTGCAGGCCTGGCCTACACCGGATTTGGAGGCCAGCGACTTTGAGCCCTTTGGCCCCGAGCCCGGCGCGTTGCACGCTCTGCCTTGGTTACGCTTCAGTCTGCTGTCGGAATGGTTCGAGGGGCTCGACTCTCGATTGGAGCTAGGCTGGGCGCACTATGAAGGGGACAGTGCTTGGGTTCAGAGCAATCAGCCGGTCCGTGGGCGCGGCGAGTCTCTGAAGCTCGGGGCAGAGCTGAGAGCTGAGCTCGGCCTTTTCGACGGGGTGGGAGTGACTGCAGCGACCGCGTTGGAGGAGCAGCTTTATTTTGCGCGGCGCGAAGACCGAGTGTGGGCCTACGACCAGTGGACGGGGGTGGACGCAGTCTTGGAGCTCCATGGGTCGTGGTGGGCGGCACTTGGGCCTGTGCGCCACTTGTTGATGCCAGCCGTGCGCTGGCGCAGCCACTGGGAGAGTGCAGAGGAACGACTTGATCTGCCGGCTTGGAGCAGGGCCTTTGAGGGTGAGATGGCAGCGCACTCCCTCGAGTTGTCGCTGGACAACGTTCTGCTGGCTGGCGACTGGCGTTTGCGTCTGGAGCTCTTGCACGCGTTCTTTCTGGGCGCTCACGATAGCTTGTCGCAGTGGTCGGAGGCGCTCTTGGTCTGGACCTGGGAACCGGGACTGGGGCTACATGGGCGGCTCTTTTCACAAGTTGGGGGAACAGGCCAAGCGCCCAATCAACAAGAAGATGGCACGCAGTGGGGCGGTGACTGGGGGGTGCAGTGGAGCACTGAGCAGTCGAGTATTGCCTACACCCAGGTGCATGCGCGCGTCTTCGATCTCGCCGATGCTCAAAGCCCCCGTGGCGTCGGGATGTGGAGGCAGCGTTTCGGCTTCGTGGCGCAAGAGGTGGAGCTATCCCGCATCGAAGCTTCTTGGTTGCTTGGTGACGTGCTCATTGACGCTGCAGCCGCTCTGCTTTGGACTCCGCTGCTGGATTGGGGGCTCGGCTTGAGCTATCTTGGTGACGGAGGGTGCTGGCGAGTGGGTGTCAGGGTCGAGCAGTACGTGGGCTTGGTCCCTTGGGCTGTGATGGTGAATTTCGAGCTCTTTCCGCGGTCGCCGTTCACAGCGCATTGACGCAGAAGAAGGAAGCGCGGATGGCAGCCTGCCAACGACCTCGAAGCACACCCGGGACCGCGTCATCGAGTCCTGTACCCATGCCGATGCTGCCCTTTTTGGCGCGGGCACAAGTGTTGACAAGCTTGACGATAGGGACACAAGCATGACAAGAAGTTGGCGAAGGCGCGCGCACCGAAACGCGTCATCGCGCTTGGTCGGTCCTCCATCGGAGCGGATACCGCGTTGCCCCCCGACTCGGTCGGCAGCATTGCAAGAGCACGAGGGGAAAGGCATTCTTGCAAACAGCTGTTGGAGTCAGTGGCATGGCGTCGCAGCGAGTTGAGTCTGCGATAGGGTCGACAAGGTCAGACGCGAGGAAGCAGTGGGTCGAATCTCGAGCGAGGAGGAGACGCGTTGAAGCAAGCACGGCAGGTGAGCATGAGCGATGACGCTTCGCGCCGCACGACGTTGTACGTGTTGGTGGCCGACGCATCGGCAGAACGGCTTGATTACCGGGCACTGTTGAGCGATCAGCAGGTCTATTGGGGCTTTGTCGAAACCAAGGAGGTTTTTGCGGCAGCCCTGCGACTGCAGCCATGGGATGTGGTCTTGATCGACAGCTCGATGGCTGACTCCATCCCTCCGGATCTCTTGGCTGCTCAGGACATTGGGGAAGACGGCCACCAGATTGTGCTGATGGTGGAGCCAGAGCGCTTGGTGTCCCCCGACTGGGGGTGCATGCCCGACGCAGATCTGGTGCTCAAGCGCAGTAACCTCTGGAGCGTCTTGTCTCGAATCTTGAGGCGTGCGGTGTTCTTTCAGAAACTGCGCCAGGACCGCAGCATTCTCGAGCAGGAAATCGAAAGAATTTTATCGACTTGGGAGATCTCCGTGCGTGATCGCACGCGCTCTCTCGAGCGCAAGACGCAAGAGCTCGAAACGCTCTCCGAGCTCAAGAACCAATTTCTCGAAAATGTCAGCCATGAGCTGCGCGCGCCGTTGACGGTGATCCGTAGCTATGTCGAGCTCTTGCTCGAGTGTCCTCCCGATGATGAGCAAGAAAGACGTGAATTCATGCGGATCATCGACACCGAGACGCTGACGCTGAGCCGTATGATCGACGACCTCTTGGACATTTCACGTTTGAGCACCGGCAACATGAGCTGGTCGATGCAGGAGCTCGACGTGGGCTCACTGGTTGCTCAAGTGCTGAGTCAACATCAAGCTTTGCTGCAGAGGGAAGGCGTTGCGACCAACCTCTTTCTGCCCTTCGAGCTGCCTCGAATTTGGGGTGATCGCGAGAAGCTGCTCCAGGTCGTCGGCAACATCCTCGAGAACTCCGTTCGAGAGGCCCGAGGTGGTGTGGTGACCGTAAAAGCCGATTTGCACAGCGAAGAGAACGACGGCGAGATGAAGGAGTTCGTCCAAGTCTCCATCGAGGACACAGGCCCTGGTATCCCCGAAGACCAGCTCGAGCGCATCTTCGAGCGCTTTACCCAATCGCGCAGCCGTCAGGGGAGTCGCGGTGGAACTGGGCTGGGTTTGCCCATCGCCCGGGAGATCGTCCAGCACCACGGTGGCCGGATTTGGGTCGAGAACACCAACGTCGGGTCGAAGTTCTGCTTCACCCTGCCGCTCGCTGGTCATCTGGACCTGATCAGCGGTGTCTACGACTCGCCCAAGGATTGAGCGGCTGCGTGCTCGACCCTTTGTCCTGCGCAGTGCTTACCCTCCTGTCCGAAGGGCGCGCTCACTTCGGCGCGGGTCGCCGCCATTCGGCGTGACGAGCTCCCCTACTCGACCTTCACGGAGCGGCACGCCTCGAGCACCTTCTCGTTTTGTGCCTGGGTCAAGCCCTCGCCCGTCGGGGTGTTGCAGGAGGCCTTGAGCCCTGAGATCGGCGGAAGATCGACATGGGCATAGAAACCGTGTTGACCGAAGACGTCACCTTCGTAGACGAGCCACCCTTCACCGCTGTCCACCACCTTCGGGTTCTTCACGAAACCCTCGCCGCTCTCGACGCGTTTCTTCACTTCCTCAGCCGTGTAGGCACCAACGAGGATGGACATCTTGAAAGTGTCGGTGCGCACCCCAAAGCCGCCGGGTTCGGCCTTCACCTCGGCGTCAGCGGGCGCGAGTGCCTTCAGACTGCCCTGGAACGAGGGCATGTGGGCCTGTGCATCTGCCGTGAAATCACGCTCGGCGAGCTCAGCTACCTCGGCTTTTGGCTCCTCCTTCGGCTCCTCCTTTGGCTCCTCCTTTGGTTCAGCCTTGCCTTCATCCTTTGCCTTCTCCTTGGCTTCGGTTTTCCCCTTTGGCTCCTCCTTGGGAGCGCTCTCGGACTTGCAACCCGAGAGCAAGGCGATGGTGAACAGCGACAGAACTAGAATACGAACGAAGTGTTTCGGCATGAGATGTTCTCCTTGATATTCGAGCACGAACAAGACACGATGAACTTCTTGTTGATTGGGCGCTTGGCCTGTTCCCCCAAGTTCTTGTTGATTGGGCGCTTGGCCTGTTCCCCCAAGTTCTTGCCGATTGTTCCCCAAGTTGTTGGACATAGCCCGCTTCGCGGGGCCACAGTAGGCGCGACGGTCAGTTGATTCTTGCCAACGGCATCGCCGCGACTGGAGCGTTCTTGCCTTGGGCGACATAGCGTCCCCCTCGCCG
>JAVFAO010000030.1:0-16166 GCA_034002465.1 Myxococcota bacterium
CACTGTTCGGGCTTCGCTTGGGGTGCGCTGTGAGGAGGCCATCCGGCGTTGGCTCGGGTGTCGGGTCGAGACGATTCGGGTGCATCCAACAGAGCCGCTTCGTCTTTCGTATGCTGACCAGGAGCTAGGGGTAGACCGTTGGGTCAACGCCGTGGCCGCCTTGGAGTACTTCCCCGATGGCGAAGCGTTTGCGCTCATCGCAGACCTGGGCAGCGCGACCACCATCGACGCCATCAGCGCATCCGGGGAGTTGCTGGGCGGGGTCATCTTGCCTGGCCCCGAAGCCTTTGCGACGGCCCTCTTCGAGCGCGCGCCTGCGCTTCCGCGTCTCGACCCCTTCCTCTGCGTATCCGACGAGGTGCTCGCCCACTGCACCAAGGATGCCTTGCGTGGCGGGTTGTTCGTGGGCTATCTGGAGATGCTCAAGGGGCTGCTGTCACGTTTCGAGACGCGACTTGGTGTGCCCTGCCCTCGGCTGCTCACAGGAGGACGGGCGCAGACATTCGCCGCCGCTGCTCCTGCGTTGGGGCAAGTCGTTCCGATGCTCACTCTCAATGGAATACGTCTGCTGTTGCGTCGTCGGCTTGCATCGGTCTGATTCAACGCGCTGAGTTGCGTTAGCAACAGCTTGAAATCAAAATGATTTCAAAGGGCGATGCCTTTGGCGATGTGTGAGGCAGAGCCTCTCACCCGCATATTCCATTTCCGAAGAAAGCCACTCGCCTAGAGCCGGCTTAGCTCGCCGTCGCCAATTTCTTCGAGCGCTCTCACGAACAGAGCGTGGAAGAGGTGACGCTGGGTGCTGAGCCCGGCCGCTGCGCGCTCTCGCACCGCTGCGATGAGCTCGAGGGCAAGGGAAGGGTCCGAGAGCTCGAGCATCTTCAGCAAACCGCTGCTCATCTCATAGAGGCTCGCTTCGTCGACAGCGCGTGCGCCAATCATTCTTGGGCCGGGGAGCAGCAGCGAGAGCTCTCCAACCGAGCGCACGGGACCACAGCCTCCCACGACTCGGAGCTGAGTTTGGTTTTCGATGAAGAATTCGACTTGCCCAGAGCTCAGAACGAAGAGTGAGGCCCCTTCGTCCAGAGCGCGAAAGATGATTTGTCCACTCTGGAAATGGCGGCACTCCACGAGCTGCGCCAGTTTCCCAAGGGAGGGTACGTCGAAGCGCTCGAAAAGTGGGCAGCGTCGAAGCGTGCCCGCTATCAGCCGAACATCCATGAATCGAAGCTCGCTTGGCAGCTTGCAGAGGGGGCAGCAAGAGCACACCCCGAGACGGTACAGCCTGCATTGGCCGAGGCTGAGGAGTCAGTCTATAACGATTCTGCGATTTGTCACTCGTTGGGGGCGTCGCTGACTTGGGCAAGCTCGTCGCTGTTGAGGGCCAAGGTGCTTTCGAGTTGTTCGGCAGCCTCCACTTGCCCGTGGGGCTCGATTGCCTGTTGCTCACTTTCGACAGCATCCTTGTCCGGCTCAGGTCGATCGGCGAGATCCTCACGCTGCCAGCCCGTCGCGACACGTTCGCGGTGCGTCTGTTCTAGGCTCTCTACGCCAAAAAGTTCGAAGCCGTACTGGGCTCGAGGCATCCTGGGCACTTCGAGACGCTCACTTTGGGCGAGTCGCCAGCCATTGACGCCGCGTTCGAGTCGTAGGCTTTCGAGCACAGTATGCGTCTTGCGTTGATCGTCCTCGGGCAGGGTCAAGAGCAGTGCTTGGGTCTCGTCGACCTTGATCTTGATGACCTCCTTGCCGCTGCCTCCAGGCAGGGCACGTCGTTGGGCACTGACGTAGAAGGCTTCTCGGCTCTCGAACGCGTTTCGGAAGGGGCTGCCTTCGAGGGTCATCTCATAGAGATTGCCGAACTGCCCGCGAGACATGGAGGCGTTCCAACGTTTCCAGAAGGAGTAAGGGGAGGTGCTCGGTGTAATGAGGCTGTTGACGTCGCTGGTCGAGCGCTTCATGCGTTCCTCGACCTGGGTTTTCTGCATACAGCAGTTCTTGAACTTCAGTTTGCTGCCGCAGGGGCAAGGATCGTTTCTCTGGACTTGCATACTGCTCTCCTCTACGCCGCTCGTGGCAGGCGAGTCATGGTAGCGCTCAGCTCAACACTTGGGTGAGCGGATCGAGTTTCTCTGCGCGCACGAAGCACTGTTTGGCTTCGGCAGTCTTTCCTCGTTCCTCCAGCATACGCCCGTAGGAGCGGAGACAGTCAGCGGCATCGTGCCAGTTCCCCATCTCTTCAAAGGCACTGAGGACCTCCAAGAAGAGGTCGCGGATCTGGGTCAGAGGGAGGCGAGGGGTGACCTTGGCGCTGACGAGCCTGCTGTGGATCTGGGCTTGGGTGAGGATGGTCCGTGAACGTACGAGTTTGGACTGGAAGCGTTCGGCGAGCTCGGCTGCCTGTGCAATGAGCTTGCTCGCATCCTCGAAGCGCTGTTCGTCTGCTGCCAACATCGCAGAGAGGCGCAGCAGTTCGACCTTGATTGGGCTTGCATCGAGCCGCAGAAGCAGTTCGAGGGCTTCTCGCAGACGCGCGTCGGCAGCTCGCCATTGGCTCGTACCGAGGTGAACGCGGCCAATGTTGGCCATGCCTTCGGCGCGCAGAAAGACATCTCCGTTGCGATCTGCTGCCTCGAGGCCTTCCTCGAGCTGACTGAGGGCGGTGTCGAAGCGGCGCATCATGAGTTGCACCTCTCCGAGGCTCATCAGGGTGCGAGCGATGCCGAGCTGGTCATCGAGGGCTTGGCGTGCATTGAGGGCCTCTGACAAGCAGGCTTGGGCGCGGCTCAATTCACACCGGCCGATGCAGACGACGGCCATCCGGTCCAAAGTGTTTGCGGTGTCGACAGGGATGCCGAGCTGTCGCCGAAGCTCGATGGACTTCTCGAGCAGCTTGAGGGACTCGGCAAATGCTCCGGGCTGCCCGCCTTGAAAGAGGCAGAGGGCCAACTCGTCGAGTGCGTCTGCCACGAGCTGAGCATCTTGTTGGCGCTCTGCCAGCTCCAGACATCGGCGCGCCATGGTCTCGGCTTCGTCGCTGAGTCCAGCATAGCGCTCGATGCGCGCGAGCCAGCAATAGGCGATGGTGGAGTTGGCCAGGTCCTTGAACGCGTAGGTGCTTTGGAGCAGCGACTTGAAGTGGGAGCGCGCAGAGCCGGTTTGCCCCACCCGGAGGCAGAGGCGCCCAGTGGCGAGCAAGGCATCGACGTGGCGTTGCCCATCCTCGGGGCCCAGCAAGCCAAGGCAGTGTGCGTAGAGCTCCAGCGCCGAGTGGTTGAAGCAGGCTTGGTCCGCGGCGCGGGCGGCCTCGAACCACTGCAGCGCTGCTTGTTTGTGCAAGCCTGCAGCTTCGAGGTGATGTGCGAGGGTCTTGATCTCGGGGTTGCGCGCTGAGAGCAGGCGGGCGAAACATGCGTGCATGCGCGAGGCAAACTGAGGCTCACAGTGGGCGAGGAGGTACTGGCGTTCGCTTTCGAAGCGAAACTCATAGCGTTCTTTGTCTCGTGCGCTGACGAAATCGCCAGCGACCAGCTCGAGCAAGGTGCCTCGAGTCCAAGACTCTCTGGCGTCAGAGAACCAGGGAGCCTCTTCGTAGTCCATCGCTTGCAGACTGAGAAGGGTCACCAGGTCTTCGAAGAGGAAGCTCTGACCCATCAGGGCACCGAGCTCCAGCACCTGGCGCGAGGTGGCTTCGAGCGTTCCGACACGCAGCGCCGCGAGCTCCACGATGGTGGAAGGGAAGGCCTGGCACTGGGGGATGCGCTCCGCAGCGACGTTCCACGACAGGGTCGAAGCGCGCAAGACGCCCTGCTCCAACATCAGGCGTACGAGCTGTTCTAGGACGAGCGGGTTGCCTTTGGACTTGCGGACCAGGACTTCGATCAAGCTATCGGGGCAGCGCTCGACCCGCTGCAGGATCTGACGGGCCAAGCGCTCACTCAGGTCCTCGCTCAACCCTGAGATGGTGAGCATGCGGATGTCGACATCTGCGGAGAAGAGGCTCTCTGCAGGCATCCAGTCCGCTTCGGTGCACGCAGCCAGGAGCAGGATGGGAAGCTCTCGGAGGCGAACGACGAGCTCGAAGAGCTCGATCAGCCCTTCCGCGTCAGCTTCGATCAGGTCGTCGAGCCACAAGATCACCGGATTCTGGGCGCACTCACGACGAAGAATTTTCTCCAGCACGTCGCGGCTCGCGCGTCGTAGAAGCGCGCGATCGGCTCGGAGGGCGGCGGCTTTTCGGGGGATGCTCTCATGGCTTGGAAGACCGAGCAGGGCAGCCAAGACGTGCCAACCCCATTCGATGTCACTGGGGTCGAGCAACTCTTTGCAGCGTTGCTGGAGCAGCTCTGGTTTTCGCAGGAGCTGGGCTTTGCTGAGGCGCACACGGCTCTCGAGCAGTTGCTCGGTCAGCTCGGTGCGCTCGTCTGCCTCTCCTGGTCCGAAGCGACTCAGCAGGACGAAGGCTTGATTGCCTTCGTTGAGACGGCGGACAAACTCATAGATCAGACGGGTCTTGCCGATTCCTGGCAGGCCTTCGAGGAGGACCACACGCGCGCTGCGGCGCGCGCTTGGGCCCGAGAAGAAGCCATCCAACTCTTTGAGCTCGCTTTCCCTGCCCACGAACTCGGTGACCACCCCGTGAATGGGATCAGGGGCTTGCTCCGAGAGCTCTCTTTGTACGCGAACAAGCTGGATCTCTGCCGTGTTCGGGCGAAGTACCGAGAGCTCTGGTGAGGGGACGAGGAGCTCCGGGTCGGTCGCGTCTGTGTCTTTGCTGCGACGGGGAAGAATGGGCGGGGGCAAAAACGGCGTCGAGCTCGGATAGGCTTGAGAGGCCCCCAGGGGCGCAGAAAACATGCTCTTGGCAGCGTAGACCTCCCCCTCCTTGGGGGCGGAGGGCTCGGCATCTGAAACAAGTTGGGAGAGGGATGAAGCGAAGACCTCGGCTGCTCCAGGTTTGGGCCCTGCGCTGGGCGCAGGCGCCAGACTCGGGAGCTGCGGCGCGTCCTCTCCCGCCCCGCTTGGGGCACTTTGGTTGGGCGTCTTTGTTGCGCTGGTAGCGGTGGGGGGGAGCTGCTCTGGGGTTCGCCGCGTCGAGAGCGCCTTCGGTGCTTTGTTGGGCTTGAGCGAGAGGGGAAGGGTGGCGCCTTCTCGTTCTTTTTTGGGGGGGTGTATGGGCTTGCTGGTGTCTGGCGCTGGCTCTGGGATGGGGGTGATTTCCGGGTGGGTTTCGGCAACGTCGGAGGGCGGTGGTGGCGGGCTCTCCTGCGCCTTCTTCAGAGACGAGGGTACAGTCAGCTTCTGAGGCGCTTTCAGGGCCAAAGATGGCGCAGCAACAGAGAGCTTCTCAGCAGGCTTCTTCAATGGTGCAAAAGGGAAGGGGGCTTTGGGCGGCAAGCGGGGTGGGGCCGGTTGCGAAGTGGGCGCTGCGACCTCTTCAGAGACGCTCGGCGTGTCTGCGGAGGAGCTCGTGGGGGCCTCTTGACGAGACGATTGATTTCCCAACGTTGTTGCGTGCCATTCCTGGCACGCACCCTTCGGGCTTGCTTCGCAGCGAGTCTTCGCCTCCTGGCTTCGACTTCTCGAACTGTTCTCAGCAGCTTCAGCAGCCCCTTTCTTGCGTACGATGAGACGGCCACATGAAGGACACATGCGCAGATCTCCACCCGAGCTCGGGACAAGAGAAGCGCTGCAGTGTGGGCACGTGCTCGTATTCACGCCGATTTCCCCTGATGACTCGGTTTGAAACGCACGGTGGGGGCACTTGCGCCGTGGGCCGAAGAGAGCAGAGCGCAGCCGGGAAGAGCCACTTCACTTCGAAGCGAGCCTGGGTGAAGCTCGTGCTCTCGAGGGTGAACAGTCCTCAAAAACTTGGGGGAACAGGCCAAGCGCCCAATCGACAAAAAATTGGAGGAACGGACCAAGTGCCCCATCGACAAAAAATTCGACGGGCAGTGTCCCCTTCGCTCACTTTCGTTTGCAAGGGCCTCTTGATCGTCATCAGAAGGGCGCTTGGATGGCTTCACAGTCTACTCGGCAATGGCCTTGGCGAGCACCACGGTCACGTTGTCGGGACCGCCATTGCGATTGGCTGCCGTGATCAACTCGCGACAGGCAGTCTCGAGATCGTCCGCATGTTCGAGAAGAATGCGTTGGATTTCTGCGTCTCGAAGCGGATCGGAGAGACCATCGGAGCAGAGCAAGTAGATGTCCTGATCCTTGATGTCGTAGAGGTTGGTCTCGACTTCGACACTGTCCGCCAATCCGACAGCGCGTGTGATCACATTCTTGTACGGGAAATTCTCCACATCCTCGGCTCGAAGAATACCCATCCGAATGTACTCGTTCGCCAACGAGTGGTCTTCGCTGACCTGTTTGAGCACACCATCGCGCAGGCGGTACGCACGGGAATCACCGATGTGTGCGACATAAACACCATCATCGAAGAAAAACGCGGCCACGATCGTCGTCCCCATGCCCCGATATTGCTCGTTGCCAGAGGCTGCCGTGTGGATCGCTTGATTGGCCTGCGTCATCGATGCAATCAGACGCCGTTCTTCGCGAGAGCTCGGTTTCTTCTTCCGAAACGGCCAATAGCTCAGCTCAATCGGCTTCTCACTGTTTCGCGTGTCCGCATAAAACCGGGTGATCTCTTCGATCGCCATTTGGCTCGCGACCTCACCGGACTGATGCCCACCCATGCCGTCGGCAACCACGCACAGCGCCTCATCCGGACACAGATAAAAGTCATCTTCGTTGTGATCGCGCGCCATACCGACGTCGGTGAGGCCAGCGCATTTGAGTCGCATCAGCAACCTCCAAGAGGCATTTGCCACACTGTCATCGTTCGGGGGTCGATACACCCATCTGATTGAGTAGAGTCAGTGCACCTTCGTGCCCTGGCGAGAGCTCGAGGACACGCTCCAGATGGGCACGGGCAATCGCCACCGAACGCTCACCGAGCTGCCGCCGGGCGAGATCGATGCGCAGCTCCACAACGCGTCGCCGAGCTTCTTCGAGCTCCGCAGCGTCGGGACCAAGCAGCTTGTTCTCTAAGCTACCCAGCTCGATTAGGCTCGTTACCGACGCAATGAGCTGCTGACGCGTATAGGGCTTGCCACGGTAGTCCTCACAGCCGTAGCGAGCGCCTTCCTCACGGCTCGCTTCGTCTGATTTGGCCGTCAACATCAAGATCGGAATGAAGCAATCCCGAAACCGCAGCTTCAAATAACGGCTCGTCTCGAAACCATCCAGATGCGGCATCATGACGTCCATGACCACCACATCTGGAGCGCGCTCGCCGACACGCAGGATGGCGTCCTGACCATCCTTCGCCGTCATCACTTCGTATCGCTCGTCTTCAAGTTGCTCGCACAACAGCTCACGGGTATCCGGGTTGTCCTCGACCACCAGGATGCGATATTCGGCCACAAGCAACCTCCTCCCACCGCGCCTTGCTTCATCGCAGACAACAGCGCGTCGCTATCATGCTCGAAACCCTCTCCCCTGTAAAGAAGCACGGCCATCACACTCATTCGCCGCCGAACCCTGGAAGAAGCTGCCCGTTTGACTTGTTCGTCTGCCGCCTGCGATGGCTGCTTCACAGCCAAGCAGCCTCCCCAGACCAAGGTTGACTTGAAGCGCGATCTGCATTACCCCACGCCCGGCATGTGGCTCCCGAACCGCCATGTGCGCCCTGACCCGGAGACCCATGAATACCACTGTTCTCTCAGGGACCTGCACAGGAAGCCCAGAACAGGTCAGCAACGCCATCCTCGCCCGCTTTCGCGACGCCCACTTCACGCCGCAAGCTCTGCTGCTCTTCGCTTCCACCCGCTGTCCCCTCGAGCAACTCGTCGTTCTGCTCGAGCGCGCCTTGCCCGACTGCAAGCTCGTTGCGGCCTCGTCGGCAGGTGAGTTCACCGAGCGCTCCGAATGCAGCGGATGCGTTGCCTTCTTTGCCCTCGCCGGCGAGCTCCTCCTCTCCTCTGGATGGGCCACCCAAATCAGCGCCGATCCCGTCGCCGCCGTTAGCAGTGCCGTCGCCTCACTGCCCCCGCTCTCCCTGACACACCCGCATCGCACGGTGCTCGTCTTCTTCGATACCTTCTCCGGGCAAGGGGAAGAGACTGCACTGCTGCTCTCTGCCATGCTCGGGGAGAACGTCGTCCTCGCTGGTGCCGCTGCAGCCGATGAGCGCATGCAGCGCAGCGTGGTTGCTGCCGGAGCGAACTGTGCCAGCGATGCCCTCGCGCTACTCTGCATCGACGCCCGCACGCCAGTAGGCATTGGGGTCGCTCACGGACACACCCCCATGTCTGCCCCACTGCGCGTGACCAAGGCCGCAGGCAATCAGGTCTACAGCATCGAAGGCAGGCCTGCGTGGAGAGTCTGGGTCGAACACACCCGCCAAGCAGCGCTCGCGAATGGCACCGATCCGCTGCTCTTGGACAGCCCCGAATCCTTCATGCAGTACCTCGTGCTCTATGAGGCAGGTCTAAGCCTGGGACGAGAATACAAGGTTCGCGCCCCCTTGCGGCGCGACGCAGACGACTCCCTCAGCTTCGCCTGCGGCATCCCCGAGGGGGCCATCATTCGCATCATGCAGAGCAGCGCTGAAGCGCAGCTCGAATCCGCTCGCAAAGCGGCACTGCTCGCCAAAGAGAGAGTCGGGGCACCCATCGCGGGGGCCCTCGCCTTCGACTGCGTCTGCAGGAAACTCATCCTCAAAGACGACTTCATTCACGCTGTTCGTGCCATCTCCGACGTCATTCAAGCCCCCCTCGCTGGCTTCGAAACCTTTGGTGAGGTCGCGCTCAGCGTTGGTGAGATGTCTGGTTTCCACAACACGACAACCGTTGTCGTCGCTTTTCCAGAGTCCACATGAGAAGCATTTCCTCCATGCAGCCCCTCGCCGCGCCTGGCAAGCGCCTCCATCGCAATGAAATCATTGGCCTACTTGCGCCGAGCTTGGGCCACGACAAAGCTGCACAGCTCGTCGTCGAAGCGTCGGTTGAGCTCGGCTTGAGTACCTTCGAATACACCATCGAGGACGCGACGCTGGTCCTCTCACACCTCGCGCAGATCCCTGGGCTGACTGGCATCACTGCAGTCCTCGCCCGCTCGAGGCTGCACAAGCTCAGCTGAGCAAAGCGAAAGCGCCCCCAACGAGCTGCCCTCAGTCGCGGGTGCGCATCACGTACTGGGCCAGCTTGTCGAAGGCTGGATCCGGGCGGATCCCGCACTCGAGCTGATCGAAGCGCCACACCACTGTCGAGTCCGTTCTGAAGGTAGGCTGGCGCCAGCTCGCCTCGAGCTCACGCACGCCCGCGTCCAAGGTGCTCACTTCGAGCGGCAGTAGGGCACGGAAAAACCGCCCAAGATCATCAATTTCGAGGCGCAAAGTGCGCTCTCCAAAACGAACCGACATGCGGCTTGCCGGGGAACCATGCCCCATCCGCGCGACGCTCAACACCGTCCCTCCCAGACGACCCACCGCGTCAGCCATCGATTCGATGGGGGTGTCCCACGCGATGCCGTGAAAGGACTCGCAGCTGTCACTCGGAGCTGGCGGCAGACGCGTGTTGACGTGCTCGCGTCCGGCGCGGTCATACCACGCCGCGTGTTGCACGCGCTGGCTCTCTAGGTCGACCACGAACTGCGCTCTGGCTGCATAGCCCGACGCTGGTCGCGTGCCCACGATGTTGGGAAGCGAGGCGCTCGCGAACCAGAAGTAGACATCCATCAACACACGCTCACCCGTCGTGCGTTTGAGCGCGGCCAAGGCGGCTGGAGAACGACCTTCCAAGCGCTCTTCAGCTTGCTCTCCTTCGCAAAACTCCCTGTCGACAGGCTCCAATCCAACATCCTGAAGCTGTCGATAGAGGGGGTGATGGTACACACAACGCTGGCTCTGGCACAGACGCATCGCTGCCCACACCGCCTTTCGGATGGCAGGGCTGCGGTGGCGCTCGAGACTGCGCAGAGAAGGTTGCGTCTCCAGCATCCCTGCTCGCGCAATGTTGATCAGCGTCTGCGGATGCGGTTCGAGCTCGGGAGCCCGCAGCAGCGCGCGCAATGCCATGGCGCAGCGGCTTTGGCGAGACAGCGGAGAGAGCGTGGCCAGATCCACCAGCTGCCCACGGATGACTGCACGCAGCGCGACGCCCAGTGGATCGCCAAGGGAGGAGATGATCTGCGCCGCATAGATGGCGGACTCGTCGGGACAGCCCAGCGCCGCGTCAATCCCTTGCTCGAGCTGACGATGCCGATCGTCGCGCCAGAGGCTCTCAATCCAGCGTCGAAACGGACCTTGGTCGGGATCATCAGCTTGCAGCTCATGCCAATGCCCAAGCAGCGCACAGGCCACATTGATCGCCCCTGCATCTCCGCCCAGCTCGAGGGCCTTGGCCATGACCACGGTTTCCAGTTCGCGTTCGTGCTGCAGACCGTCCATCAACGCAACCAAGCCCGGCCGATGCCCAAGCAGCACCGACAACAAATAGGCCAAGGAGCGCCCGTGCGCCGCATGCCGCTCTGCGCTGTCCGCCTCGCCCGAGAGCGCCGCTTCAATCACCAAGCTGCGCAGCCGCCGCTGCCCGCTGCTCAGCTCCGAGACCAAGGTCGCCACTTGCTCCTCGGCGATTTGCGCCAGCACCCTGATCCTCGCCCGCATGAACTCGGGACTCGCTGTCCCCGCGGGCAAAGGCTCCGCTACGGCCTCGAGAACCTCGGGACACAGTGACAGCGACCGCTGCATCCAGCTCAGCTCGGTTCGCGTCAACGTGCGTGGCTGCCCACCCACCACATCGTCATAGACGTAGCGCTGCAAACGACCCATGAAGCGACTCGCCAGGGTCACGAAACCAATCTGTGCAAGCTCATGTCGCTCATCATCGAGCAACGCCTCAATCAGCTCGAGCTCCGTTTGGCCATCGGCAAAGCGACGCAGAATGCCTGCCAACAGGTTCGCAAAGAGCGGCACATGAAAATCACGCACTGCCGCCAGCAAGCAAGTGACGAAACTATACGGCGCGAGCGCCTGGTTGGCCGCCTTCTGTAGAACCAGCTCGGGCTCGCGAGAAAAATGCTCCGCTAGGCGGCGCGCATCACTGCGCTCACCCCTGAGCGCGCTCACCGCCAGCGCAATGGCGCGCTGATGCGGGTCGCCAGACTGCAAGAGCTTGCGACAGGCACCGTCCATCGCACTGCCATCCACATCGCCGAGCAAGCGAACCAGGAGGAGCTCCTCGCGCGCTCCCACCTTCTCGAGCATCGTCCATAAGCTGGACAGCAACTCTGGCGAGCAGAGGCGATTGATCGCCAACAAAACCTCGGCGCGCAGCGACGGAGGCTCCGTGCCGCGATGCCGCACTTCGTCGATCAAACGCAGCAAACGACTCTGCAGATGCTCGATACTGATTTCTGGCGACGCTATCACGTGCTCCTCCGCTGCGAACCCGGCCTGCCAGGATGGCACGCGTCAATCCGCTTTGTCCACGGAGAGATGCGCGAAGGGGGCGGGCAGGATGTGGCGCTCAGCGTATGAGCGTGCTTTCGAGCTTGCTTTCGGCGACCAGCTTGCCATGCGAAATCACATAGCGTGGTGCCGCGTGATGGCGCAGCGCATCCACCACATTGTCCTGTTGCAAGACCACCAGGTTCGCATCATTGCCGACGGCGAGACCAAAGTTCTGGATGTTCATCGCCTTGGCACCGTTGATGGTGATCATGTCATAGAGCTGCTCCATCTCTGCTTCACTCGTCATCCACAGCAGGTGGGAGGCGAGGAAGGCGACCTCGAGCATGTTGCAGCGACCATAGGGATAATAGGCATCCGAGATATCGTCTTGCCCCAAGCAGACGTTGACACCTTCCTCGAGAAGCTCCTTGACCCGCGCATGCAGCGGTCCGGTTTGTGGGTCGCTGACCACACCGAGCCCGGCCATCTTGAGTAAGGCTGCCAACTTCTGGAAGTATGGCTTGGGATAGAGGCTCATGGCGCGTGCGTGCTGGGCGAGGCAACGCCCCTGCCAACCCGTCTTGATCGCTTCGACGGCGAGCATCTCCAGTGTGCGCAGGCCTGCGTCTCCTGCATCGTCCACCAGCATCGACACGTCCTTGTCGAACTCGCGTGCGATGGCCACCATCTTCTGGACGTGGGCGAGGGCGTTTGCGTCGGTGAATTCAATCCAGGGAATACCTCCGACCACATCGGCACCGAGCTGCATGGCCTCGCGAATCAGCTCTTCGGTGCCTGGCTCCCGCAGCACCCCGTCCTGCGGAAAGGCCACGGCCTGGACGTCGACGAGGCCACGGAACGCGTCGCGGCCTGCCAGCACCCCTTGAATACCAACGAGCCCAGCTTTGCTGTCGATGTCGGCAAAGGCGCGGATGTGCAAGTTGCCGTGCACCGCCGCCAGCTCGATGGCACGATGCACATTGGGGATGATCCAGTCGGTGCTGTACTGGGACTTGACGCCAGCCGCCAGCTCGATGGCGGTCATGGCCTTGCCCATGTCGCCGCCTTGGTAGGCTGTCAGGGCCTTCTCGTCCATCATTTTGAGGGTCCACACCTTGTCGAGGTGAAGGTGGGCGTTGGTGAAGGACTCGGTGAGCAGACGCCCTTCGGCATCGATCACTGTGGTGGCCTCGGGGAAGACGGGGGACTGCGTCTGCTTTTCGATGGCTTGGAGCTTTCCGCCATCCACCTGCACCGACCACAATCCCTGCTGCTTCCTCAGACCCGCATTCTTGACAAGAAGATCCATGAATCGCCTCCGTTTGCGCGCTTGCCGTCAAGGCAGAGGGCAAAGTAGCAGGCTCTCCCTTGGCATGCAACGCCCGATTCACCGATTCGCGCTGCACGACAGATTGCGCTAAGATGCTGAAATCTCATTGTGTTTCGACGGGCTTTGGCGCTCGAATGAGAGAGAAGCGCGCCGAGAGCCAAGCGCGGCGAGCGAAGCCTTGCCAACGGGCTGAAGAGAAGATGGAATCAGAAGGTGTCGCCCTTGGCGCTGGCACGGGCCGAAGCTGCGGCCTGTCTTCAGACTCGGCTCTACGATTGCAAAGCTCTGCAGCCATGCTCCCCACCCACCAAGACGAGTTCCCCCAAGCCGCTGCCCACCTACTCGGTGCGCAGCTGCAGTTCGGACCTCATTGCATTCGTTCGCTCTCGGGCACCGACCTCTCGACAGCAACAAATCCTACGGATTGTCGAGAGGATGCGTGCCCTTCGCTCACTTTCGATCGCATCGAGCTGCTCGAGCTCGAGTTCTACCTCTATTCTTCCGAGCATCCCGATCCCTTCGTACACCGAAGCCACGCCCAGCAGCGCCGAGCGCACTGGGCGTTGCATCGCGTCGGCAGCGGTTTTCGCGGAGGCAGCTTCAAGGGCATCGACCTAGCCTTTGCCAGCCCACCCCAGTTCGGTGGTATCCTTCTGCGCTCGATTCGAATACATAGCCCGGGCACGGCGGCACGCCTCGTCTGTGGTCCTTCCCTCTGCGTCGACGCGCTCCTCGCGCTCGCCGGCGCAGACAGCCCTGCTGCCTTGGCCGGCCTGCTCGAGGGTCTCCCTGCCTGTGGAGCTGCAGAACCCAGCGCGCGCTCACCGCTCTCCTTGCACTGGGGGACACCCTCGCAGACCGTCTTCAGCTCTGCCAGGGTGGGCCTGCGTCTGCCCAGAGAAGCACAGCAGCGCAGGTCGGCGATGGAATACATCGACCGCCCCTATCGCTTCCTCACCGAGCCACGCCTCCCCAAAGGTCGCGCCCAGCTCGCTCTCCAGCTCCTGGCCGCTGGCCACAGCCACGACACAATCTGCAAGCTCATGGGCGCTCGCCCTCGCTGGCTCGAGCAGCTCGCTCGGCACGCAAGCTCGTGCCATTCCGAAGGAACTGTCGCTGGCGCGAGCGCGATGTCCAAGGGTTGACGCGGGAAGGGGAGTGCCGTTTGGGAAAATGGAATACGACTGTGGGGCGCTGCCCCACGCCCCGCCAAAGGGCGCTGCCCTTTGGAATCCCCTTGATTTTATGTTGTTCCTGGCTTCGCGCCGCCCTGAACACCGCTGTTCAACGAAATGCGCTCATTCCCGTAAGCGCTTCACCCAGCACCAGCGTGTGGATGTCGTGAGTGCCCTCATAGGTCGACACACTCTCCAGATTCAACATGTGTCGCATCACGCTCAGCTCGCTGGTGATGCCGCTCGCCCCCAGCATCTGCCGCGATTCCCTGGCAATCTCCAGAGCTGCCTGCACGTTGTTGCGCTTGGCCAGGGAGACCTGCGTGTGATGGAGTCGACCCTGGGCTTCGAGCTGTCCCAGCCGCCACATCAGCAACTGCGCCTGCGACAAGCGCGACACCATCTCGGCCATCCTCGCCTGCTGGAGCTGGAACGAGGCCAGCGGTCGGCCAAACTGCCAGCGGTTCTTCTGGTGCTCGACTGCACAGGCCAGGCAGTCTGTCGCGGCCCCCAGCGCCCCCCAGGCGATGCCATAGCGGGCCTTGTTCAAGCAGGAGAGCGCGGCACCCAAGCCCATAGCCTCTGGAAGCCGTGCTTCTTCGCCAAGCTCGCAGTCGTCGAGCAGCAGCTCCGAGGTGATGCTCGCCCGTAAGCTGAGCTTGTGTGCCATGGTTTGGGCGAGGAACCCAGGCGTGCCCTTCTCGACCAGAAATGCGCGGATCCCGTCAGGGCTTTTGGCCCAGACCACCGCCACGTCGGCGATGGAGCCATTGGTGATCCACATTTTTCGTCCGTTCAGACGCCAGCCCCCGCCCGGCAGGGGAAGGGCGCTGGTCTGCATGCCTCCCGGGTCACTGCCGTGGTCGGGTTCGGTCAAGCCAAAGCAGCCCACCGCCTGACCACGCGCCAAGCGAGGCAGCCAGCGTTGTCGCTGCTGCTCGCTGCCGTAACTGAAAATGGGATACATCACCAGTGAAGACTGCACGCTGGAGAAGCTTCGCATCCCTGAGTCGCCACGTTCGAGTTCTTGGAGAATCAAGCCGTACGAGATAGCATCCAGGCCGGCGCCGCCGTATTCTTCAGGGAGGCTCGGTCCGAAGAAACCCATGGACCCCATTTCGCGGATCAGCTCGACCGGGAAGCTCCCCTCTTCAAAATGATGGGCGATCGTTGGGCGTACCCGTTTCTCGACCCACTGCCGAGCGGCGTCTCGGATGCTGCGCTGGTGCTCCTCAAGGAGCTCGGAGAGGTCTAGGAAATCATCGAACGGTGGAATGCTGCGGCGCATGCTCCCTCCAGTGTGGCCGTGTGGGGGCGGCGTGGGTCAGCTTCGCACGAGCGCTTCGCAGAAACAACGTTCGTCTATCAATACAAAAATAAAAAGGATTCCAAAGGGCCCCGCCCTTTGGCGGGGTGTGGGGCAGCGCCCCACGAAGACAACAACTTGGGGGAACAGCCCAAGTGCCCAATCGAGGCGGCAACTGCACCCAGACCTGCTCGGGCAGCGCCGACTGCACCATGAGCTGTGATGGCGGGAGCTGTACGCAGCTCTGCAACCCCACCGGCACCTGCAACCCCACCTGTTTCGGCCTGAGCTGCAACTGAGCCTGTTGGCTGCGTCCCTACGGCCAAGCCTTCGGGTTTCGACGACGCTTCGCCTTGTTCCAACGGGGATGCGCCTCGGGCTCAGTCCTGAGGGCTGAGTTGCTCCAGCAACGTGCTCCGTGTCCGCATCGAGTCGGCGAGCTGCTTTCCATAGCGGGCGGCAACCAGCTCTGCGCAGATAGCCAGCGCGATTTCTTCGGCGCTCTGGCCACCATGGTCGATGCCAATGGGCGCATAGACCTGCTCGAGCTCCTCGCGCTCGAAGCCGTCGGCAAGCATTCGCCGATACATGTCGCGTACCTTCAGCGCTGAGCCGATGACACCGATGTACTTGGCAGAGGCGGCGTGGCGCAGCACCCCTCGCAGCGCCTTCTCGTCACCTGCGTGCTGATGCGTCACCACGACAAAGGAGCCCGCATCCACGAAGGGGCCCTGCGACAGACTTTCGTAGTTCCCTGTCCGAGTCTCGATGGCGCGAGGATGTCGCTCGTTGTTTGCATACGCCTCTCGGTCGTCGAGCACCACACAATCGAATCCAACACGGCTTGCCAGCTCTACGAGAGATGTGCCGTTTTGTCCTCCTCCGAATACGTAG
>JAVFAO010000030.1:16176-31356 GCA_034002465.1 Myxococcota bacterium
CGCGCCGCCACATTTTCGATAAAAACGCGCACCGTTCCGCCGCAAGCCATCCCAATACCCTGGGCGGATTTGTCGAGGTGATACTCGACGATTCGTGCATGACCTTTGCGCAACACCTCCAGGGCGGCTTCTGTGCACAAGTGCTCGAGCTTTCCTCCGCCCACGGTGCCGAAGCTGCGCCCATCGGGCAGCACAGCCATGTGGAAAGAGACGCGTCCTGGCGTGGACCCACCGGCATCGATGACGGTGCACAGGGCAAAAGGCTGGCCATCCCGTTCGAAGGCTGCGAGTTGGCTAAAGAAATGCTGCATGGCTCCTCTCCTTTTCGGCTCGGGCGTCTGAGAGATGCGTCATGCTCGGCCATTCGTCAAGGTCGTAGGCAGCTCATACGCTGGTTCAAGGTGAGCTCATCATCTCGGCGTCTTTGCTTTGTCTGGGGGCAATGCTACACTGCAGCGGTGCTCTGTGCTTTTCGTTGCATGCGCGGAGTGACACGCAAAAATCGACCTTCTAGAATACACTATCGGCAGAGGTGAGCCTTGCAACAGAGCAGCCATGATCATGGCGAACCGAGGTGGCAGCGTTGGCTGCGCCGGGAGGTACGTCGCCATGCGTGAGGCTCAACCCACTGTTTTGATTGGTGCGCGCAGTGAGGCCCGGGGGCGCGCACTCGAGCGTGCCATTGGTGATGATGGCCGTCTGGCGTTGCTCGGTGTGCATACGCGCCGTGACAGCCTCATCAACGCGTTGCTCGCTTCGGCCAGCGCTTCACTGATCATTGATGCCTGTCTGCAGGACGCGGTCGCCTTGGATGTGCTCTACCGCGTGCAAATGAATCGCCCTTGTCATGCAGTGGCGCTCTGCGCCGGGCCGAGCGGCGAGTTCGTCGTCGAGGCCGTCCGCGCTGGCGCCTTCGACGTGATGAGCTGGGAGGAGGGGACTGAGCAAAGCCGCGCATTGGTGGATGCGGTCATCGCTGCCGCTGCAAGCAACCCTGAGCTCGTTCAGATTGGGGCGAGTCGCAACCGGGTCCGCCGTCGCCGCCTGAGCGCTCAGCGACAGGGACCCGCGCGGGTTCTGGCGCTCGTGGGCAGCCGCAGGGCAGCGCTGCTTTGCGACGCTTGCGATCATCTCTCTGCTGCGTTCCCCTGCACCATCATTATACGGCAGGCCTTGCATCAGTCGGTGATGCCTTTGTTTGCTGCGCAGCTCGCGACGCAAACCAGCATGATCGTGCAGCAAAGTCCAGGCTCACTGCTCGGCGATGCCCAGCTCGCCCTCTTGGATGACTGCGCCGAGCTGCAACTCAGCCACACCGGCTCAGGGCCGAGGCTGCGGTGGGAACGGGGCAGCGCAGCGCGCCCTGGCACCGAATGGATGCGCTCGCTGACCAACGCTTGCCGGGAGGAGCAACTGCAGTTGGTGGTGCTCACCACGAATCACGTCTCGGGAGAGGAGCTCGAGCTGCTCTCCTCTGTCGTCGACGCAGGCGGCGCATTGGCGCGCTCTACCCCCGATGGCTATCAGCTGCGCTGGCCGGACACACAACGTCCGCTTCGCTTTGGCGTCGCTGCGTTCTGGGATCACCTCTCACAGCACATCGCCAACATGGGCAATGACGCCAACGAAGAGGAGGGCTGATGCGCTCCTCCATTGCAGATAGGCATGCAGCTTCGACGCAAATCAGGGAGGTGAAACGGTGAGCGTGTCATCGACCCTGCTCAGTCAAAGGGCCCGGGCGGCTGGTTTGGCCCAAGAGCTGATCTCGCTCTTCGAACGTGCTCCGCATGCCGGGGCTATGCCCCGTGCCCAAGCGCTGGGCTTGCTCGATGCCCTTGGGCAGCGTCTGCGAAGCCTCGATCGCGATGACCTGCTCAGCCGCTTTCGCACCTTACGCGCCCACTGCGCGAGTGGTCACGACGCGGCAAGCTGCCTCGAGGACGCCCGGCGCTTGCTCGCTGCCCTCCAAAGCGATCACCCCCCGTCTCCAGGCATCGTCATCGAAAATGTCATCGCTCGTACAGGCACCGTTCCTCTCGCTCAGCGTCAGGTCGAAAACCGCATCTCCTTCGATGACCTCGATCGAGAGATCGAAGCGGCCTTCGAAGCGGGCACCCAACAACCTTTCGTTCCTCTCCTTCAGGCCGATGCACCTGCTGGCGAGGTCTTCGCCGCCTTCGAGTCCATCAACTTGCGGTGGCTCGCCAGTGATGAAATCGAAAGCTTGGACAGGAACTTGGCTGTTGTCACCGAGCCGAGTGGGCTGCTCCAGCTCGAGCCCACCGTGCAGCTCCCCAAGCTCTCCCTCCCCGAAGCGCCGCCAACCCGTTTCGAAGACAGCGGCCTCTTCGAGCTCTTCGTCGACGACAGCGCCATGCGTTCCCACGACGACGACGAGGACGACGACGAGTTGCTCATCGACATCGACGTCGATACCACTGCGCCAGCCAGCAGTGGCCCCGAGCAGGCCTATCAGCGATTCCTTTCAAGAATACAGAGGATCTGCTTTCGCCTCTTCGACTCGATTGAGGTTGCGCTCGTTGGCAACCAATATATCGAGCTCATGGATGTGAACCGCCAGTTCAATCGCTTGTTGCGCCAGCTTGATTTCGTGGGGCTGGATAAGCAGAATACGCTCATCGCTTACTTGCAGCACATGCTGCCCATCACCTACGCCGCCAGAAAAAGCTTCGTCGACCTCCCTCGTCAGGAAATCCACCGCGGCAATCTCGCCGGATTTCTGCTGCGTCTCGACGAGCTCCTCGATTGCCTCGTCTACTTCGTCTCCTACCTCATCCATGAGCTGCCGGGCTTCGATCGCGAGCGCTGCCAACGCTACTTCCTCAACATTTACAGCGCCCTCGAACTCAATCCATCAGAGCCACCCGACGAGGCGCCGCTCGGTCCCTTCGGCCAAGACGCGGGCTTTCTCCTCAACGCGCGTTCTCGACTGCTCGTTGCCCGAGCCCTCAATGCCCACCTCGATGAAATCGTCAAGGCCATTGAGTCGGCCACGCTGCACGGGATGTCCTCTGGGTATCGCGACGCCGTTCATGCTTGCCTCGAAATTCTCAAGCTCCTCGATGACCACGACTTGAGCGCCTTCAACGAGCCCATCACCACCTTGGGCACCATCTTCTCCAATGCACGCAAGCTCGATCGGCCCGACAACCAATTCGTCTCTCTCATCGAGAGTTTCTGCCAAAGCGTCGCGCCTCAGCTCAACGGCTTCACTGGCAACGAACAAATCGAACGGGCCAACGCGCTCTTCGCACGCCTCTCCTTCTCAGAGCGTGTGCAGACCGGGAAAATGCGTCGAGCCCCCACCAGCGACGCCGAGAGCAGCTTCTCCGATCAATGGGCCGCTTTTCGTATCGAAGCCGAGAACGACCTTGACGACCTGCTCTTCGAAGCCCGAGAAGACCAGGTCTTGCGTCGGGAGACCCTGCGCCCGCTGCGTGCGCTCGCCAGTCGCCATGGTATCGTCCTTCTCGAACGCCTGCTGAACACCCTCGATCAGCACTGGAATCGTGCTCCACAAGCTTGCTCCTCAGTGCTCGTCGACCTGGCGGGCAGCATCCGTGCCCTTCCAATCAAAGACGCGCAGTACGCTCAGCTCGAGGCACTCGCTCGCTCCGTCATCGACGACCTGATGCGTAAACGAAGCGCCGACGCCAAGCCCAAAGCGGCGAGCGAGGAGCTCAGCTCCGTCGTGCTCAAGCTCGTGGCGCGGCTCGACGCTTTGGTCAAAGAGCTGACGAGCTGCGTCCAGGCCAGAGATCGAACGGCCCTCGCTCATGCCCGAACGAGCTGCCTCGACCTCGCCGAACAGGCGCGTCGCAGTAAGCTGCACGCCATTGCCCTTGCACTCTCGGTGCTCTCCGAGCTCGCCCTGCTCGCAGGCAGCCAGAGACCATCCACCGAAGAGCTCTTCAACATGCTCGCAGACGCAGTCGAGCGCCTCGAAGCGTGCCTCAACGCCACCATCGAGCTCGCAGAGGACCTCGAGCGCAAGCTCCCCCCACCGGGCATCGACCTCTACTTCGAACACTGGGTCGCCCCCGATCGCGTCGGCAGACGCAACAACTTGGCCTTTAGTCGAGCGCTCAACGAGCTCGCTGGGCCCCAGCTACGTACCATGAACGAGGTCTGGGCTGAGCTGCGACCGCACACCTTGCCCAACGCCAGCCAGGCGCTGGCCTACCAGACCGCCCTCGATGCCTTGCATCAGCTCAGCCGCTATTGGGGCGAGAGGGGACTCTACGAGAAGGTCTCATTGCATCGCAACGCCTTCGCCGAGGCGATGTCCGACGCCAACAGCCTGTCCAATGTGCGACGCGCTTTCATCGCCATGGCCGATGACGTGCGTAACCTCTTGCCCAGCGTCGACGATCTGCCGTTGCACCGAGCCGGCCAACACTTCGCCGCCCTCTGCAAACGCTGGAACAATCGTCTCTTCGAGAGCCTCGACGACAACGCAGACTCTCTCAGCGTCTGGACCGCGCTCGGACGCCAAGCGCTCGATGAGCTCTCTCCGCTCGCTCGAGAGAGCGGGGCTATCTGCTTTCTCGCCGTCACGTGCGAGCTCTCGGAGATCCTCACCGCGGCGGCCACCGAGGAGAAGCCAGAGCGCGCTGCGTATCGCCTTCGTCTGTTGCTCTACTGGGCGCAGCGGCTGCTCTATGCCTTGGCACCAAGCTGGGTTGGAGAGGCCGAAGCACTGCCCATGAGCACGCCGCTCGAGGCGCATCCGCGTGTCGAGCTACAGGCGCTCATCGAACTGCAGCGACAGTTCGACGACCTGCGGCAGCAGTTGCACAGCATGCAACAACTCGTCGATGATGGCCCTCTGCGCTTCGCGGGCCGCTCGGGCCAAGATGCCCTCTCGGCTCTCGATACCAGACTCGCCCAGCTCGAGTCCATGCTCGATGGTGTCGCCTCGGTGTCACTCGAGACCAGGCTCTCGCGCCTCTGTCAGCGCACTGTCGCGCGTGCTGAGGCGCTACGAAAGACCACCAGTGTCGACTTCCAGCTCGATGAGGGGACACTGCCCAAACCGCTTGCCTCCTTCGTTCGCAAGAACAGGCTTCAACTCGAGTGCCTCATGCTGGCCCTCGAGGTCCTCGCCGAAGGGCTCATCGACGAGGTCTTCAGCCCCGTCCAGAGCCGCGCCCACGTTGAGTTTACCCTCGCCCTCGACGCTGAGCGCGTCTCCGGCGCGGTCTGGCACAATGCCCAAGGCCTCGATCTGCCCACTCTGCGTCGCGCTCTCATCGCTGATGGCTTCACCCCAGCCTTCGACGATGATCTGCTCGAGAGCCTGCTCAATCACCCCGGTGCGACCCACGCAACCCGTGGGGGTGCAGCCATTTGCTTGGCGATGGCGCTGCTCGCCAGGGTCAACGGCAAGCTCGACATGCACAGCGAAGAGGGCGCCACCATCTTCCAGGCCCACGTCCCCTTGCCCCTGCGTTGATGGCTGGAGCGATTCGAAAACAAAGGGTTTCCAAAGGGCTAGCCATTTGGCGGGGTGTGGGGCAGCGCCCCACGAAGACAAATCGAAGGGCTGTTCGAAGCGCGAGCAATGTCGAAGTGGTCGAACATGATGGGGTGCGATCACCTCCATCGCTGACGACTGGGACAGCACCGTCAAGTCCGACATCCAGCAGATGGTCGGGGCCGACTTCAACTTCGGCGTGCCCGAAGAAATCCGTCAGGCCAACCACGAGATGACCGTGCCCGAAGAGGTGCTGGGTTAATCAGTGCACGCCCTCTGTTGGCGCGTTGGCACTCGAAAGAGAGCCAACAACACTCCATCCCCGAGTCATCGAGCCCCGGAGAGCGCAGCTCAAAACGTGGGGCCGGCTTTCAGCCGGCCGACCGGAGAGCGCAGCTCAAAACGTGGGGCCGGCTTCCAGCCGGCCGAGCGCAGCTCAAAACGTGGGGCCGGCTTCCAGCCGGCCGACCGCAGCATGGGGAAGGTCCAGAGCGCTTTGTCTTTGTCGTGCCGAGGCAGCATGCTCAGGAAGTGGAGCGAGGCGACGGCAGGCAGCAAGGGCTACCGCAGCGTTATTGCTGTTCGTCGTCGGGGGCGCTGAGCCGCAGCTCGATCGCGTCGTCGCCATCTTCGCTGACGTCCTCTGTGGCGGAGAGTGCCGCAGACGAACCTGAGCGCACTGCCCGCAGCCCTCGCGCACCCAGCTTGATGGCGGCGCCGCCCAGTCCCATGCTCAAGTAGATCACCATCGTGGCAGCGAGGCCGGCCGAAAAACCATTGGTCACGCTGAGCAACACGAAGATGGCGAGCACTGACCCCACAATGAGCTTCTCGTGCAGGTGAACGCGCATCTTCTTGAAGGTCTTGAAGCGCACCGTGGAGACCATCAACAGGCCCACACCGATCATCAACGCAGCCGCAGGCAGCACGCTGGCCTCAGGTGCGCGGAAGTGCCCCGAAGCGGTCATCAGCAAGACGAAGCTCATGGTCACACCAGCCCCGGCAGGAATGGGGAGGCCCACGAAGTGCGTCGACGGCCCCGTCTCGGAGCTGGCTTGGACGTTGAAACGGGCGAGCCGAAGGGCACCGCAGGCAGTGAAGCAGAAGGCGGCAAAAACGCCAAAGAATCCGAGGCCTTGCAGCGCGTATTCGTACATGACGATGGCCGGAGCGACGCCGAAGGTGATGACATCGGCGAGGCTGTCGAGCTGAACTCCAAACTCGCTCTGCGTGTTGGTCATGCGGGCGACCCGACCATCGAAGCTGTCGAGCAGCATCCCCAGGCCGATGAGCATGGCCGCCTTGTACACATCCGCCGCGCCCTGAGCGCGGAACATCAAGATGATGGCGAGCAAGCCGCAAAAGATTGAGGCCACCGTGAAAAGGCTAGGTAAGATGTAGAGCCCTTTGCGAGCGGGTTTCATCGTGTTCCTCCCTGACCGGCTCAAACGCGGTCGTCCTTCATTGGATTACCGCAAGAGCCATGCCGCGCACCGAGCGCAAGCTGGCGTTCCCTATCATCCTGGAAAAGCTGCACAAGCAAAAACTGCTGAGCTTCCTCGAGTGCGAACGGCTTTACGCAGTTCGTGCTCCCCCTGCGAATCCCGCCTCGCGCTCGGGTGCGCCAAAGCGGCTCGTGCATCAGAACCGAATTGAAAGGGAACACAGAGAGCACAGCCCTTTGGCTGAGCGTGGGGCAGCGCACCACAAGTGGGGGGAGCAGGCCAAGCGCCCAATGGACAAAAATCCTATCCCAAATCCCAAACCGAGAAGCTGATCAGCCATCGAGGACGGCGACCAGCTTTCGGCCTCCGCGCTCGGCGAGTGTGCGCAGCAGCGCCTCGCTGCGCGGGGTGAGCTGGCTAAACTCGACGGCCATCCCAGGGACGGGGTGGTCGGTGACCCGCACCACGCGCCCTTCGCCTTCGATGGTCTCCACCTCGTCCACCACCAAGGTGAACACGAGCTGAACCGTCGTCCCAATCGGCAACGGTGAGCGCGAGCGAATGAACACGCCGCCCAGGGAAACGTTCGACACGTACTCGCTGAGAAAGGCGTCGATTGTCTCGAACTCTTCGTTCACGCCCACTCGTTCGTGAACGCGTTGGTCTCGCTGATTCATCCAAACCTTCCTATCGTCGCTCGCCGACATGGCATCGAGCTGCACCGATTCAAGCCCGCTCACGCACGTCTTGTCAACACAAGGCGGATGCGAAGGTGCTGCGCTCGACTGCAAGCGAAAGCCCGCACGTCGTCACACCGCATCAGCCCTCCACGCTGTTGGGCACATCGCCGACGTCGAACTGCTCGATGTGGAAGTCCGCCTCGGCTTGGACCTGAATCTTCTTGCCGCTGCTCTGCTCGAGCTCGTGCAGCGCCGATTGCAGCTCATCGACCAAGAGCTGCGCCACCTCCGGGTGCGCCAGCACCCGCAGCTCGCTCGCTTGTGACAAGGGAAGCTGTCGTTTGAGCTCGCGCAGAATCTCGAAAGCCATGGTCTCGCGGCTGCGGGTGTAGCCCTTTCCTTCGCAGTAAAAGCAGGGCTCGCAGAGCTTCTGGACCAGGCTCTCGCGGACCCGCTTGCGGGTCATCTCGACGAGGCCGAAGTCGCTGATCTTGAGCACGTTGGTCTTGGCCTTGTCCTGCTTGAGCTTCTCTTCGAAGGTGTGAAACACCTTCTCGCGATTGCTGGCTTTCTCCATGTCGATGAAATCGATGATGATCAGGCCACCGATGTTGCGAAGCCGAAGTTGGTAAACTATCTCTTTGACCGCCTCGAGGTTGATCTGCAGAATCGTGTCTTCCAGCGTATGCTGGCCGACGAACTTCCCTGTGTTGACGTCGATGGCCGTGAGCGCTTCGGTCTGATCGATGATCAGGTAGCCGCCGCTCTTGAGCCAGACCTTTCGCCCAAGGGCACGGGCGATCTCGATCTCGATGCCGTAGGCGTCGAAAATGGGCTCTGCTTCGTCGTAGATCTGCACCGCGGTCGAGAGCACCGGCATGAAGCGCTCGACGAAAGAGACGATCCGGGCGTGCTCGGTGGGGTGGTCGACAATGAGCTCGTCGAGGTTGTCGGTGAAGAGATCACGCGCCGCTCGCAAGCTCAGGTCCAGGTCCTCGTAGAGCAGCGCTGGCGCTTTCTCCCGCTCGTGGCCTTTGAGCACCTCGAGCCAGAGGTTGGAGAGGTACTCGAGGTCGCGAAGCAACTGCTCGTCGCTGACCCCCTCACTTGCCGTGCGCACGATCACACCAGTGCCTGGCTGCCGACGCTCGCTCATGAGCTCGCGCAGCCGCAGGCGCTCGTTCTCATCGGCGATGCGCCGGCTCACGCCGACATGGTCGAAGGTGGGCATGTGCACGAGGTAGCGCCCGGGCAGCGTGATGTGGCTGGTGATCCGTGCGCCCTTGGTGCCGATGGGCTCCTTGGAGACCTGCACCAAGATCTCCTCACCCTCTTTGAGACGCTCCTCGATGGGACCGAGTGAGCGCGTTCGCCCGCGCGACTGCGGGATGTCTGCGTCATCGCTCTCGGCGTCGAGCAGATAGGCCTCATGCTGGTTATAGACGTCGTTGACATAGAGAAAGGCCGCCTTCTCTTGGCCAATGTCCACGAAGGCCGCTTGCATCCCGGGTAAGACCCGCAATACCCGACCCTTGTAGATATTGCCGACACAGCCGCGATCGCTTTTGCGTTCGACGAAAAACTCGGTAATGATGCCTTGTTCGACCAAGGCCACCCTCGTCTCGGCGGCGGTCGTATTCACAACGAGAATGTTGCCCATGCCTACGGCTCACTTTGGCGTTGTCGAGGGACGTCCCCTCGGTTAGAAAAGATGACAGCTAGGTTGACCTGGTGCAACGTCAGGAGGAATCATGGCCCAAGCACTCCAGCATCTACGGCTCGAACTCGATCGCTTTCCAGAGGCCCTGCGCAAACATGTCGATCCGGCCTCACCCCCACCCATGAGGATGATGGCCGCCCGCGCCATGGTGCCGATGGGGCCCCGCGAGCTCGTCAGCGTACTCTATCAACTCACGCTCGATCCCGAGCAAAAAATCCGTGAAAGTGCGCAAAAGAGCCTCGAAGAGCTGCCGCCCGACATGATCGACGGTGTCATTCGTCAAGATCTCGACCCCATGGTGCTCGACCTGCTCGCCGTCACCAACCTCGAACGAGACGACAGGCTCGAAATCATCGTCACCAACCACGCCCTCTCCGACCTCAGCATGGCGTACCTCGCCCAGCACGTCTCCGAGCGCATCGCCGAAATCATCGGCGGTATCCACGTCCGCTTGCTGCGCCATCCCGCCATCATCGAGGCCCTCTACCTCAACCCTCGCACCCGTATGTCCACCGTCGACAAGGTTCTCGACCTCGCGCGTCGTAACAACGTCGAATTCTCCGGCCTGCCGGCCCTCAACGATGCCCTCGCCTCAGCAGACTACTACAACAAAGGCCAGGCAGAGAGCGAGCTCAGCGACGAAGAATTCGCGCGTCTCGCCTATGAGTCCACCGCCAGCGACGACGACGCCGAAACCGAGCGCATCGAGGCCCTGCTCGAAGGCGAAGACCAAGCCAAGACCCCCGAAGAAGAGCGCCGCATGAGCCGCTGGCAGCTCCTCGAGCGCATGAACGCCGCACAGAAAATCCGCCTCGCTCTGCTCGGCAACCGCGAAGACCGCTTCGTCCTGCTGCGCGACAGCCGCAAGGTCGTGCACATGGCCGCCATCAAGAGCCCCAAAATCGGTCCAGGAGAGGCCGCGCAGATCGCCGCCAGCCGAAACCTCCCCGACGGCGTCATCCACCACGTCGCCAAAGCACGCGACTGGGTGCGCTACTACCCCGTCATGCTCGCCCTCGTCAACAACCCCAAGTGCCCTCTGGCCGACTCCATGGCCTTCCTCAAACAACTCCGCCCCAATGACCTGAAGACCCTTCAGCGCAACAAGAATGTTCCCACCCAACTGGCCCGACAAGCCCAGGTCATCGCCAGACAGAAAGAAAGTGTGAGGGGGTAGTATGCCTGCACAGCTCAGCTTCAACCTGCTCCTCGCTCCAGAACAGGGCGAGCTTCATCGGCTCATGCGCCTCATCGCCGCGCGCCTCTTCGACGCGCAGCAATGGACGCCTGCCACCGCCAGCGCCGAGAGCGACATCTTCACCAGCGCTGACACCCAGCTCAGCATCTCGCGCAGCGCGCCAGGACAACGCGCCAAAGTCCAAGCGCAGCTCCAACAACTTGGGGGAACAGGCCAAGCGCCCAATCGACAAGAAGGCGAACAGAAGCTGAGCTATCGCTACGACGCGGTGCCTTCATTCGAGCTGCTCAATCTCGAGGATCCTCAGATAGACCTGGTCTGGCAGCTCCTGGTCTCGCAGCAGGCCGAGGCGCTGCGCGCCTGGATCAAGGGAAAGGCCGCCGCGCCTTCGCCGCTCGCACTCCCGCGGATTGCGCAGGTTCCTTTCGCGCCGGATGAGTTTCCGCTGTGGTTGGTGCGCGGGGAGCTCGCAGCGCTGCCGAGATTGGTACCAGCCACAGCGCTGCCCATCGCTAGCGTGCGCATGGCCGCGCAGCCCGAGCAGCGGCTGCTGCTGCGGGCAGTGCACGCAGGAGAAGAGCAGTCGCTCGTCCCGCTCTGCCTGTTGCAAGACGGGCATCGCTTCTTCTCCGCGCCCTGCACACGCCCTTTCCGGAACGCCGCCGAGGTCATGAACGCGCTGCTGCGGCCACTCTCCTCGCTGCTCGGCGTGGCCATCGAGGTGCCCAAGAGCTCACGGGAGAAAGCCACGCCGCCAAGCCAGCTCTACCTCAGCCGTTGGGCAGAAATCGAGCAGGACACGGTTCGCTCCTTTCACGAGTCCGCGACCATTGGGCGCATCATCCGCAGCGACGCCACCATCCGCATGCTCGAGCTCAGAGCTGCCGATGGCCCGGCCTATTTCGAGCTCGCCATCGACGGCCTGCCCGACAAGATGCAGCTCTTCGTGGTGGGCAAGCCCGACAGCGTCAGCTTTGGCGTGCGTGCCTTTGGGCTGGCCCCAGCAGCGCGAATTCCTGAGATGGAGCGCCTGCTCGAGTCAGCGCTCTGAACGGTGCTGTCGTCGCTGGGGCCTTGGCCGAAGCGCTGAGAGCGCAGCAAACAAAAAACGCCGCGGAGCGCGGCGTTTTGGGGATCACTCGCCGAAGCGAGCTTACCGATTACGGGGCGGGGACAGCGGGCAGCGCCGGGACGCTCAAGCTGATCTCGGGACCAATGCCACCACCGACGAGCTCCCAGGTGCCACCAGGCTCGGCTGCCACGGAGACGTACACCTGAACGTCGTCATCAGAAGCGGTGCCAAGGCCACTTTCGAGCTCGCAGCGGCTGAGCTCGAGCACGGTGAGGTTGTCGCCAGCTTCGATCTCACCACCCATGCGGACGACAATCTGGCCACCCTGGCCAAGCGCCACGAAGCCCTCGTTGCCGTCGCACTCACTCAGGTCACCGTTGGCCCAGCCAGCGAAAGCATCAGGAGCCTTGGTGATCTCACTGCTGTTCTGGTTTGCAACATCACCGTCGCCCAGCGTATAGGACTCGACGTTCTCCGCAAAGAACTGAGTGCCGGTGACAGCCTTGGTGAGGATGACGGCGTCGAGGTCGGCGCCGATGTTCTCACCCCCGGGGCTGACGGTCACGTCGTCGATGCGGACGAAGCGGTAGGCCAAGTTGGTGGTGGTGTCGGTGTCGGTGTCGGGGTTGGTGTCGGTGTCGGGCACCACATCGGTACCACCATCGGCATCCTCATCACCCTCGACCTCACAGCCGACCAGACCGAAAACGAGAAGCAGCGCGAAGAGCAGAGAAAACTTGCGAATCATGAGTACCTCCTGAGAGCACGGTTGAGCGGCCAGGGAGTCTGGCCATGTCCTGGTTCTGCAGCAACCACCATCGTCCAGATGGCTCGGGCTTGCAGACCTCATCGAGCCAGATTTGGACTTGCATCTAGCTAATTCATTCAAAGCAAACTGTCAAGAAGCGGCCGCTCGCTTAGCGGCCATCGAACAGCGGCACCTAAAAGCACAGTTCGGGCCAATGCTCGTAAGCTGCTGTAATTCATGATGATGGCTCCGAAGAGATAGGTTGAGGGCAAGCGAACTGGCAAGAAACCATGACAGCCATGTCAGACATCCTCCCAAAGCAGCCCAGATGCTGCGTTGAGCTGTCGTAGCGCGCCGTCGACTTGGATAATCAATTGTCCATCGTCGCTCACGTCGATGGCGCGCATTTGCTTGCCAGCGCTGTCTCTGAGCGTTGCCGGAAGGACACTGAGACGCCGCCAGCGGGCCATCATCTCCGAGAACGCTGGGTGGGGGCAGCCGAGCTCGGCGAGGACGGCGGTGGCAACTTTGGCTGCCAGTTTCAAGCGTAGTGAGGGCTCGACAACTCGCCCTGCGCTCATTTCGGCCAATGTGATCACGCGTCGCTCAGGTACACCCAGCTCTTGAGCCGAGCCAGAAATATTGACCCCGAGCCCGACCACCACGCCTGCTGGCGGCTCGAGCCGCGCTTCGCAGAGCACCCCACCCAGCTTGGCGCCGTGCAGGATGAGGTCATTGGGCCACTTCAAGCGCACAGGCTGTTGGCTGACGGCGTGGATGGCCTCGGCGGCGAGCACCCCAACGCAGAGGGTCAAGCGCCCCCAGTGCTCGAGGGGCCAGCGGGGCCGCAGCAGCATGCTCAGGTAGAGGTGGCCGCCCGGAGGTGAGTGCCAGACGTTGCCTCGCTGTCCACGGCCTCGACGCTGGGCCTCGGCGATGAAGAGGCTTCCTTCTGGAGCGCCGTTGGCCAACGCCTCCAAGGCGAGGGCGTTGGTCGAGTCGATGACGCCCAAGTGGTGGACCGGGGCGGGGTAGCCTGAAAAGACGTCGTTCTCGCTCGAGCTCATGCGGCGTGCTCAGGTTCAGCGTTTGGAGCTGCCGGTGCTGGGGCTCTTCTTGTGTCCGAAGCGCTCACGCAGCACCTCTCGCGAGCCGCGGCCAAGCACGGCCCAGTGGGTGAAGATGGCGATGCCGCAGCTCCCCTGACACACCAGCCCGAGCCGCAGCCAGAAGAGCTCGGCAGTTGGGCTGGGAGGGTGGCGCATCATGTCGAGCATCACCAGCACCATGAAACCGGTGAGCAGCACGATCAGCAGCATCTGTCGGAACGCCAAGAAGCGACGGCGCGTGCGGTAGCCGAGGTGGTAAAACCAAAGCAAGCCGAGGAACACTGCTTGGGAGACGGCGAAGGGGATGGTGTAGTCGCGGGGACCAGAGCTGGCGTAGAGGATGAGGCTGAGGAAGGAGAGGCTGCTCAGCACGAAGGCCCCAAAGGTGATGGGGAGCAGCGGAATCAGCCCGGGAAGGCGGACGGTTGGCGCATCCTCGCGTTCGTCGATGGGCTGTTGCTGCAAGGGGTCGAGGGAGCGGATGGCCGAGAGGGCATGCTCGACGAAGCCATCGTCCTCGTCGTCGTCGATGTCGGGCAGGACGAGGATGACCTCTTGCTCTGCCACCGGTTCGGGGAGCTGCAGCAGCACCTCGCTCTCTGGGACGGCTGCGTGCTCGCGGGTCGTTTCCGCGGGCTCAGGGCTCGAGGACTCGCGGGGATGTGCCCTTCGCTCACTTTCGGTGGCCGTTTTTCGTTTGCGCGGGGTGCTGGGCAAGCACGGCCTCACGAAGAGCTGAGGCTGCTCGACGCGAAGTCGAGAGCGAAAGGCAGAGAGCGGGGCAATGGGCGCTGGCTGGCTCAGCTCGCGCTGACCTCTCTGGTGAGCTTGGGCGCGAAGAGCTTGGAGAGCCAGCGGTTGCGCTGGAAGATGCTGGAGAGGCCGACGGTGAGGAAACCGGCGCCAAAGAGCATGAGGAAGGGCGCGGCAACGTAGCTACCTGCGGCCAAGGAGCGAATCACGGCCCAGCTGAAGTAGAGGCCGATGGCGGTCTCGACCCAGGATTGCCAGTTGGCGCGGAAGCGGTACTTCACGTGGTGCCAGGTCTGTCCCTGGGTGGTGACGCCGTACTTGGGGGTGCGCACGAAGCCGGTTTGGTGGCCCATGAGGGCTTCGATGACGGCGCGGGCGTTGTTGATGCACAGCCCGATGCCGACGGACATGACGATGGGCAGGTAGAGATAGCGCTTCCAGCGAGGATTGGCGCCGCTCTCGTTCTGGGCGAGCATGTAGAAGAAGGCGATGGACAGGGTGGCGGCGGCGAACATGGGGATATCCCACCAGATCGAAGCCGAATCCCACCAGCCGCGGTCGATGCGCAAGAGCGCCGCCATCGGCATGAGCAAGCTCAGGAAGACCATGAGCACGTAGGCGATGTTGTTCGAGAGGTGCATGAAGGCCTCGAACTTGACCTTGGCGGGCAGCTTACTACGCAGCAGCATGGGGAGGAGCTTGCGGCCGACCTGGATGGAGCCCTTGGCCCAGCGATGCTGCTGGCTCTTGAAGGCGGACATTTCGACGGGGACCTCGGCGGGCGCCACCGAGTCGCGGACGTAGACGAACTGCCAGCCCTTGGACTGGGCGCGGTAGGAGAGGTCGAGGTCTTCGGTGAGGGTGTCGTGTTCCCAGCCGCCAGCGTCACCGATGGTGCTGCGGCGCCAGATGCCGGCGGTACCATTGAAGTTGAAGAAGCGACCCGAGCGATGGCGGG
>JAVFAO010000031.1:0-30502 GCA_034002465.1 Myxococcota bacterium
TGACCCCCACAGACTCCCCTCCGAAGTACGTCCCACCACCACCCTCGAAGTTCGCGCCAAAACTCCACTCTTCGTTCCCGGCTTCCTCATTGGGGGAGTCTGCGTCACCGACTGTGAAGCAAGACTGCCAGGCAAGGCAGCTTGACAGCCGGCGAGGCTTGGTTAGCGTAGGGTTGGGTTTGCGACCCTCATGAGGGAGAGCCGACATGAGCAAGGGAATGAAGCTGCTTGCAGCGCTGGGTATCGTGGTCCTGATCGTTGTGGGTGTGGCGGTATGGTTGTGGTGGATCGAGATGCGACCGAGCGACTTCTGGAAGACGCCAACGACGGTCCTCGACGACGCGGTTTTTGCCGCCCAGCAGTCTGATGTGGATGAATTTCGACGAAATTTCACCAAAGCGACGCGGGAGGAGATGGACAAGGTGCATGAGTTCAACACCAACCGTCCACCTGACGAGATCGATCCCGAGCTGATGTGGACCTGGCAGACGCTGATGAGCCGAATGGCAGTCGAAGGTGGCTTCACGGTGGTTGAGGAGCCGGATCTCTACGACCGTTGGACCAAAGACAAGAGCAAGGTGAAGATCACCTTCGAAGGGCGCGACAAGATCTACTCCTTCGAGAAGCAAGGTGGGGCGTGGCGCATCAACTTGCTGGACTCCGACCCTGGCTTCTCAGACGCGCGTGCCTGTATTCGAGATAGGGCGGTGTGCCCCATCAAGAAGAAAAAGCCTGCTGACGATTGAGCTTGCGCACTATGCGCTCGTCAGTGGAGATGTGCGACGTCACAGGGGAACGCGAGTGGCTCAGCGTTCGAGCAGTTCGACCATTTCTTGTTCGGCCTCCCCACACGCCGCCAAAATCGTAGCCCTTTGGAATCGGTTTTCTGCTTCGTCTCGCTGGCACCCTCGCCCCTCGGGCGGCGAGTCGGGCTTTTTACTCGAGGATGAGGCGTCCCCAGCCACGCTTGCCAACCTTGAACACGTAATTGCCCGCTTCGAGCTCTTCGCTATCGTTTTGCACGACCTCGCCGTCTTTCTTGACGGCGCCTGATTTGACCAGGCGGCGGGCTTCGGAGCTCGAGGCGGCCAGGCCGCTGCGAACCAAGGCGTGAGCGATCCAGAGCCGGCCATTGTCGCCCAAGGCGAGGCGGTGCTCGGCCAGCTCATCGGGGATCTCGCGGCGCGAGAACTGGGCTTTCCAGGCTTCCTGGGCGTTTCGTGCCGCTTCCTCACCCTGGTAGCAGGCGCACAGCTCGAAGGCCAGGGCGTGCTTGGCGTCCATGGGGTGGCCTTGTCGCAGGGCGTCGATTTGTTCGGCGGACTTGCTCGAGAGCAGCTCGAAGTAGCGCCACATCAAGGCGTCGCTGACGGACATGAGCTTGCCGTAGATTTCGCCAGGCGGGTCGCTGATGCCGACATAGTTTCCCAGTGATTTCGACATCTTTGCGCCAACGATCTTGCCGTTGACGAGGTTGGCGTCGATGCCCTCGAGCAGGGGCATGGTGAGCACGATCTGGCTGGGCTGGCCGTAGTCACGTTGAAGCTGGCGTCCCATCAGCAGGTTGAAGAGCTGGTCAGTGCCGCCGAGCTCGACGTCGGCGCGAAGCGCGACGGAATCATAGGCCTGCACGAGGGGGTAGAGGAACTCATGGATGCTGATGGCGCGTTCTTCGTGGAAGCGCTTCTTGAAGTCATCGCGCTCGAGCATACGGGCCACAGTGGACTTGGCGGCGAGCTGGATGAGGCCGGCGGCTCCGAGCTCAGACATCCAGGTGGAGTTGTAGACCACCTCGGTGCGTTCACGGTCGAGGAGCTTGAATACTTGCTCGGTGTAGGTCTTGGCGTTGCTGGCGACGGCGTCGTCGTCGAGGGGCTTGCGGGTCTCACTCTTCCCGGTAGGGTCACCGATGCGGGCGGTGAAGTCGCCGATGAGGAAGATGACGTGGTGGCCGAGCTCTTGGAACTGTCTCAGTTTGCTGAGCACCACCGTGTGGCCGAGGTGCAGGTCCGGGGCGCTTGGGTCGCAGCCCAGCTTGATGCGCAGGGGCGCGCCGGTGGCGCGGCTCTTCTCGAGTTTGGCACGCAGCTCGGCCTCGACATGGACGTCGACGACGCCGCGCAGAATGAATTGGAGTTCTTCGTCAATCGACAGCTTGGTCATGGCAATCCCCTTTGGCGCGTCCGGGTCGGGAGCATTCGCGAGCAGGCACCTAACATATTCCCGCCCTTGAAGGCCAGACAAAAGACGGTGCCACTCATCGACAGCGGCCAGGTGCGCAGCTAGACTGTTGCTGGGTTTTGGGGGACGCAGCGGCGAGGCGCTGCTTCCGCTTCTGAGTGAGGGAGGCTTCGATGCATCGTATGCCTGGTTCTGACGCGTTCGCGGACGCGCACCGAGCTCGTCATCTGATGGGACACGCTGGAGCTCTGCTGGGTTTGCTCCTGAGCGTGCTTTGGCTGTGTTCCTGTGGCTCTCCTCCTGTCGAGGACCTGAGCGAGGAGAAGCGCAAGCTCGCCCTCAAAGACGCGGCAGAGCGCACCAAGGCGGATGAGGTGGCGCTGGAGGACGAGCTGATTCGCAGCACCTTCAGCCACTGCACTCCAGAGCCTGCGACGGAGCAGCCCATCGCGGAGGAGACGGCGGGCAACGGCGACCGCTTCGTACAGGTCGAGAACGCTGGCAAGGTGGAGCTGCGCGCGCGCCTGGTCTTTCCCGACGGAACGCCTGCGGTACCCGGTACTTTGCGGATTCCACCCATGACAGCGGCGCGCTTTCTGATTCCCGTTGGCAGCTATGCCCTGCGGATTCGTGAGGAGGAGCGCTGCACTGTCATGCGAGGTGAGCCCTTCACCATCACCGAAGACTTCGAGGGCGCCTTCGTGGCCATCGAATTCACCTATGATCTCGGGACGGTGCACTCATTCTTCGCCGATCCGGATCCGCTGTGATGGAAATGGCCTCGGTGGGCTTTGGCGTTGCCGTCGGCTCGCGTGTGCCATTGATGTTGCCGCTGCCTTGCTGCAAAGACAGCGTGCGTGCAGGAGAGTGATGTGTCCGATAGCAAATCGTTCGGTATCGGCTTGACTTGGTCTGGTTGCGTGGTGTTGGCGTTGCTCGCGCTGTTTTCGTTGTCGTGTGGTTCGACGGCGTCCACCCGTCCGCCGAACGACACTTTTGCTGAGCACGATGACGACGCGGCTCAGCCAGAGCTCGATGCAGCCGATGGCACAGAGCAGCAAGACGAGCTCTCTGACGAGAGCGATTTGCCCGATGCGGCAGACGGGCCGGACGAGCTCGAGCTCATCGAGGACGATTCCGACTCCGACGTGGATTCGAGCGAGGATCGAGAGGAGGACGTCGACAAGTGTGAAGGGGGCACCTTGTGCGGTCAGCCTGCGGTCTGTTGTCCGGCAGGCAATGAGTGCATCGATGGGGCTTGTCTGCCCTCTTGTGCGAGTGGAGTGCGATGCGGTGTGGATGGCAGCGTGTGTTGTGCTGCTGAGCAGCTCTGCATCTCGCAGCAGTGTGCGAGGCCTGGTGCGAGCTGTTCGGATTCCTATGATTGTGCGCAACCGGGCGAGTTTTGTGAGCCAACCTTGGGTCGTTGTTTGCCGCAGCCCGAGACGGTGAGCTGTGAGGTGGTGCCGAGCTTTGAGCAGCTGACGCCGACCATCGAGTGGTCCTACCAGGCGGAGGAGGTGATCTCGGTGCCTCTTGTGGCGGATCTCGATGGTGATGGGGTGCAGGAGGTGGTGCTGAACACCTCGGTGGGTGTCACCGATTGGCCGCAGGGTACCATCGTGGTGCTCAACGGGCAGACCGGCGAGGAGCGTTGGCGCATTCCCCACGAACCGCCTCTTTCCTATGGCAGTCATGGCCGCTCGACGGCTGCGGTTGGGGATGTGAACGGCGATGGACTTCCGGACATCGTGTATTCAGGACGAACCAATCTTCTTCATGCGGTGGATGGCCAGGGGAGCTTGTTGTGGACGGCGCACGATGGCGCGGGACAGCCTGTGACCCTCAACCTGAGCAACGGCGCGGTAAGCTTGGCCAACCTGGATGATGATCCGATGGCTGAGGTGGTGCTTGGGGCATCGCTCATCGACCACGATGGGACGGTGCGCTGGAACCACGAGGGGAACGGGCCCTATTATGGCACGAATTCGACCTATCATGGTGGTATTACGGCGGTGGCCGATCTCGATCTGGACGGTCGTCCGGAGTTGGTGTCGGGTCGAGATGCGTGGAAGCTGAGTGGTTCTGGGGCCTCACTGCAGGTGAGCGTATACTGGCAGTATTCGGGTACGGACGGCTATCCTGCGATCGCCGACCTCGACCTGGATGGCAAGCCCGAGGTGGTGTTGGTGTCCCGTGGTCAAGTGATTGCGCTCAATGGACAAACAGGCGAGCTGTGGTGTGGTGTCGATGCGACGGGGGCGGCGTGCTCGAGTGAGCCAGGGCTTCGGACGCAGCCGATTGACCTCCCTGGAGGCGGCATTGGTGGTCCTCCGACGGTGGCAGACTTCGATGATGACGGTCGGCCCGAGGTTGGCGTGGCGGGTGCGGGCTCCTATTCTGTCTACGACTTTGCTCGCCCAGGCGAGTCCATTCCTGCAGAGCTTCCCGCGCCTTTGCCCGGACAAAGTTTCGTGCGATGGTCGAAGACCACGCAGGACCAGTCATCCAACACGACCGGCTCATCTGTGTTCGATTTTCAGGGTGACGGCAGCTCCGAAGTAATCTATGCCGACGAGTGCTACATGCGGGTCTACGACGGGCAAAGCGGTGACGTCATGCTGCAGATTGAGAGCAGTAGCCTGACCATCCACGAGTATCCCATTGTGGTTGACGTCGATTCCGATGGAAACTCAGAGATCCTCATCGTCTCCAATGGCACTGCTTCGCAGTGCACGGCGAGTGGCTACGCCGGGCCTCACGCCGGAGTTTACGTGTGGGGTGATGCCGAGGACGTGTGGGTGCCGACGCGCAGGGTGTGGACGCAGCACACCTACCATGTGACCAACGCGAGCTCTGATGGCAACGTGCCCTTCTTGGAAGAGAACAACTGGAGCAAGGCGGGGCTGAACAACTATCGGCAGAACGTGCAAGGCGATGGTGTATTCAACGCTCCTGACTTGAGTATCGATTTGTCGGTGGCCCAGCTGTTTTGTCCGGGTAATCAGCTCGAGCTGCGGGCGAGGGTCAGCAATCTGGGTGCGTTGGGGGTGGGGCCCGGGGTGCGGGTCGAGTTTTTCGAAGGCGTCGACGCAGCGGGGGTCTACCTAGGGGCGGCCCAGACCCAGGCAGCGCTGCTCCCTGGAGGTTCGGAACAGGTACCGTTCATGGTCGAGGCTCCGTATACTCCCAAAGACTATTTCGCTCGGGTTGACGGCGACGCGACAGGTACTGGAGTGGTGCTCGAGTGCGATGAGAGCAACAATGGCGAGGCGGTGACCTCGGTCGCCTGTATCATCAACTGAGCTATTCGGACGGCTGAGTCCCAGGCTTCGACGCGAAGCGGTTTCGAGCTCGAGCGCTGCGTCGTAGGGGGCGAAGCTCCAGTCCTTTCGATGCTTGCCTGTGCCTTCGCCGGAGACGTCGGAGATGACGGAGATGACGCGCATTCGTTGACGATCTGCGGTGGCACCCCTATAACTGGCCAGTCTTGCTCGTGCCTGTGGGCTTGGCGTCGTCGTTTCGTTCGGCTGCGAAGTGAGCATTGGCACGCTGTGGGGCGCTGTTTTGCTGGGTTTGCGCCCTGCTGCTTCGAAAAAGTCAGGCTGATTGGACTCGGTTGAATAAAGCGCGGCTTCGCGCTTCTAAGCTCGTGTCGTGTCGGGGGGAAGGCACACTTCGCCCGCCCGTTCGCAGTCTCGGATTGGGCAATCCGTTTTGTCCGCCCACTCCATCATCCCAAGGAGTTCTCGTCCATGAAACAGTTCAGAATCGTATTCACCATGTTGCTTGCTGCCGCTTTCGTGCTTCCCGCCATGGCCAGCACGGCTTTTGCCGATGATGGCACGGCGGCACTCGACTACATTCCCAAGGACTACGCTTTCGTCGTCGCCATCGATGTGGACGGCCTCAAGAAGACCTCCATCTACAGTGACGTGATGAAGATGCTGCAAGCCGACAAGGACTTCCAGCAAGGCGTCAAGCAGTTCAAAGATGCGACTGGCTTCGATGTCGAGAAGGATCTCTCCAGCCTCGTGATCGCGGCTCCCGCCGATGTCGAGAAGAGCGAAAACTTCATCTTCGTGGCCAAGGGCAAGGTCGATGAGAAGAAGGCCATCGAATTCGCCAAGAAGGAAGGCGCTGCCATCACCGACGGCAAGCACGAGGGACAGAGCTACTACGTGATCGACAAAGAGGGCGGCGTCGCTTTCATGGGCGGCTACGTGGTGGTTGCTCCCGAGGCCGCGCTCAAGGCCGCCATCGAGGTGAACAAGGGCAAGAAGGACTCCATCAAGAAGAGCTCGGACATGAGCGCCATGCTCAAGGGTGTCGACACCAAGCAGAACATCTGGATGATGGTTGCCCTTCCCAAGTCGATTCGCGATGAGATGTCTCGCGAGAACCCCCTCGCCGCTGGTGTCCTCAATGTCTACGGTTCGCTCGGCCTCAGCTCCGGCATTGACCTCAAGCTCGTGGCCGGTTGCGACAAGGACGACACCGCCAAGTCCCTCGTCGACATGGCCAACGCCGGTCTGAGCCAAGCCATGGCAGAGCCGATGGTGGCGCAGATGGGCTTCGACGTCGCCCTCAAGAAGCTCAGCATCAAGGCCAGCGGCAAGGACATCAAGGTTGGCTTGAGCCTGACCGACGCCGAGTTCACCAAGCTCAAGACCACCGTCGAGGCCCTCATGGGCGGCGCGGGTGGCTTCTAAGAGCGGAGAACAGAGAGCGCAGCGAGGGTCTCGCGCGAGCGAGCGCAATGCCCTCGAGCCGAGGACGTTGGCCGCGCAGCTCCACTTCGAGCTGCGCAGGTCTGGCTCACATCGATAGCCGCTTGAAGATGCCCTCGGGGATCGCTTTCACGATGCCCATGACGGCACCCCAGAACGGCGGATAGTAGAAACTGTCCAGGCCTAGGCGCTGGGCGGTGCGAATCGCTTTTGCCGTCGCGCTTGGGGAGGCGATGGGGATCGCCGTGCGCAGACCGTAGGTCATGCGCGTGTCCACGTAGCCGAGCTTGACCGTGATGACCTTCACCTTCGACTTCTGCATGCGGTTGCGCAGTCCCTGCAGATAGAGGGTGAAGGCACCTTTGGCGCTGCCGTAGAAGTAGTTGCTCTGCCGTCCGCGCTCGCCTGCGACCGAGGAGATACCAATGATGGTGCCCGACTGGCGCTCTCCCATGCGTTGGGCGAGGGCCTCGCAGATTGAGGCGGCGCCCGTGTAGTTGACCTCGATCACTCGTTTGGCCGCCGCAAAGTCTTGGTAGGACTGCTGCGGGTCGCCCAGTTCTCCGAAGGCGACGAAGGCGACCTCGATGGGGCCGAGCTCCTGCTCGACCTGCTCCACGAAGGCGGGATGGCTCTCGAAATCAAGGGCGTCGAAATGCATGCCTTGTGCGCGTACGCCGTGGCGCAGCTCGAGGTCGGCGGCGATGCGTTGGGCTTCGTCAGTGTCGCGCGCGGCGACGCAAAGCGACAGACCCTCTGCGGCATAGACCGCCGCCATGGCGCGGGCGATGGGCGATGTGGCTCCAAGAATCAAGACGCTCACTGTATTCCTCCAAATGCTCGTTGCTTCGATAGTTCAGGCGTCGCGATACACTCGGCTCCAGCCCAGTCGGCAAGCGACGGGCTCAGCCGGCGCGCGAGTGCTCAGCTCAAGCCCAGGCGGCGACCGAGCTCCGACTGGAAGACGTGCTGCGGATCCCAGCGGTCACGGACCTCGCGCCACGCGTCGAGCTCGGGGTACATCTTCTCGAAGAGGCGTCGGCTCAGCCGCGCGTCCTTCCCAAGGTAGATACGACCACCAGCGTCGGCGACGAGCTCGTCGAGCGCGTCGAGCATGGAGAGCAGCGCCGGTCCGTGGTTGGGGATATCCAGCGCCAGCGTGGTGCCTGGGACAGGGAAACTCAGACCGCCGTGGACGCGTGGCCCAAAGTCCTTGATCACCGCCAAGAACGACGCCATACCGCTGGCTGAGATGCGCTCGAGGACCTCTGTCAGCACGCGGTGCTCTGGGTCTGGGGGCACGACGAGCTGATACTGCAAGAAGCCTCGCTTGCCGTAGGCGTAGTTCCAGTTACGTACGGCGTCGAGGGGGAAGAAGAAGGGTTGAATGGCGCTGATGCTGCGGCTCGTTCCGGGGCGTTGCTTTCGGAAGTAGGTCTCGTTGAAGAGCACCATGAAGGCTCGGTTGAGCAGGTGGTCGGACTCGAACCAGCGACCATCCACCAGCTTTCCACCGAGCTCGATCAGCGGCTCCAGCGGAGATGGGCCGCGCTGGGCTGTGGCGTTGGCGTGACGGCCGCGCATGAAGATGCCGCGCCCCATGGACTTGCCGGTCTTCACGCAGTCGATCCAGGAGACGGTGTGAGTGAAGCCAGCGCTCGCTTTGCTGACCTCGAAGAAGTCGTCGAGGCACTCGACCCGCACGGACTCCATCTCGATCAATGGCGATTCGATTTCATAGAGCCGCACGTCCATGGCGAGGATCAGCCCGGTGAGGCCCATTCCGCCAGTGGTGGCCCAGAACAGCTCGGGGTTTTGTTCACGGTCGCAGAGCACCACCTCGCCGCTGCCGAGCAGGAGCTCGACGTTGCGCACGTGATCGCCCCAGCAGCCATCGACATGGTGGTTCTTTCCGTGGATGTTGCAGGCCAGCGCACCGCCAGCGGTAACGAACTGGGTGCCTGGCACGACGGGCGGGAAGAAGCCGCGGGGCAAAAAGGTCTTGACGATGTCTTCGACGGTGACACCCGCCTCACAGCGCAGCCAGCCGGTGCTCGGGTCGAAGGAGAGCATACGGTCGAGGCGGCGCGTGAGCACGACCTTGCCATTGCGCAGCAGCGCGGCGTCGCCATAGCTACGTCCGAGTCCATGGGCGAGCAGCGGCTGCTGCTCGCGCTCTTCAATGGCGCGAAAGAGTTCGGAGCGTCGCTCGGCGCGTAAAACCGAGGTTTCGACGATCGGGTAGCGGCCCCAACCTGCCAGTTCCTGAGTCGCCCAGATTCCCACGCTTCACCTCCATATCTCGTGGTGTTGGACCCTCATGTCGATGTCCTGAGGACACCGAGAGAGAGCAGTGGCGCAGTTGCGCCCATTGTCGGCGGCGGAGCATAGCTCTATTCACCCAGCTTGTCTTGGGAGCAAAGGCGAACGCTCGCTCAGTGAGACGGGATGGCAGCTTTTCTGGTTGCGACAGTCTCGGCGCAGATTGCCTGGAGCAGCGGGAGCTGGCGCTCGATGTCGAGGGCCAAGGCGAGCTGGTTGCGGGCGCGCATCAGATTGTGTTCGCCGCGGCTTGGCGCGGCGGCGGGATCCCAGCCGAAGTAGCACTCGTTCAGGGCATCTGCGGCGAATCGACTGCTCAGTTCAAGGGCGATGCGTAGAGGGGCGCGCGGGATGGCGCTTCGCTCTTCCTGGCTGAGCCAGGGGGCCTGGTCGAGATAGCTCTGCACGGCGACTGAGAAAATGGAGGACTCGAAGCGCGGCGCATCGGCATGTTCATGGCTGGAGCTGCACCACGAGCGCAACGCGTCGCCGAGCTCGGCGTCGAGGGTGGTGTAGCCCATGGTGTCGAGGTCGATGATGCCGGTGAGGGTGTGCTGTTCGTCGAAGAGGAAGTTGCTGAGCTTGGGATCGCCATGACCGATGCGCTGAGGGAGCAGCGCTGTGTCGCCGAATTGCTGCCAGAGTGACTGAATGTGTCGACTGATATCAAGGACGGAGGAGAAGAGGTGATGCGCGTGGTGCCTCTCGAGCGCGAGCTGCAGCTTGTGCAGGTGGGCGGGGGTATCGTGGATGCCGAGACGGGAGAAAGCGAAGCTGTGTGGGGTGTCGAGCAGCGCAGTGTGGAAGCGAGCGAGCCCGCGGGAGGCGGCGTCGACCTGTGCTTCGCTGACGACTTTGTCGAAGCTTTGGCCTGGGAGGCGCTCGAGGACTCGCCAGCAGCCTCCGAAAGGCTCAGGGGCCTCGAGCTCGAGCCAGGCGCTCCCGTCTTGTTGACGGAGCAGCGAGGGGACGGGCACGCCCTGCTGGCGGAGTATGGGTGTGAGGGCGGCGATATCGAGATTGACTTGGGGTTGGAATACGGGGTGCAGTCGTTGGAGCACGAAGCCCGTGCTGGCCAGGAAGGTGAGGTTGATGAGTCCGCCCTGCAGGGGGCTGAGGCTGGCACCCTCGAGTTGGGGGTAGTGTTGGGCGAAGGTTTCGAGGAAGTCGTGGATCTTTGGCATTGGTGCGCTCCAGGTGCCGAGGCGCGGTGGTCGGTATTGTGCCATGGGCGAGGTGTCGAGGCGAGCTGAAGCGGCACTGGTGTGCTGGTGGCACTGGTACATGTGGAGCTTGAGCGCAGAGAAATGCTGCGCTGCGGCTGAAAATGAGTACAATCCTGCGGCGAACGCCGACGCAGCACCAGGTTTGTGCGCGTCATGTCAGGCTGCGCCCCGACTGGAGAGCTCATGAACGTCGTGATCATGTCCCCGCATTTTCCCCCCAACCACATCCACTACAGCGAGCGTCTCGCGGCTCGTGGGGTCAACGTCATGGGCATTGGCGATGCTCACCCATTGGCCCTCCCGGAAGAGCTGCATCGTGCGTTGTCGGAGTACTATTACGTCCCCGACATGAACGACTACGACGCCATGGTCCGGGCGATGGGCTATTTCACGCACCGTCATGGCAAGATCGACCGCATCGATTCGCAGAATGAGTACTGGCTCGAGATAGAGGCGCGGCTTCGCGAGGACTTCAACATCTTTGGGCAGAAGACTTGGGACACCGCACGCAACCGCAGCAAGATGGGGATGAAGGAGGTCTGCGCTGAGTTTGACATCCCTTGCGCGCCCGCGCTGCGCGTGGAGTCCTGGGACGAGCTGCGCTCTTTCGTCGAGGAGCACGCTCTGCCATGTATTCTCAAGCCTGAGATCGGTGTGGGGGCGGCGGCAACCTACCGGGTCGACTCTTTCGAGCAGCTCGAGGATCTGTATCAAGAGCTGCCTCCGGGTTACCTATGCGAACCCTTCATCCACGGTGATATCGTCACCTTCGATGGTATCGTCGACGCCACGGGGAAGATCATCTTTGCGACCACTCATGAATACAGTGGTGGGGTGATGGAGGTGGTCAACGAGGGTCGCTCGTTGTTCTACTACTCCGAGCGCGAGATCGATCCCCCTCTGGAGCAGCTGGGACGCGAGACCGTGGCGGCCTTTGGGATTCGCGAGCGCTTTTTCCACATCGAGTTCTTCCGTCGGCCCGAGGGCTACATGCTGCTCGAGGTCAACGTGCGGCCACCGGGTCTGCACACCATCGACATGATGAACTACGCTTGTGACGTCGATCTCTATGACATCTGGGCGGCGATGCTCGCTGGTCAGCTTGGCGACTTCCACTATGAACGAAAGTACTTTGTCTGCTTCGTCGGGCGGCGCGGAACGGTGCCCCACCGCCACGGCCACGAAGCGGTGATGAGGGAGCTAGGAAGCTTGGTGGTGCATGCCGCACCCATCCCTGGTTCCTACGCCAACGCCATGGGACACTTCGGATACATTCTGCGCCACCCGGAGCTCTCGGTCCTGCAAGACGCGACAGCGTTCTTGATGGAGACCTGAGCTTTGGCGTGTCGATGCGCTTCGCTCGCGCTCGGGTGTGAACCATGCGGAAGCAGAGAAGCCGAGGATTGTCGCGAGGAAGCGTGTGTATCTGGCTTCGCTTGCGGTGTTTGCGTTGTTGTGTCGACTTGACAAGCGCGGGTGCTCGCGGGAAGAGAGAACCCTGACGCTTGGCCTGGCAGTTCGGACTGGGCTTGTGCTCCTGTCCTTGGGAGCTGTTGAGCGCGAGCGAATGGCATTGCGGGTTGGCGAGCGAGGAACCCCTGAGAGCGATAGGGGCCGCGCTTGATGGCGCGTGTTCCACGCTGCGCCTGCGTGGAGCTGCCGCGGCTGAGGCCACAGCTGCTGTGCTCGGGAGAGGGCACGCACGTATTCGCACTGTTTGGTTGAGGCGGCGACGTTCTTGCTAGGCTCGGGCGCGTGTTCGAGCCTTTCGCTGTAAAAGGAGACGAGGCATGGCGCGTATTTACCTGTCGCCACCGCACATGGGCAGCGAGGAGCGGGCGCTCTTGCTGGAGGCCTTTGACTCGAACTGGATCGCGCCGCTCGGCCCCATGGTGGACGCCTTCGAGAGGGAGCTCGCAGCGCATGCAGGCGTGGCTCATGTCGCTGCATTGGCGAGCGGGACAAGCGCTTTGCACCTCGCGCTGTTGATGTTGGGCGTGGGCCCTGGCGATGAGGTCTTGGTGCCCAGCCTGACCTTCTCGGCGACGGCGAACGCCGTCCGCTATGTTGGCGCGCAGCCTGTGTTTTTGGATGTCGACGAGCGCTACTGGGTGCTGGATCCTGCGCTCTTGGCCGAGGACTTGGAGCAGCGAGCTCGCCAGGGGCGCCTGCCCAAGGCGGTGTTGACGGTGGACCTCTATGGTCAGCTCTGCCCATACGCGGAAATCGAGGCGCTATGCGCGCGCTATGAGCTGCCACTGCTCGAAGATGCGGCAGAGGCGCTGGGAGCGAGCTATCAAGGGCGCCAAGCTGGCAGCTTTGGCGTGATGTCGGCGTTTTCCTTCAATGGCAACAAGATCATCACGACCTCGGGCGGCGGCGCCCTGGCCTCCAACGACGAGCGCTGGATACGTCGCGCTCGCTTCCTGGCCACCCAGGCCCGTGAGCCGGCGCCGCATTACCAGCATGAGGAAATCGGCTACAACTACCGCCTGAGCAACTTGCTCGCCGCCGTAGGACGTGGGCAGCTCCGGGTGCTCGAGCAGCGAGTGGCGGCCCGGCGAGCTGTGAACCAGCGTTATCGCCAACTGTTGACCGGGGTTGATGGCCTAAGCTTCATGCAGGAGCTGCCCGAGAGCCGCTGCAGCTTCTGGTTGACCTGTCTCACTATTGACGAGGCGGTCTTTGGCGCCTCGCGGGAGCAGCTCAGGCTGGCTCTGGAGCGCGAGGATATTGAATCTCGGCCAGTGTGGAAGCCCATGCACTTGCAGCCAGTGTTTCGCGATGCACCTTGCCGTGGTGGCGCAGTATCCGCGCGGCTCTTCGAGCATGGGCTTTGCTTACCGAGTGGATCGGCGCTCACGCCAGAGGAGCAAGAGCGCATCGTCTCGATTATGTTGTCGCAACGCCGGACCTGAGTCATGCAGAGAATCGCCAACAAGACAGCGCAGGCTGTCATCGATTTGCTGATGCTGTCGCTGGTGTTCTGGCTCTCGTTTTTGCTGCGTTTCGAGTTCGAGCTGTCGCCAGTGATGCTCAAGCGGCTGGTCTTTGTCTGGCCGTATGTGATTGCTTTCGAATACGTCGTTCTGCTCGCAGCAGGGATCACTCGCTACGCCTGGCGTTACATTGGTTTGCACGAGACCATTCGTGTTGGCTACGCGATAGCCTTTGCTTCGGCGGTTCTGTTGGTGTTCCGTTTTTCTGCTGCGGCGATTCTTTCTGAATACCCCCGCGTGCACTATCTGATCTTGCCGGTGGGGGTCATCTCAATCAACTTTGCCCTGGCTTTTCTGGGTGTGGTTGGGGTGCGGGTGCTGCGGCGTCTGCTGGCCGAGCGGCAGGAGTCGAGCTCGCGGCGGTCGGCTTCTCTGGTGGTGTCGCTGCCGACCTTGTTGGTGGGTGCGGGGCAGGCTGGTGTGTTGATCGCTAAGGAGATCGCTTCCCGGCCTGAGCTGGGGATCTCGCCGATTGGCTTCATTGATGACGATCCGTCCAAGCGGGGAACGGTGGTTCATGGTATCAAGGTGCTCGGTAGCAGCGAGGAGCTTGCGAAGTTGGCCGCTGAGAAGGGCGCCGCTCAGGTGATCATCACCATCGCCAACGCGCCAGGCAGTGCCATTCGACGCATCGCTGAACTGTGTGAAAACGTTGATATTCCTGTCAAGATCATCCCCGGAATTTTCGAGATTCTGGGCGGGAAGGTGAACCTGAGCCGGATCCGCAATGTGTCTGTCGAGGATCTCTTGCGCCGCGAGGCGGTGGAGCTCGACATCGAGGGCATCTCGAAGTTCATCTCTGGCAAGCGGGTATTGGTGACGGGCGCGGGCGGTTCGATCGGCAGTGAGCTGTGTCGGCAGGTGGCGCGTTTCTCCCCGGAGTCTCTGCTGCTGGTCGAGCGGGCGGAGTACTTTCTCTACGCCATTCACAAGGAGCTTCACAGCTCGCACCCCGAGCTTGCTTTGCACCCAATCCTCGCGGACATCAGCGATGCGGAGAGGGTGGAGCAGGTCTTCGCTCGCTTCTCCCCAGACGTGGTGTTCCATGCTGCGGCGCATAAACACGTGCCGATGATGGAATACAATCCGGGGGAGGCGCTGCGCAACAACGTCTTTGGAACGAAGGTGATTGCTGAGGCTGCTGCCCGTCATCGCTGTGACGCCTTCGTGATGATCAGCACCGACAAGGCGGTGAACCCCACCTCGATCATGGGCGCGAGCAAGCGTGTCGCCGAGATGATCGTGCAGTCACTGTCGCAGACTCATCCGCAGACTCAGTTTTGCGCCGTGCGTTTCGGCAATGTTTTGGGCTCGAGCGGCTCGGTCATTCCGCTGTTCAAGGAGCAGATCGCCGCCGGCGGTCCGGTGACGGTGACGCACCCTGAGATGAAGCGCTACTTCATGACCATCCCGGAGGCTGCCCAGCTCGTCATGGAAGCTGCGGCAATGGCGGAGACAGGGCAGATCTTCGTGCTCGACATGGGTGAGCCGGTAAAGATCGTCGACCTCGCCAGAGACCTGATTCGCTTCAGCGGTTTTGAGCCGGACGTGGATATTCGGATCGAGTTCTCGGGAGTGCGGCCGGGAGAGAAGCTCTTTGAGGAGCTGGGATTCGACGGCGAGCGCATGAGCAAGACCAAGCACCCCAAGATCTGGATTGGGGACCTTGCGACGGTCACTGAGGCTCAGGTCTCCGAGGCCCTCGTGCTGCTCGAACCGCTTTGTGGTGCGACGCGTCGCGAGGAAGTGCGTGAAGCGCTCGTTCACGTGGTGCCCGAGATGCAGCCCGAGCACGGTGGTCCTGCGGACAAGCGGACGAGCAGCGTCAGCCTCGAGACGAGCAAACTCAAGCGTTCCAAGTCAGTGCCTTTGGTGGCGGCAGTGCCGCCCTGCTGAGGTTTGCGGGACCACGCGGGCGGCGAGTGGGGCCGCAAATGGGGCCTGTGCAATCAAGATGATGTGCATCGCCCCTTGCTCGCTCGCAGGCCGTGTCTAGGCTTGTGCTCCGATTGAATCGACGCGCGCCCTGTGGGCGGGCGTGAAGACCGGAGGAGCAGCAAGTGACCGACAAGCAGCCTCAATCCTTTGATTTCAAAACAGAAGCTCGGCAGCTCTTGGACCTCATGATCAACTCCTTGTACTCGAACAAGGAGGTTTTTCTTCGTGAGTTGATTTCGAACGCCTCCGATGCGCTCGACAGACGGCGGGTCGAGGCGCTGACCGACGCGTCGAAGCTCCCTGATGGAACGGCGTTGGAGATTCGCATCGAGACCGAAAGCGAGGGGCGCCGGCTGACCATCGCGGACACCGGCGTGGGCATGTCGCGGGAGGAGCTCATCGAGAACCTGGGCACCATCGCTCACTCGGGCACTCGCTCGTTCAGTGAGGAGTTGGACGCCGTCAAGAAAGAGGGCGACCTGGGTGCCCTGATTGGGCGCTTCGGGGTGGGCTTCTACTCGTCATTCATGGTCGCCAAGCGGGTCGAGGTGGTGACCAGGCGGGCCGGCACCGAGGAAGCCTGGCGCTTCAGCTCTGCAGGTGATGGCAGCTATGAGGTTGCGCCAGCCGAACGAGAGCTGGTGGGCACCACCATCACCTTGGAGCTGCGCGAGGTCGACGAGGACAACCACCTGCCCGACTTCTGCGACCAATGGATCCTGCGTCAGACCATCAAGAAGTATTCCGATTTCATCCAGCACCCCATCCTACTGAAGACTGAGCGCGAAGACGTCGAGCGCGACGAGGAGGGCAATCCCAAGGAGGAGACCCGCAAGACCCGCATCGACTGGGTGACGGTCAACTCGATGAAGGCAATCTGGATGCGGCCTGCTTCCGAGCTCGACGAGAAGGCCTACCAGGAGTTCTATCGGCACCTGACGCACGACTGGAGTGATCCGCTGGAGTCGATTCAGCTCAAGGCAGAGGGCACCTTCGAGTACTATGCGCTGCTCTTCATCCCCTCTCGACCGCCCTTCGATCTCTTCTATCGCGATGCCCAGTTTGGTCTCCGCTTGTATTCCAATCGCGTCATGGTCATGGAGCAGAGCAAGGATCTGTTGCCCGACTGGCTGCGCTTCGTCAAGGGCGTGGTCGACAGCCCGGACATCTCACTCAACGTCTCACGCGAAATTCTGCAGCAGGACCGTCGACTTGGGGCGATTCGCAAGCGCCTGGTGAAGAAGGTGCTCGACAGCCTCGAGAAGATGAAGACCGACAAACCTGAAGAATACGGGAAGTTCTGGCTTGGCTTCGGACGTCTGCTCAAGGAAGGCGCGGTGGGTGATCATGAGCAACGTGAGCGTCTGCGCAAGCTGCTCTGGTTCGAAAGCTCGGCGACGCTGGCCGCCGAGCCCCCTGCACCCGAGGAGGACGAGGGCGACGACGAGAAGCCCGAAGAGGAGAAGAAAGAGGCGCTCGTCGCGCCGCGCTTCACCTCACTCGAGGACTATGTCTCGCGCATGAAGGCGGAGCAGGAGGAAATCTACTACATCAACGGCGAATCCAGGGCGGCGCTCGAGCGCTCACCCCACGTCGAGGCGCTGCTCGAGAAGGGCTATGAGGTGATCTTCCTCAGCGACCCCTACGATGAAATCATGATGTCGAGCCTCGGCGAGTTCGAGGGCAAGAAGTTCAAGAGCGTGGGCAAAGGCGAGGTCGAGCTTGGGACCGCCGAGGAAAAGGAGGCGGCCAAGGCCAAGCTCGAGCAGGAAGAGAAGGAGCACGCAGAGCTGCTCAAGCTCATCAAGGAGAAGCTCGAGGCGCATGTGAGTGAGGTGCGCTTGAGCGCGCGCCTGACCCGCTCGCCTTCGTGTCTGGTGGGCGAAGAGGGTGACTACAGCCCACATTTCCGGGCGCTGCTCAAGCGCATGGGGCAAGACAAGCTGCCCGAGCGCAAGCGCATTCTCGAGGTCAACTCTGGGCATCCTCTGTTCGTCGCCATGAAGGGCCGTTTCGAGACAAACGCCGGGGATCCTCTGCTGGGGCGTGCTGTCGAGGTGCTCTATCACCAAGCCGTCTTGGCCGAGGGCTCGCAGCTCGCCGATCCGGTCGAGTTTGCGCACAAGCTCAGCGCCTTGATGCTCGACCTGCTCTCAGCCGACGCCAAAGCGTAGCGCTCTCGCCTTCTCGGGCTTGGGCTTGCCTGGAGCTGCGGAATTGGGCAGAGTCATGAGTGTCACCGGAAGGAGGGACGCTCATGACGCGCTTCACCTGGCTGCTCATCCCTTTGCTCTGCTCCTGTTCCGAGGAGCCACCTCCAAAAGGTCCGGGCAGCCAGACCGGTGGTGAGCGCAACCCCACCTGCGAGGCCGGGCAGAGTGTCGGGGAGGTGCAAGAGCCGGTTTTCGTGAAGAACCTGCCTGGCGAGACCTCTTGGTTTGCCGCTCCCGCCATCGCCGATCTCGACGGTGATGGGCACAATGAGCTGGTGGCTGCGTACTACTCCATCTTTGTCTACGACGCGCAGCTCGAGCTGCTGCACAAGGCGGAGCACGGTTCCGGGCGGGTGTACGCGCCGCATGTGGTGGCCGATCTCGACGCCGACGGCCGCTTGGAGGTGGTGGCCGGGAACGGCTCAGAGCTGCTCGCCTATGACTGGGACGGCAACGCGCTGGTGATGCGCGATGGCTTTCCAGTGGACACCACTCAGAACGACAGCCAGCCGGAAATCCGGGGCCTCGCCGCGGCCGACCTGGATGGCGACGGGCGCGTGGAGCTGGCGGTGACGACCACCCAGACCCTGAAGACCTCCAGCGGCGGCTCACAAGTCTTTGTCTTCGACGCCGAGGGTCACAGCTTCCAGCCCACTGGCGGGCATCAGCCCGCGTGGCCGCGCTACAATGCCCTCCCTGGCGAGGGCAACGACGCAGAACGCAACGGTCAAGGGCATTCTGGCTACGGTTGCTACGGACTCAACGTCGGCATTGGCAACATCGACGACGATGCGTCGCTCGAAATTCTAGCCACCTACGACAATCATCATATCCAGGCTTTCAAACTGGATGGCGTCGCCATCGATGCCAGTCCTTGGTTCTCCAATCGTTCCTCGGAATACGCAGGCGAGGCGCTGACCTGGGGTCAGTTCATCCGCTGGGCCGAGCCGTCGGTGGAGGAGGCGCACTACCATCTGCACGAGGGCGAGTGGCCGCACCCCTCGGCACAGGAGTGGCTGCAGTGGACGGCTTCTCCGCCCAGTGTGGCGGATCTCGATGGCGATGGTCGCAACGAGGTGATTGGCGTGCCGAACGTGGAGCTGCACGAACCCTACGAGACACAGGCGTATGCCGTGATGGTGCTAGAGGGGGCCTATGGGGATGGCAGTCGTTCGGCCATGCGCAAGCCCGGATGGGAGACGCTGCCGAGGGGTGGAAAACCCATCCAGGTGGACGGCTGGTATCCTCCGGGTGGCATCCCTGCGCCAGTGTTGGTCAACCTGCAGGGTGACCAAGCGCTGGAGCTGCTGGTCTCCCTCAACGATGGCGGCCTCTACGCCTACCAGAGCAGCGGCGCGCTGCTCTGGCGCTTCGACTACCGTGGTGGACGGCCCATTCGCTACGCCAGCGAGCCCACTGTCGCCGATCTCAATCAGGATGGTTCGCCTGAGGTGCTCTTCGTGACCTTTGGTGCACCCGATGACTCGAGCAGCGGTCGTCTTTTCATCCTGGCGGCGGATGGCGCGCTGCTGCACGAGCTCGCGCTGCCGTCACCCGGTCACAATGGCAATGGAAACGGGGCGCCAGCGGCTGCAACCGTTGGGGATCTGGACGGTGACGGAGAGCTGGAGATTTTCGTGCAGACCTTCGATCATGGGATGGATGTCTTTCGCGTCCCTGGTTCTGGGTCGACGTGCGTCCTGTGGGGCACCGCGCGTGGCGGTCCGAGGCGCACGGGTCAGGCACACGACTGAGCAAGCTGATACCTTGCCCTTCGCCAAGGAGTTGCTGCGAAAGAACGACCTGGGCCTTGCGTGACGCCGAGGAATGGCAGCGTCGTGTTGTGCTGTCGTGGGGGGAAGCTATTGGGCTCGCGTTCCAGCGACTGAGCTTCGTCAGCAAAGATATGAAATCAAAGGGATTCCAAAGGGCGCAGCCCTTTGGCGGGTTGTGGGGCAGAGCCCCACAATCGTATTCCCGCATCTCAGTTCCAAAGCTTCTTGTTGATTGGGCGCTTGGCCTGTTTTCCCCAAAGTTGTCTAGGGCTTGGTCCAGCGGTCGAGCCAGGCCAAGACCTCTTGGTGCCAGAGCAGGCCGTTAGCAGGCGAGAGCACCCAGTGGTTCTCGTCGGGGAAGTACAAGAAGCGGCTGGGGACGCCCATGCGCTGGGCGGCGTTGAAGGTGCCGATGCCCTGGGTCTCGACCACGCGGAAGTCCTGGCCGCCATGGATCACCAGCATCGGGGTCTTCCATTTGCTGATGTGGTGCACGGGGTTGTGCTTCTCATAGCCCTCGGGGTTGGTCCAGGGGGTGCCCATGTGATCCCACTCGGGGAACCAGAGCTCTTCAGTGTTGAAGTAGGCGGCGCGCTCATCGAGGTTGCCGTCGTGGACCACTAGGGCGCGGAAGCGGTCGGGCCAGTTGCCGGCGATCCAGTTGATCATGTAGCCGCCGTACGAGGCGCCCAGCGCGGCGACGCGCTCTCCATCCATCCAAGGATAGCGCTCAATCGCAGCCGCCAGTCCCTTCTGCAGGTCCTCGAAGGGCTTGCCACCCCAGTCGCCCTGGATCGAGTCGGTGAAGGCCTGGCCGTAGCCCGTGGAGCCGTGGAAGTCGACCATCACCGCGGCATAGCCCGCGCCTGCGTAGGCCTGCGGATTCCAGCGGTAGTGGAAGTCGTTGCCGAAGGAGCCCTGCGGACCACCGTGGATGAGGTAGGCCACGGGGTACTTTTTGTTGGGATCGAAGTCGATGGGCTTGACCACCCATGCATACACCGTGTCGTTGTTGGCGCCTTGGAACGTGAACTGCTCGGGCTCGCCCATCTTCAATTTCTCGAGCAAGGGCTTGTTGATTTCGGTGATGGTCTTGGGCTCGCCGCCGGCGAGGTCGATGGCGTAGAGCTCGACAGGAGAGCGAAGGTGGTTGAGGCCGTATACGATCTGGGTCGCGCCGACGGAGAAAGCGGAGACCGAGCCCTCTGCCACCAAAGTGCTCACCGCGCCATCGGCGAGGGCAATGCGGAAGAGCGAACTGTGACCGAGGTTCTGTGCTTCGACCACCAGCGATTGTCCATCGGCTGCCCACTCCAGCGTATGTGGCGAGCGGTCCCAGCTCGGCGCGAGCTCGCGGGCTTCGCCGTCCGGCCAGGCGCGCACCATGATGCGGAAGCGGTCGGCCTCATAGCCCGCGCGTGACATCGCCAACCACGCCAGCGTGCTGCCGTCTGGGGAGAAGCGCGGTTGGGTGTCCCACGCGGGGTTGTCGGCGGTGAGAATCTTTGGAGCGGCGCTGCCATCGAGCGGCGCGAGATAGAGGTCGAAGTTGGTGGACCAAGGCTCCTCTGGGCCAGCGTCACGGGCGCTGAACACGATACCCTTGCCGTCGGGGGTGAATTCGAACTCTTCGGAGCCACCGAAAGGCTTGCTCGGCGCATCCACATCCATGTCTTTGAGTACGTCGACCACAGCACCGTCAGCCAGCGACAGCACGAAGAGGTGCTTGCGTCGACCATCCTTCCAGGTGTCCCAGTGACGCACGAAGATGCGGTCGTAGGCTTTGCCGGTCGTCTTCTTCTTCTTCTCTTCCTCTAGGCGGGCGGCGGTCTCCTCGATGCTGGTCCCGGGAAAGACCTCGGCGCTGAAGGCGAGATAGTTCCCATCCGGCGAGGGCTTCAGATCGGAGACGTCGAGTGGTAGTTGGCTGACCTGTTCGGCCTCGCCGCCCTCGACGGCTTGCTTCCAGATCTGGGAGGAACCAGAGCGGTTGGAAAGGAAGTAGATGCTCTTGCCATCGGCGGACCACTGCGGTGTGGTGTCGCGGGCGGGATCCTTGGTGAACTGCTTGAGGCCTTGGCCGTCGACGCCGACCAGCCACAGGTCGAAGACGCCCTTGTTGGCTTCGAAATCGGTCTTGCGTAGGGTGAAAGCCACCCACTTGCCGTCGGGAGAGAGGGTGGACTCTGAGATGCGCTGCATGGCCCACATCGCCAACGCCGAGAAGGGCTGCGGCTCAGCGCTGGCCAGGAGCTGCGCTGCCGGGTCTGGGGTGCTGGCAGCCGCCACGGGTTCGGCTACGGCTGTGGGCTCGGTCACGGGCTCCTCCTTGGGCTCGGGCTCGGGACTGGTGACGGGCTCGGACTTGGCGCTCATGCCCGGACATGTCTGCTTGGCCAAGCCCTGAGCAGAGGGCAGGCTATCACAAGCCGCTTCGGTCCAGCATGCGCGCTGCGCGTCGTCCAGGGTGTGTTGACACTCATAGACACAGTCGGTCCAGCCTTCTTGATAGGCTTGAGTCCCCCGCACGGCCTCGAGCTCCGCGTCTTGACCCATCACGCAGTCGAGCGCGTGAGAACAGAGCTTGGCGCACTCGGGCTGCTGCTCGGTGAGCCGCTTGGTCTCAGGGCTTTCTTGGCCGGGTTTGACGCCTTCAGGCCCTTTGGGCACCTCGCAGGCGAGCAGCGCCAAGAGGCAAGCGAGCGCGGCGCTCGAGTGAGTGAGAGCACGTACTTTCATCCTTCGCTCCTTGATGAACAGGGACGCCCAAGCGCTGCCACCGGTGCCCGCAGATGCGCCCCACGAATGGCCCCCCAGCATTGGTTGCAGCGCCATTCTTGTCAATGCGCGCGCTGCCGAATCCGAGGGAGCCTGGGTGTTCGTCTCAACGAAGGCAGAAACCTGTCGGCGTCTGAAGCTGCGCGAGCTCTGCAGGGGTGCAGGCAGCCACCAGACGTCCGCCCTCATCGCCGCCGCCGGGCCCAAGCTCGATGAGCCAGTCCGAGCCCCGCAGGACGTGCAGGTTGTGCTCGATGAGCAGCAGCGAGTGCCCGCGCGCCACGAGCGCCCGCAGCACCTCCATCAACACGCGCACATCCTCGAAGTGCAGGCCGGTGGTGGGCTCATCCAGGACATAGAGGCAGCGCTCTCCACTCGGGCGCGCGAGCTCCTTGGCCAGCTTGAGCCGCTGCGCCTCACCACCGCTCAAGGTGGTGGCGCTCTGCCCCAACGCCAGATAACCCAAGCCCACGTCCACCAAGACCTGCAGGCGCTGTCGACAAGCAGGAATGGCTGAAAACACGGGCAACGCCTCCACCGCGCTCATGGCGAGTACGTCGGCGATGGACAGGCCTCGGTACAAGACCTGTAAGGTTTCGCGATTATAGCGCAAACCGCCACAGCTCTCACAGCGGACATCGACGTCGGGCAAAAAGTGCATCTCGTAGCGCACCACACCATCGCCCTGGCAGGCCTCGCACCTGCCTCCCTTCACGTTGAACGAGAAGCGGCTCGCCTTGTAGCCGCGCGCCCGCGCTTCCTCGGTCTTGGAGAAGAGCTCGCGGATGGGATCGAAGAGGCCGATGTAGGTCGCTGGGTTCGAGCGCGGAGACTTACCGATGGGGCTCTGGTCCACCTCGATGAGCTTGTCGAGAGGGAGCGCTGCCTTCGGATTGCCTTTGAGCGATAGGCTCGAGCACAAAGCGGGATCCACCTCGGCTCCTCGCATTCGGCGTCGCAGCGCATCCAGGAGCACCTCGGCGACCAGCGTGCTCTTGCCTGAGCCCGAGACTCCTGCCACCGTCACCATGCAGCCCAGAGGGAGCTCGACATCGATGGATTGCAGGTTATGCCGCCGGGCCCCGCGAAGCTGCAGCCACTCGCCGTTGCCTGGCTGTGCTTGCCTCGGCGCATCATTTGGGGGAACAGGCCAAGTGCCCAATGGACAAGACACTTGCCGACGACCGCTCAGGTAGGCCCCGGTCAGCGACGCTTCGCAGGCTTCAATCTCTGAGACCGGGCCAGCACAGACCACCCTTCCGCCAGCCCGTCCCGCCCCCGGCCCCATGTCGACGACCCAGTCGGCCGCTCGGATCGCGTCCTCATCGTGCTCCACCACGATAACTGTATTCCCTCGGTCTCGAAGCGCAGCAAGTGCATCCAACAGTCGTCGCTGATCTTTGGCGTGCAGGCCGATAGATGGTTCGTCGAGAACGTAGATAATGCCTGTGAGTGATGAGCCGAGCTGGCTTCCTAGTCGTATTCTCTGCGCTTCTCCTCCGCTCAGCGTTGACACCGTTCGGTCGAGCGTCAGATAGCCGAGGCCCACCTCATCCAAGAAGCTGAGTCGCGCCTCGAGCTCGGCGAGCAGGCGGCCACCGATGCGCTGCTGCCGTTCGCTCAGCGCCAGGCTCGCGAGCTCGCGGCGCACGGCAGCGATGCTCAGCGCACACCACTGCGCGATGTTGCGTTCGCCCAGGCGCACGGCCAGCGACTCGGCGCGCAGCCGGCTGCCACCGCAGCTGCTGCAGGCGCTGCTGCGCATGAAGCGTTCGAGCTCTGCGCGCATCATCTCGCTGCTCGTCTCGCGGTAGCGGCGCGTCAACCATGGCACGACGCCCTCCCAAGGCCTCGAGAACTCGTAGTGCCGCTTTTTCTTGGGATCGTGAAGGACGTAGTCGATGGCTTCTTGGGTTCCGTAAAGCAGCTTGTGGACGACCTGCTTGGGGAGCTTGTCGAAGGGGGTCGAGGGGTCCACCTTGGAGGCGCGAAGGACGTTCTCCAAGAGCTTCAGGCTGTAGGCGCCCTCTGATTGCGGCATCGCGACGATGGCCCCTTCCATCACGCTCTTGCTCGGGTCTGGAACCAGCAGCTCGTGTTCGAAGGCGAGCGAGTAGCCGAGACCAGAGCAGCTTGTGCAGGCACCCTCGGGGCTGTTGAAGGAGAAGCTGCGGGGGCCGTAGCTCTGCAGCGGAGTGCCGCACGCGGCACAGCGAAGCGACGAGAAATCCTGCGACTCCCCAGAGCCTGCGTCCTCGACGCGAAGCCTGCCCGCGGCGAGCTGTAGCGCCGTCTCGATGCTGTCGGCGAGGCGAGCTGCTTGGGAGCTGTGCAGCTCGAGGCGGTCGATGAGCGCGCTCGTTGGCTTGCCGTCGAGGCTGCCAAGCTGCCAGCCATGTTCATGCGAGAGCTCGTCGAGCAGAACGGTGCTCTGCCCTAGGCGCAGGCGCACGAAGCCGTCGCGACGCAGCTTCTCGAGCAGCTCTTCGGTGGCCGCGCCCAGCTCGGGAGCGAGCAGCAGTACCCGTCTGCCTTCCCAATCACTCAGCAATCGCTCGACGATGGCTTGCACGCCCAGGACATCGACGGGCTCGCCGCAATGGGTGCAGTGGCGGCGTCCGATGTGGGCGAAGAGCAGGCGAAAGTGCTCGTGCAGCTCGGTGACGGTGGCGACCACCGAGCGAGGATTGCGCGACATGGAGCGCTGCTGCACGGCGATGGTGGGGCTGAGGCCCTCGATGCGGTCGACCTGGGCCCCCGAGAGTTGCTGCAGAAAGTTGCGGGCATAGGTCGAGAGCGACTCGACGTATCGGCGCTGGCCTTCGGCGAAGATGGTATCGAAGGCCAGCGAGCTCTTGCCGCTGCCGCTGACACCAGTGATGACGACGAGTTTCTGCCGCGGGAGGTCGAGGTCGATGTTGCGCAGGTTGTGCTGGCGCGCACCGCGGAGCTTGATGTAGCGAGCGTCCAAGGGCGTCTCCTAGTAAGGAACGAGGAACGAGGGGCGAGGGGCGAGGCTGAAGAGGAACGACGAACGAGGGGCCAGGAACGAGGGGCGAGGCTGAATAGGAACGAGGGGCGAGGGGCGAGGGATGAGGGATGAGGGGGCGAGGCCGTTGAGCGTCCCAGGGCCACGGCATGCCGTGGCCGCCCCTGGCGAGGGGCGACTTCGACTTGCCAATCCTTCAGCACTCCGCTACCAATCCTTGCAGCGTGTTCTGTACCCCTCGCAGCCACGCGCTTCACCTTGGGGCTTGCCATGCGCAACTGCATCCCTTTTCTCTTCTTGCTCCCGCTCAGCGCCTGCCTGTCCGGTGAGCTGGGCCAACCCTGCAGCTCCGAACGAAGCTGCGACCACGGTCTGGGCTGCATCAGCATCCCCGGCCTTCAAGCCATCTGCAGTGTCAGCTGTTTCGACGGCACTTGTCCATCATCTTCGCGCTGCGTCGACACCGAGCTTGGTCCTGTTTGCCTGCTCGACTGCAGCAGCGACGAAGACTGTCACGGTGGCCAGCGCTGCGAGAGCAGGGAAGGGGCGTCGGTGTGCTGGCCAGAAGAGCGGGAGGAGGTGGTCCACGGTCCTTCGCTCCGCTTCGGCGCGGTCGTCATTCGCGACGACAGCAACGAAGATGGTCAGCTCAACCCTGGCGAATCTGCCACGCTCCAGCTCTATGCCGAGAACGTCGGTGACACTGACGCCGAAGGGGTCTGGCTCGAGCTCGGTGCTGACCCTGTGCTCAGTTCCAACGGCTACTGTTATGGCTACTCGGGCTCGCACGGTTGCGTCTGTGAGGCCGGGACCTGCTCCGGCGCTGGCGCATCGCTGGCGACGGTCCCCGCTCAGAGCGAGTCGCACAGCTACCTGCTCAGTGTGGAGCTGAGCCTCGAGGCCTCCGTCGCCGAGAGCGTCACCCTCTACGGCGCGTTCCACGACGCGCTTGGCAACGTCTGGACCGACGAGCTCCAGATAGCGACGCCCCCGACCTCGGCCTTGCTCGAGGTCGAGGACATCGAGATTTCCGACGACACCAACGGTAACGAGCTGCTCAACCCCGGCGAGAGCGCGACCCTGACTTTCTACGCCTTCAACCGCGGCAGCGCTGCTGCCGAAGGCGTGTGGATGGAGCTCGACAGCGTCACCCCAGGGGTCAGCTTCGAGGGCTACTGCTACGGCTATTCGGGCTCGCATGGCTGCGACTTCGACGAGCTGCATGCCTCTGCGCAAGACGCTGGTGGCGCTTGGATCGACGCCGGCTCTCGCTCGAAGTCCTACATGCTGCGGGTCGACGTGCAACTCCTCGCGAGCCTCCCACTCGAACCCATCTCCTTCGACGCCACCCTGCATGACGCCCAAGGCAACAGCTGGACTGAGCGCGTTCAAATCCCGTTGAGCTCCACCTCCGCGCAGCTCGCTTTCGACCGTTACACCATGACGGATGACAGCAATGACGATGAGCAGCTCAGCCCAGGTGAGGAGTTCACGTTGAGCTTCTACGCCAAAAACGTCGGTACCAGCAGCGCCACCGGTGTTTGGATGCGTGTGGACAGCCCCAACCCGCTGCTCAGCTTCGACGGCTACTGCTATGGCTACTCGGGCAGCCACGGCTGCACCCTCAGCCCACAGTCCGCTTCCGGAGAGAACGCCGACACAACCGTCATTGACGCTGGAGCGAGCAGTAACAGCTACCTCCTACGGGTCGATGCCAAGCTAGACCCCAGCGCGCCGCTGCAGCCGGTCTCCGTCGAGCTGCAGTTCTTCGACGAGCTCGGCAACAGCTGGAGCGACACCGCGCAAATCCCGGTGCTCCCCACTGGCGCCCAGCTCGAGCTCGACCGCGTCCTGGTGGATGACCAGCAAAACGGCGCGCTGCACCGAGGGCAGGACTCCAACCTGCGCATCTACCTACGCAACCGCGGCAGCAGTCAGGCCACGGGGGTCTGGACCAAGCTCAGCGTCAGCGGTGCCGCCAGCTTCACCGGCTACTGCTACGGCTACTCTGGCTCCAGCGGCTGTCGCGTCGAAGGTGTCTCCGTTACTGGCGAAAACGGCAGCCTCGCCTTCATCGACCCCGGCCAAGCCGCCAACAGTTATCTGCTTCAAGCCACCCTCGACGTCAGCCCAAGCGCGCCGCTGCAACCCCTCCGCTTCGACCTCGAAATGCACGACGACCTCGGCAACACCTGGTTCGACGACTTCAGCTTGGAGGTGCAGCCGTGATTCGCACCGCAACCCTGCTCATCGTGCTTTGCTGCCTTTGCTCTGGTTGCGTCTATACCTTCGGAATGCGACAAGAATCGCGAGAGATTCGAGTCCTCGACAGCCAAGAATGGGTGCAAGAGGAGCGCGCTCCCGAGCTCGACCAAGCCCAGCTCAGCGCCGAGCTCGTCGGCGCCTTCCTCAACGTCGAGCTGCAGGTCGAGCAAGCGTGCACGCAGACCCCCATGCGCACCATCACTCGCCTCGAGCGCGTCCAGACGGTACTCCCTTGGTGGCACTGGCTCGTCTTTGGCGTGGGTGTCGCCAGCACGGGCACCGGTGTCGGACTCATCGTCGAGGCAGAGCTCAGCAAAGATGAGCTCGCCGACAAGCTCCGAACACGGGCAGAAGAAGCTTCGCTCGACGACGCCTACGTGCGGGGTGACGTCGGGATCGCAGTGCTCTCGGTCGGTGGCCTCTTGCTGCTCTCCGAGCTCATCGACGCGCTGATACCCGGAGACAGTAGCGAGCTTCCTCTGCCCAATCTGCACGAGAGCACCGGACCCGCGGTCCAGCTTTCCTGTGGACGCCTCCCTGGCTCCGCCGACGTGCTCATCAGCGCAGGGACCCGCAGCGCGACGGTGCACACGGGCCAGGATGGACGCGCGTCGCTGCCCCTGGCAGAGCTCGACCCGGCCGCTTCCGAGGCGGTCCTGAGCTGTGTGGGCTGCAGTGAGCTACGCGTGGCTATCGATCCTGGCGTGATGGCCTCGGCGCTCATCGCCGATGGCGACCTCGAGCGCTTCGAGCGCTGGTTGTCGGTGTATTCGGAGCATCCCTCTGCGCCAGCGCTCCGCGCGCGTCGGGATGAATGGATCGCCGAGGGCAAGGACCCATCTCTGCCCGATGTGGCGATGAAGGATTTGAGCTGGAGCCTCGATGAGAATGGGCGCATCGTGCTGCAGCCTCGCTACCGCATCTATCGTGTGCCAGAGAGAGGGATGCGGCCGCAGGTGCGCGGGAAATGTAGGGTTGGGGACGAGCTGCGCATCTCTGACGCGCCGGATCGCACGGATTTCAGCGCCCTGGGCGCAGGCGTCTCGACCCGTGGCAGCGTGCTGCTCTTCGATCCGACCCAGGGTGACGCCCTCTCCTCACCGCCAAGTCAATGCAGCTTCATCGTGCGTTGGGGCGCAGCGTTCGAGGGCGGAGCCGCCATGGGTGAGTTCTGCGCTCGCGGAGAGAGTGTTCAGGCCGGTCCCTGCGCGACCTGGTAAGGCCGCAGGTCGAGCGGCGCGTCGCCGAAGCAGCGCCGCGATGAATCGCGCCCCTACTTCCCCCTCGTTCTTCAGTTGTAGCAGTTGGGGTCGACGAAGGGATCACAGGCGTCGGGTTGACAGCCTGCGTGCACCTCGAGGGTGCCCGTCTCGTCGGCGCTGACCCGGTCACAGATGCTGGGGCAGAGGCGGATTTCCCCGTCGAGCACGAAGAAGCCGTGCTCATGGCAGAGCTCTGCGCCTTCGACGCGGGTGATCAGCTCAACCGTGTTCGAGTCGGTGGGGAAGTACTGCAAGGCGATGGCGAAGGGGTTGACCTCGGGCACTGGAGGCAGGCGAATCTCGCAGCTCAGCTTGGCCTGCTGCACCACGCCCTCGGCCATGGCGTTGAAGACCGCGTCGTAGCCATCGAGATGGCAGACGGGGAAGCGCAGGCCGCCTGTCATCTGGCTCAGCTTCTGGTACTCCTCGGCCACGCCACCGCTCGCAGCGCTGTCGCATCGCTGGTTGACGATGGGATGCTCTGGCGGGTAGGCCGCGTTGGGTGGTGTGTTCTCGTGAATGCCGATAATGCTGTGCCAGGTGTAGGAGCGGGAGCCGGGGACGCCAAAGTGAGGTGGGTTCATGGCCAGCAGGGCGGCGTCGAAGGTCTCAGCGGTGTAGCTGCGGGTGCCATCATCGGTGATCTCGACGAAAACCTTGTGCGCGTAGGGGCGTAGCCACTGGCGCCAGCCGTCGGGCCAGAGATCGTAGGCGTCGTCTTCGCTGCCGTCGTAGGTGTCGATGATGCGTTCGAAGGAGTTGGTCGAGGAGATCGAGACGCTGTAGTGCTTGAAGCGTTCGGTGTGTGCGGGTTCGTTGGGGACGGGTGAGCAGCTCGTCGCGCTGAGTGGCTCGGAGACACAGATGCGGGTCGAATCACTGCCGTGACGCGACAGCATGATGACCTGGTAGTCGATGTTGGAGGCCTGGATGATGGACGCAAAGTTCTGGTTGATGTTGCGCTCGACCGTGTCGATCTCGTTGCCCATGCTGCCGGAGTTGTCGATGGTGAAGATGATGTCGATGGGCAGGGTGGAGATGCCCGCCTCGAAGCGGCGCTCGATGCAGGCTTGGTCGCCGAGCAGCGGATCGGAGCCGACGAGCCACTCGACGCCGTCGAGCATGCCGTCACCGTCGCTGTCGGGGTTGTTGGGGTCGGTGCCAGCGATGGCTTCGAACTGGTTGCTCAAGCCGTCACCATCGGGATCGCCGTCTGGATCGACGGTGTCCTCATCGGGCTGGTCATCACTCGTCTCGTCGAGAGGCGTGTCATTTGGCGCGTCGTCCTGCTCAGCGTCGTCTTGCTCCGTTTGGTCGGTGGGCGGTAGGTCTTGCGGGGTGTCAGACTGCTCGGAGAGGGCGTCCGCATCGTCGGGCTCGGGGGTGTCGAGCGAGAGGTCTTGGCCCTCGTCGCTGAGCTCGGAGAGGTCGGGCTGCTCGGTGTTGTCTGGCTTGACGGTGCTGGCGGTGTCGCCGCAGGCGACGAGCAAGAGCCCCAGAAGCAGTGCGGCCGAGAAAGGGGTGAAGCTGGGGCTGAAGCTGCATCGTTGCATCACGGTTCCCTCTGGAAAAGGACAGCGCCAACGTTGGCACCTCTCCACTTTAGCGTGCGCGGCGCCGAGATTCAAAGCTGCACCAATGTGCGCTTTTCTTGCCTTGGCTTCGTGCGCAGCTCGAGGCTCCGCGGGGATGGAGTGCCCTTGGCTCGACTGCAGAGTGCTCTCGAGCGCTCGACAACGCACCGTGCATGAGCTGAAAGCGATCTCAATCCGCTCTGCACCCCTTTTGGCAGATGCAGAGAGCGAGCGCGAGCCGCTCTGCACC
>JAVFAO010000032.1:0-30404 GCA_034002465.1 Myxococcota bacterium
TTGTCGAGGCCGCTCTTGACTTTCAGCAGGAGCCGCACGTGTCGCGCGAGCATGAAGGCGATGGCCAGGCACTCTGCACCGTGCACCAGCATGTTGCGCAGGGCTTTCAAGGCCGTGCCGGTGTCCCGCACCGAGATCGCGTCGGTGAGCTCGAAGACGCTGCGTTCACGCGTGTCTGCCACCAACATCTTGGCGGTCTCCAGAGAGATCTCCGCTGACTCCGCCAGCGCGAGCTTCTGCAACGCGACGTCAGCCAGCGCCATGTCGGTGCCGACCGCTTCTGCCAAGTAGTCCGCGGCTTCAGCGCTGATCGCCAGCTTCTTCAGCTTGGCTTGGCGCACTATCCAGTCGGCCATCTGGTTGCGATAGAGCGGCGCGAAGGCGACCTCACACGCAGCGCTGCGCAGCTTCTTCCAGCCAGCTTTGCGGCCGTCGACTTTGTTTGCGCACAAGACCAGGCAGCTCCGTTTGCTCGCTTTGGCGGCGTATTCAGCAAGCTGCGCGATCTCCTCGTCGGAAAATCGCTCACAGTCGCGTACGACGAGCATCTGCTGACCACCGAGCATGGGCACCGTGCGGGCCGACTCGATGAGCGTCTTGGCGCCTACGTCCCCGGCGCGCAGCTTCTGCATGCGGAAGGCATCGTCGTCTTCGTCAGCACCCAGCACCCGCTTTTGCACTGCGTCGATGGCGCGCTCGACCAGATAGCGCTCGTCGCCATGAAAGAGATACACTCCGGCCACGGGTCCCGACTTGATGTCTTTGAAAAACTGTCTTGCTTTGTCCTGGTCTGCTCGCGCCATCTGCTCCTCTGCTTCTCCTCGAGTCTGTCCTCGTGGGGTGCTGCCCACCCCACCCAGGATTCCCCTTTGGAATCCCTTTGCTGGGTGATGACCTGGCAAGCGCCATTTGCACGCACTTCCTCGCTCCTCACGAATGCATTGAAGTCATTCGCTGTTGTGCTGCTGCCAGGTCCAAAGAATTGCCCGACGACAGAGCGCGCGAAGGGCAGCTTGGCGCGCGTCGTCAGCCTGAGCCTGGCTCAGCAGGGAGAGCTCGTGCTCGCGAAAGGTGGTGCTGCCCTCGAGCAGCACGCCTGACTCTGCACTGCTCAGCTCTGCTTGGCAACGCTGCTTCGTGGAGATGCGCTGCAGTCCCCTCTCTTCGCTGTCGACAGCGACAGCGTGGCTGCTTTGCTCGCAGTCGACGAAGCGGATCAGCACCTCGGCGAAGACCTCGTCATAGCGCCAGGTCTGCCCCAAACGGGCTCCCTCCTGGCGTAGACACTGCTCGAGCTCCAGCCGTGTCCAAGCAAGCCAGGCGGGAGCCTCGATGCGGTAGCGCAGGGTTTGCGGCGATGCATCCATTGGTCGATAGCCGCAGGCCGCACACAGCAGCACGAGCGCAATGAGCCCCGCTGCATGACCGACCTCGCGCGAGCAAGAAATCCTTCTGATGCGCGCTCGGATGCGTGTCCTCCGCTCACTGTTGCTTGCGTTCATTGGCACCAGTCGCTCAAGCGGCGAGCGGCCTGTGCACCGTGACATTGCTCACAGGTCGCTGGGTTGCGGCGGAGCAGCGAAGCACAGTCGCGTTCGAAGCCGGGCGGATGAGGTCTGATGCCTGCGTGACATCGAACGCAGCTCCCCTGCTCATGACAAGACATGCACTGTCCAATGTTTTTGCGTGCCTCGACCCCGTGAAAGGCCGTTGACATGGGGTTCGCGGTGAAGTCGCGAGCGTGGATGGCGCTGTCCGACGGGGGCGTCCAGCTCTCCCCAACGAAGCTACGCTCGTGACAGCCTGCGCAGTCTCGGTCGAGCTGATGGCAGCTCGAGCAGGTCTGGCTGTCAGCACGGGCGTCGATGGCGTGCTCAGCGAGGTAGCCGCTCGGATGGAGCGCGATGGGGCGCAGCAGTCCCTGGTGGCAGTCTTCGCACTCGCGGGGGCTGTGGCAGGACTCGCAGTAGCGTGTATCCAGGCGAGCCGCATCAGCGTGCCGTTGTACGAAATCGTCTCGGTGGTCGTCCTGCCGAAAGCGACCCGTCGGGGCGAGCACTCCCTCGTCAAAGTGCGTCTCGAGCCGACCGTCAGCACCCGAGAGGTGGCAATGCCCACAGTCTCGCGCCTGCTCGCCATCGGGGCCATGGCATTGCAGACAAAGCTCCATCTCTGGCAGACTCACCGAGTCCGCGCGCAGGCTGTGGCAGCTCGCACACTGCTCCTCGCTGCCCTGGTGCAGGCGATGGGAGAAGTAGAGGCGGGGTTTTGGGCGCTCGACGGCGCTGGAAAGCACCTCGAGTTTTTTGTCGATTGGGCACTTCTTGTCCATTGGGCGCTTGGCCTGTTCCCTCGACTTGTCTCGTTCCCCTGCGTCGGCCGTAGGGGGCTGGCCTTGCCCCTCCTCATGACAGCGCTCACAGTGCTGCATGCAAGGGCGTAGGTCATCGCTGCTCCGGAGGCTTTCTGCGGCCAGAGGGTGGCAGCTCTGGCAGCTCTGCTGAGCGTGTTGCTGATGTGAGAAAGAGAGCATCCTTGGACTTGCTGGGTATACGATGGGGGAGGGGCGTTCGCTGGACAAGGTGTGCAGCAATGAGCCGGGTGACTGAGCAAGCGCGGCGCTCAGTGCGACCCCAAGTAGGACGAAGAGCGAAAGCGAGAAGCAAACGATCCGGTTCCGAAGTGTATACGGGGAAAGGAGGGTGGTGCCGCCTTCGCTGGGTAGCCCTGGTGCAGCGTTCCTGCGCGGCATCGTTCTGGGGTCACTCGCTTTCATAGCCAGAACCCGAGCTCGAGCACTCCCAGCCAGCGCAGCTCGGCGGCCGAGAGGGGATGACTGAGCGTTTCGAGCTGGCTGTCGATGCGGACGGAGGGTCCAAGCTCCAGACGAGCCCGCAGCGCTGCACCAAAGCTGTGACCGCTCGCTTGCGGTCTCCATTCCTTGTTGAGATGGGCGTAGTAGGCGTCAACGCTCAACTGTACGCGGTCAATGAGGTCGAACGCATCGAAACGCAGGGCAGTGCTGTGGCTGGCGGCATCGGCTGAGACCCGGCCACGGTACCATACGCCCAGCCGGAAACGGTCGAGGAAGCGCCAGGAAGCCGAGGCACTGAGCAGGGTGTCGGGTTCGAGCTCGTCCTCTGGACGGCTCGTTTCGTAGAGCAGGACAGCGAGGCTGCTGCCCAGCTCGAGCCGAGGATGGGGTTGGTAGCGCAAGCTCAGGCCGAGCTCGTCGATGGGGCGGAGATCGAAGAGACCAAAGATGGAGCTGCTTCTGAAGTGGGGGACGCGTCGTTCTGCGTCGATGGCCAGAGAGAGGGTGTCGAGCAAGGCGAGTCGCAGGTCGAGGCGGAGCAGCTGTGCGTGCCAAAGAAAGGCGTCGAGCACCAGCTCCGTGGACACGGACAAAGGCTGAGCCAGTCGGGCGAAGGCGAGCAGTGAGAGCGAGCGGCTCTCGGTGGTGGACGCGTTGTCACGCAGAAAGTGGCGATAGGCCGTTCGAACTTGCCAGTCCCGCGCATCCCAGCGCAGCGCCGTGCCGAGGACGAAGAGGGGTTGGTCGAGGTAGTGTCCGGCGTCCATGGAGATGGCATGGGTGTGCTGGTCGATGCCCAAAGCCGGCAGCTCGGTGCCGCAGAGCAGCTCGACGGCGAGTCCGCGCCAGAGTGAGAGGCCGAGTTGCACGCCGTCAAACTCGAAGAACCCGAGCTCGTCGATCAGCACTTGGCGCCCGACCGTGAAGTCGAGCTTGCCCCACCACTGCCGAGCTTGCAGGACGACGCGTCGCAATGAGTAACGTTGGGCCTGCTCAGCGAGCGGGTAGGGTGCGCTCATGGAGAGCAGCGCGAAGTCCACGTCGGTTCTGGTCCACATGGACAGGGAGAGTGGCAGTGCGTCGTCATCGAGCAGATCGAAGGCATAGAGGCGCAGATCCTGGGCGAAGCGGCGAACGGGAGCGGTGCCCAGGTCGGCGCGTGGATAGTCGAAGACCTGCACGCTGCTCGTGGCCGAGAACTGAGCTTTGGGATTGGCGTAGAGGCTCGCCGGGAGCGCAGTGAGAAGCAGGAAGAGGGCGAGCCCCACACTCGCGCGAGGCATGCCGCACCGCCGATAGCGTGAGGGGGGTGATTGGGCGTCAGTGACAACCCGCCCCGAGCATGCCCCGTCCCCCACGAGACGTCAAAGGATCGCAATCGACAGCGAGCGAAGGGTGCTCCATCCTCGCGAGTCATCGAGCGAGGTCGGTACCCGAGAGCGAGCGAATGCAATCGAAAGAAAGCGAAGGGCACGCATCCTCTCGACAATCCGAAGGATTTGCAGCTGTCGAGAGGTCGGTGCCCAAGAGCGAACGAATGCAATCGAAAGCGAGCGAAGGGAACTCCATCCCCACGAGTCCTCGAGTGGGGTCGGAACCCGTGAGCGAGTGAATGCGAAGAGGTGCGCAAAATCTTGCGAGGCGTTGACATTTTTCGGCAGAGCAGCACAGGGGCGAGCGAGCCGGGCAGGTGTTTGCTCCTGGTGTCTCTCGTTGAAGTGTGCGCGACCAGTCAGCCTGCGCGCCGAGTGCCTCATCTGGACAGCGTGGAACACGTATTGCACAATCCGAGACGGGGCAGCGCCTCTTGTACGGGAGTGTCATGAGCACACCAGAAACGAAACCCAGCCCATCTCTTGTCGCCTGCCATCCCTGGCACGCACCCTGCGAGCTTGCTTCGCAGCGAGTCTCCGCCTCCTGGCTTCGACTTCTTCGCTCTCGTCTGCGCTTGGGGGTGACCCTGATCGAGCTGATGATCGTCGTCGTGATCATGGCGGTCGTGGTCCTCGCTGCGTTGCCGAGCCTGTTGCAGGCGAACAACGAGCGTGATCTCGCCGAAGCATCGCAAGACCTGGCGGCCTCCATTCGCGCGGCTCGTTTTCGGGCAGTGAGCTATAACGTTGCGACTGGTATCATCGTTGATGCTGATGCAGAGCAAGTCAGGATGTTGGTGTCCCCAAACAACAACTGCGCGGGGCTGGCCAATTCGAAGGTTGTCTTGGACTTTACGGGGACGGCCATCGACATCCGGGAAACCGCTGGGGTCACTGGTCAGACCATCTGTATTCGTCCGAGTGGGCAGATCGCCGATGCTTTCGGGCAGCCATGGGGTGGGCCCCCAGCGGACAACAACGGGGCGCTGCGCTTCGCTGTGAGCCACACCGAGAACACGTATCTCCGCGCTCGGCCGGTCTTGCTGCCGTTCAACGGATTGGCTCGGCTTGGAAACTGAGATTGAGCGTGAATGCCAGAAGTTGAGGGAACAGGCCAAGCGCTCAATCGACAAGAAGCTGGGGAACAGGCCAAGTGCCCAATCGACAAGAACTCGTGCTGCGCTATCTGAGCCTTTGTGCGCTGATGACCTCGCTACCCGGCTTGGCGCTGGCGCAACAGGTGGAGCAGAGCTCGATTGCGGTGATGGGGCTGGAGAGTAGCCTCGACGACAAGGCGCAGGCGCAACGCGCCACCCGGTTGATCATTGAGACCTTGCAACGGCGCGGGGATCTCGAGGTGCTCGAGCTGAGCGACGTGACGATGGGCGAGCTCTTGCTGGTCGAGGGCTGCGAAGAGCCGTCATCGGAGTGTTTGGCCAACGCCGTGTGGCGCGAGCAGGCGTCGCAGGTGCTCTTTGGCAGCATTGACGCCTTGGGCGACGAGGTGTCCGTTGTCCTGAAGGTCTATATCGAGGCGACTGGCGAGCTCAAGGCGGTGTACAGTCGCCGTTTTCGCGCCGACAGCTTGGATGCAGTCTTGGTCGAAGACTTGGAGTCTCTGTTGCAGACGCGGGACTGGACCCTCCCGGCGTACCTTGACCTCGCCGCGGTGGCGCACGGGGCCGAGGTCTTTGTGGACGGCGAGCGCATGGGTGCGTCTCCGCTGTTCACGGCGGAGCTTGGTCCTGGTCGTCATTTGCTGCGCATCGAGGCCGCTGGCTACGAACCCTGGGAACAATGGGTGGAGCTCAGTCGAGGCCGCTTGCTCCGGCTCAGTCCAAGCTTGGTGAAGAGGGTTGTGAGCGAGCCCGAGCTGGTACAAGAGAACGAGACTACCTGGGAGGCACCCGCGGTCACCTGGGTGTTGTTTGGGGTTTCTGGGCTGTGTCTGAGCTCTGCGGCGCTGAGTGGGCTGATGGCGATGCAGACCAAGAGTGATTTCGACGCTGAGCTGCGAGAGCGGCAAGCCTATGATTTGCAAGCGCGAGCAGAGAACTGGGCACTGGCGAGCAACGTTTTGGTGGGGATTGGCGGTGCGACGCTGCTCGCTGCCTTGGTGAGTCTTGCATGGGGCGAGGAAGTGCCCAGCTTCGGTGAGGTGGGCTTGGTGCTCGGGAGCTGGCACTGATGGTGAGTGGGAGGCCGGGGTGTCGACTGAGCCCTGCACAAGCGCTTCTACCCCTGGCGATGGCGGTGATAGCCCAGCATTCTCGAGCACTTCGACATCGCTCGCGGTCCTGTTGCACGCCTTCTTGTCGATTGGGCGCCTGGCCTGTTCGGCCAAGTTCTTTGGCGCACACCCTGGCGTCATCACTCGAGCTGTCCTCTTAGGACGTCGCCCCTCGCCTCGCCGAATGGCTATTCCTCTGGAATTCATTGTTTTTCTCGATTTGCGAAAGCGAGCGAACTCTTGAACGTCAAGCACAGCATCGTGATCCGGTCCTGCTGGTTCTGTCTGTTGCTGCCGCAGGCTGCGCTGTGGTCGTCTTGTGAGGGGGCTTCGCAACGCGCCTCGTTCGAGTCGGTGGATGCAGAAAAGCCGTTGGCGTTGCCCATCGAGGTGTTGGAGGCGAAGCTCTTCTCTGATGATGTTGGGGAGAGGAGCGAGGGATTAGCGCATGTGCTGGCTTCGCTCGCCTCAGCAGACGAGGAGCAAGGCGGCGTGTTGCGCGCTTTGCTTCTGCGCTCTTCTTTGGAGGCTCTGGTGGCGCAAGCCTTCGGGCAGCTTTCGGGTTCGAGCGATGCGCAGCGTTATGCGGAGCTGCTCGCCCAGCTCTCCATCCTGCCGATGCCCACAGACTTGTCAGCGACTGACGAGCGCACGGCCTTCGCCCAGCGCTTGCGACCTCAGGCACGCGCATTGATGCGCGCGACTCGATGGGATATGCAGGCGAGGCTTTGTTTGGCTATTCTTGACTACGTGCAGGGTGACGTTGATGACTTGTCGAGTGCCTATCATGTGCGTCGTGTGCTTGAAGCGATGGTCGACAAGCAGGATGACTCTCTAAAACCGTGGATACGTCTTGGAGCTGCATTCTTGGCGCTTCGCGCATACGCTTCGGAGGCCCGCCTGTCGCCTCGAGCGCTGAGCTTGGCAGAGGTGACAGGGCAGTTCTGCCCGGATGGGGTTCGAGCTTTGCGTGAGGGGCGCGAGCCCGGCGAGGTGATGGACGCGATGCGCCGGCGATGCGGTTTTGCGTGCAGTCCACCTCAGGCTTTGGGGCCCCAGGCGCGTCCTCTGCCGCCTCTCGATGAAGGCTTGTTCGAGCGCTGTGCCGAGCCCTTGAATCTGCAGAACTATCTTATTGATCGCAGTCTGCGGGAGTTGGATTGGCTTGCGGCGCGATTGAGGGAGGGAGCTGAGTCCTCGGCGATGACGGCGTTCGCGTTGGCGTTCGTTGCCTGGGTTGAGCAGCTTGACGTGGAGGCACAACCAGAGCTTTTGCTTGGTCGTCTTCGTACGGGGGAGAGGCTGGCCGAGGTGGCGCTTTCGCTGGGCGAGCTGCAGGCGACGCCAGTGCTGGTGTTCGCGGGGGAGAGGGGGATTCGTTTTTCGCCCTGGCCACGCTCGCGTTCACTTCGTAGCGACTTGGCGCAGCCCACCGCGGCGTATTTGCCGTGGGGGAGTGCGCGCGGATTGTTGCGGTCGGCGTTTCGGGCAGCTTGCCCTGACTGTGGCCCTGTGCACGAAGCACAGGTGCTTCTGGACCGAGGGTTAGGTCTGGATGTTGTGCTCCAACTATTTGATTTTTTGAAAGATGTTGATGTGCGGCAGGTGTCTGTCCTGGTCTGGGCTCGCGATACGCAGACCTTTTCTGCGTTGCGGCTGCGGATTGATCAGCCGCCACCTCGCACGACCTGGTTGCGTCTGAAGGATGATGATGCGGTGTTGGTGGATCCGGTTGGTCGCGAGCGCCGGATTCCGGTTGGCGAGTTGCGCCGACACTTGCCCGAGGTGTATGCGGCGGTTTCCCGTTTCGCCATGGAGAATCCTGCCCTCGAGGGGCTTGGTCTCAGCCTCGACCCTGCTGCAACGGTGCAGCAGTGGGTGGAGGTGCTCGACGGCATCTCGCATTTTCGCGTGGGCGACGTCAGTCAGAGCACAGAGCGATTGCTTTCGTCACCGCGGATGAACAGCTCGGGTTCGTTGCCGCTGATGGGCGACCTTTATGTTTGGGAGGCACCGACGGCGTCCAAGGAATGAGCCCGGTACCAGTAGGGCACGCATCCCCTGCTTCTTCGAGCATCTGGTCGCTGCTCCACAACCCGCCAAAGGGCTAGTAGCCCCTTGGAATCCGTTCTTTTCAGGTTGGCGCGGTCTGCTTGGCTCAGCGTTGGGCGATGCTGAGCCCGAGTTCTTTGCGCAGTTTGACGTAGGGGCTCGAGGCGGCGAAACGACGCAGAGCGTCGATGCGTTGTTCTGGTGTGAGACCGCCGATGGGCTTGCTTTCCGCTTGGATGCAGGCGCAGGCCACGCTCAGGTCGTCGCAGACCAGGAAGGCGAGTCGATTGGCGATGGCGTCGACTTGCTGGACGAAGAGTTCTTGTCGATTGGGCGCTTGGCCAGTTTCCCCAAGTTCTCGGTTCGGGACGGCGCCATGTTGCCAGAAGAGGCGCAGCTTTTCGGTGAAGTCGGCGCGGCGCTCTTCGTCAAGCTTGGTTTTGGTGAGGCGCGCGACGGTGTCGATGTCTTTGGATGCGGGCACGTCGACGTCTGGGAGCAGGGCTTTGGAGGCGGCGACGAGGAAGAGCTCGATGTCTTGGACAGGCGAGACGCCAGCGAGGTAGAAATCGCGGCGCAGGAGGGCGACTTGCTTGGCGACGACGAAGGCGAGCTCGGTAGGGCTCTTGCCGCTGAGCAAAGTGCGCGAGACGATCAGTGCTGAGGGCTCGAGCATGCCGTTCTTGATGTCGACGTCGAGTTGTTCGGCGAGGAAGACATCAGGGAGCTGTTCGAGGCCAAAGAGCGTGGACACTTGCTGGATGGTCTTGTTGAAGAGCAACGGAGTGGCGGCGTCGATGCGGTCGCGCAGGCTGAGGCCATAGTCTGGGAGTTCGCGGGCGATGATGTCGTGGACGAGCTCCACGAGGGTGGCCATAATCTGTGCAAGTTCTTGAGAGTAATTAGGGGGATAGAAGACGTTTTGCCATTGTGCAGGCGTGAGTTGTTGCTCGATGGGCTTGGGGCTTGGGCGTCGGAAGCGAGCGATGAAGTCACGTTCTTGAGGCATGGCCCGCCCGAGGCACTCGAGCACCCTGCACACGCAGTAGACGCCGTCGTGGTCGCCGGCTTGGACGTAGGCATCGGCGAGCAAGCGCAGGTTTCGCAGCAGCTCGGTGCGGTCGTTTTCGAGACGGATCATCTCGCTGAGGGCATCTGCGCTCTCGACGGCATGTCCGGGCCAGCGCTGGTAGATTTCGAGCAGGGTTGCGTGGTTCTTGAGCTCGTGGGGGGCAAAGCGGATGGCGGAACGCACGGCGACGGTGGCGTCTTCGTGCCGTCCGATGGGGTCACTGAGGAGGGTGCCGAGTTTTCGCCAGAGCTTGGAGATGACCAGTGTGTTGGGACGTTCGCGTCCGGCGTGCCAGCCGATCATCCGTCGGTAGGTTTGTTCGAGCATCTCCCAGTCTTGCATCTGAGCGTAGATTTCGGTGACCATTTGGAAGGCATCGAGGCGGTCTGGGTCGAGCTCGATGGCGAGCATGAAGCCGGCGGCGGCTTTGAGGGGTTCACCGCGGCCGTCGCGGGTGACGACGGCGGCTTTGATGAGGTAATCGGCGCGTTGTTTGGGGTCGCTCAGGAGCTGTGACATGGTGGCGTAGCAGCGGCTGAGTCGCACGGGATCGCCGAGTTTTTGGGCGATATCGATCATGCGCTGCAGGATGGTGGTGTTGCGTCTGTCCTGTTGGAGCTGGCGTTCCGCGGCTTGGAAGTCGAGCTCGAGGGAGGGAGAGAGTGGGTCGGAGGCGGTGACCACACCGGCGAGTTTGCCCTCGTCGACGATGGAGAGCAGCGCGCTTGGAGGGTTCGTCGAGGTCGAATGGGGCACGACGTCGTCGAGGAGGGCACCACAACGAGGGCACTCGCTGATGGTACCGGAGAATTCGCTTCGGCAAGTCGGGCAACGCGGCAAGGTGAGTCTCCTAGGCGGTGAGGATATGGAGGAAGGGCGTGCCTTCGTCGGCTCTGCCCCAGTCCTCGCCAAAGGGTTATGCTCTTTGGAATCCCTTTGAGTTGTCGTTTCCTGGTTGGGTCAATGCTTCGACGCGCATCCGAGGCGCGACACGGTGTGGAGCTTCGCTGAAGGGTGAGGCTTAGTGTCTGCGTGTGCTGTTTGGGGAACGGCGTAGCAGGAGCAAGCCGAGCAGAAGGAAGGCGGCGAAGACAGGATGGCGGCTGGCTTGCGTCAGGGTGTTGCAGGCGCAATCGCTGCTGGATTGGACCCGGGACTGAGGCGGGACGCCTGTGTCGGGCAGATGGCTCTGGTCGCTGCTGTGGTCAGCGCTCTCGCTGACGTCGTCATTCTGTTCCTCGCGCTCGGGGTCTTGCTCGGGGGAGGCGTCATCGATGGGTTCGAGGCTCTGGTCTTGGCTGTCTTCTTGGTCGGGGAGCTGGTCGAGCGCGTCGATAGGGTCTTCGACGACGTCTTCCTGGAGGTCTGGAGCGAGGTCTTCGTCGTTGTCTTCGACAGGCGCGATGTAGCGGCGCACACGCAGGGCATCGAAGACGATGCGTTTGCCGTCGGTGTTGGTGTAGGGTTCGCCTGTGGCGTCGCTGAGTCGCACGAACTGGTCTGCACCGGCGGCGAAGCTGAAGCGACCGAGAGAGAGCCAACCGTTGTTGCCTTGCTGTGGGAGGACGACGGTGTGCTCTTGTCCTGCATGGCGGATGAGGTAGGGGGCTTGTGTGCTGAGCGGTCCGATGGCTTCGATCCAGGCTTCGAGCTCGTATTCTCCTGCATTCGCGAAGTCGAGTTTCCATGTGCCGACGCAGTCTGCCTCCTTATCCCAGACGTAGGTCCAGTAGAGCTGCCCATTGTATCCTGAGTCTTCACTGCGCCAGGTCGTCGAGCTGCTTCTCTGGAAGCAGCTGTCGCGTTCGTCGATGATGACCTCGTCTGCATCGATGGTGGGGGAGCAGGCGACGGGGGCGATGCAGGCACCCTCGGCGGTGGTGAGCAGCACGTCCATGCCATAGTAGAAGTGCAGGATGTCTTTGTAGCCCCAGCCGTGTTGGGAGAGGCAGTTGGCCCCGTTTTGGGATTTGCAGCCGCGGTTGTACTTGTTGCTGGGGCTGACCCATCCGAGGGGGGTTTGGGTTACATCGCTGCCCGATTTTCCCCAGTTGTAGGTGACCCACTTCTCTGTGCTGGTGGGATCGCTGTCTGAAGAGCTTGCGATACAGGAGGAAGCGGAGGGGATGGCGCCAGCGACGAAGAAGCCGCAGATGACGACGTCGTCCCACATGAGGACCTGTCCGGCAGTTTGGGCTGCTGCGTCGAAGTGGGCTTGGCTTGGGCTGCGGGAGAGGGGGCAGTGTCCGCTGCTCGAGGAGGCGTAGACCTGGTTGACGGTGCCGTTCTTGACGTGGCCGTTGGCGTTGAGGGTGTAGTAGAGGTAGGTGCGTGCGGCGACGGCCTGAGCTTTGAGGGCTTCGAAGTCGGCACCGCCGTTCTCGCACATGATGACGCGGGGGATGTAGTCGGTCTCCACGTCGACCTGGATGCGTGAGGAGCTGTCACCGGGTGTCATTTCGACGGTGGCGGTGCAGTAGGCCTGGAGGGCAAGGCTTCGGCGCGAGTAGCGGTCGTCTTGTGGCTCCTCGGCGCAAGCAAAGAGGAGCACCGCGACTGAGATGAGCGCCAAGGGGCGTGCATGCGCGTGCGGTCGTGCATCGAGAGCGTTGTGGTTCATGGCGGACTCGCTGACGGACGGTGGTGGAAGTGCGAAGCTCCCATTGATTTCGGGAAGTCGTTGACAGTCGATGGGCATTGAACGAGGTGCTAGGCCGGTATGGGCAAGCGTCGGTTTCCCCAGCTTCCAGGTGCTGGGGCGAAGTGTCCTGGGAAGTCGCGATGGCACGCAGCGCACTGAGCGGCCTCGAGGTGGAAGGCCTCGAGCTGGTACCAGGAGCGTTCGATGACGGGTGCCTGGCAGTGGTGGCAGTAGCTGCTCTGGCTTCGCGTGTCGAGGACATTTCCGGTGTAGACGTGATGCAAGCCGCGCTCGAGGGCGAGCTCGCGCGCGGTGTTGAGGGTGTCGATGGGCGTGGCCGGCAGCTCGAGGAGCTTGTAGTCTGGGTGGAACGCGCTGAAGTGCAGGGGCACGTCGGGTCCGAGGTGTTCGCCGATCCAATCGCACATGGCGGCGATTTCGCTTGGGTTGTCGTTGTGTTGCGGGATGAGCAGGGTGGTGAGCTCGAGCCAGACGTGGGTCTTGGCGAGTGCTTCGAGGGTATTCAGGACAGGGTTGAGCTTCCCGTCGCAGAGTTGTCTGTAGAAGCGCTCGGAGAAGGCCTTGAGGTCGATGTTGGCCGCGTCGATGTGCTCATAGAGTTCGCTTCGAGCTTGGTCCTGAATGTAGCCGTTGCTGACGGCCACGGTCTTGATGTTGCGCTGATGGCAGGCGCGAGCGATCGCGATGGCGTATTCTGCCCAGACCGTTGGCTCGTTATAGGTGAAGGCCACGCTGCGGCAGCCGTGCTCACTGGCGAGCTCTGCGATGCGTTCTGGTGTGGAGGCGAAGCGCAGTGCGTCGACTTGTGTGGCTCGGGCCGAGCTGTGGTTTTGGCAGAAGCGGCAGGCGAGGTTGCAGCCGATGGAGCCAATGGAGAGGACGGCGCTGCCGGGGTAGAAGTGGAAGAGCGGCTTCTTCTCGATGGGGTCGATGCACAAGCCGGTGTGTTGGCCGTAGGCGTCGGTGACGAGCCGCTGCGCCTCGCGCCGGCGCACGAAGCAGAAGCCGCGCTCGCCATCACTGAGGGTACAGGCGCGGGGGCAGAGCTGGCATTGGAGCTTCCCGCTCTCTGGGAGCTTGCGAAACCATCGCGCGATGGTGGCTGTGGACACGCTGCCTCCGGACGAATTTTGTCGATTGGGCGCTTGGCCTGTTCCCTCAAGTTTTTGTCGATTGGGCGCTTGGCCTGTTCCCCCAAGTTTTGTCGATTGGGCGCTTGGCCTGTTCCCCCCAGCTTCGAAGGAGCTCGAGGCCTTTTCGGTTGCGGGGCTGCTGTTCACCTGCGCGGGAGCCTGAGCGAAGAGCGGCGCATCTGATGCTTTGGCAAGGTTGTGTGCGGCTTTGCTCCCAGTGCGCCACACATTGGGCAGCATAGTCCAAAGTGTTGCTGGAATCGATAGCTGCGTTGTCACAATGGGGCGGCTGGCCGCGTCGTGGGGTGGTACTGGCGGCGCGTGGACAGAGCGCGTTTGCTGCTTGACTTCTGTAGCGTGGTCAGATAATACCGCGACGCGCCGCCTGGAGATGCGGTTGCGAAGTGCATGTTCGGACGAGCGGGGCGTAGCGCAGTCTGGTAGCGCGCTGGTTTTGGGTACCAGAGGTCGTAGGTTCGAATCCTATCGCCCCGATGTTGCGGCATGAGCGCCTGTAGCTCAGTCGGATAGAGCAACGGCCTTCTAAGCCGTGGGTCGCAGGTTCGAATCCTGCCAGGCGTACTGGCAAGCGAGCGAAGGGTACGCATCCTCGGGGCCTTCCCGAGGAAGTGTTGCTGGAGCGAGCGAGTGTGAAGCGACGGCGGAACCGTCGACAGGGAAGAATCTTCGAGGCGCGAAAAAAAAGTGGTTGACATCGTGTTCGGAGGCGTGCTATCTAGCGCGCCGGCTTCTGGGGGGAGCCTGGTGTTCCCTTCGGTCCCGACACGCAGCCGCGGTGTTTCTGTGGTGGGCGTAGCTCAGCTGGTTAGAGCGCTGGGTTGTGGTCCCAGAGGTCGGGGGTTCAAGTCCCCTCGCCCACCCTCCGCACCCGTAGCTCAGCTGGATAGAGCGACGGACTTCGAATCCGTAGGTCGCAGGTTCGAGCCCTGCCGGGTGTATGAACGCTCATTGGGCGTGTCGTTGAAAACTGAGGGTGCATAGCTCAACTGGCAGAGCAACGGACTCTTAATCCGTAGGTTGAAGGTTCGATTCCTTCTGCACCCATCTCAGGCGCGCACAAACGATTGAAGTGTCTATCGCGTCAGCGTCTGACTCTGCGTACGATCTGTGCAGAGAATGCGCGCCGTGTGTGGGCTGAGGCTCGCGTTGCGGGACTCTCTGCGAGAGTGGCGGAATTGGCAGACGCGCAGGATTTAGGTTCCTGTGCCGCAAGGCGTGCGGGTTCGATTCCCGCCTCTCGCATCCTCTCAAATGGTCCTTCGTTCTTTCTCCCTGTGGAGAAGCCCCTTCGTCTTCTCTGCCTGGCTCCTCGTGTTCTTGGCGGTTCTTGTCGATTGGGCGCTTTGCCTCTTTCGGGCTTGCTTCGCAGCGAGTCTCCGCCTCCTGGTTTCGACTTCTTGTTGATTGGGCACTTGGCCTGTTCCACCAACTTCATGGTACGGCGAGTCGCTTTGGCTTGGTCTCCTCCGGTGCTGTCGATTTCGAGGGGCTCGAGGGGCGAGCAGACTTGTTTTGCTCGACGGGTTGTGCTAAGGGCGCTGGGCCCACTGCCGCGACGATGTCCGTGTCGCTGTGAGATGGACGCGAGGGCTGCGGCGACTGAGTGGAGAGCGAGATGCGGAAGAAGACCCCCACAGAGATCGTGAATGAGCGTTTTGGTTCCAAGAAGGAGCTGGCCAAGCTCATGATTGGTCGACTCGAGAAGCCCTTCGAGGACGAGAGCGATGAGGATTTCGAGCGTCGGATTCGAACAACGAGCAACAAGAAGCTGTTGCACCTCTATGAGCTCAGTGAGCAGCTCCAGCAGCGCTTCGGCAGCAAGGACAAGCTCATCGACGCTATCGTGGCGCTGAAGTATGGTGACAACAAGCCCGATTCCAGCTACCGTTCGAAGCTAGAGCGCTACCGCATTGCACGTTTGATGGCGATGCACCGCGACATGACGAAGACGGCGTCCCGTTGAGACGAGAGGGCGTCGTCTGTCGACAAAGGAGACGACGATGCCCTTTTACGCCAAGGCTTTGTGTACACGCGTCGCGCTGTTGGCGACTTTGTGCAGCTTCCTGTTGCTCTCGGGTTGTGAAAAGAGCTCGAGCAGCTCGGGCGGGGGCACGCAGCCCGCTGCGGCAGCATCTGAGGGCAACCACCAGCACGTTGCCCCGAGCAAGAACAAGACCGTCGAGACTGATCGGGAGAAGGCGGCTCGTGTCGCTCGCCAGCTCGCCAGTTATCTCATGCCCGAGGCCAGTTCGAACGGTGCGCCTGCGGATCTCGAGGCAGCCAAGGCAGCGCTCAAAGTCCAGAGCGTGTCATGGGCCAAGGATCCATGGGGCAATCCCTATGCCTACGTGAAGACTGGGGACAGCACCTTCGAGGTCTACTCCCTCGGTCCCGATGGTCAACCCGACAGCGGAGACGAGATCCGTCCCTGAGTCGGCGCTGATGCCTGTGTTTGAGCGGCTGGTTGAGCGCCAGCGCTGTTTCGGTGTGAGCTGCGAGTGCTCGTGTTGGGATGGTGTGAGGATTTCTGCGAGTGCTCGCGTGGAGGTCGAGATGGGACAGCGTTTCTCGCGTGGCATTCTCTTTGTGCTCGTCGTCGGCTCCAGTTTGATGCTGTGGTCATGTCAGAAGGCTGAGCCCCCTGCTGCACCCCCAGCAGAGCAGGAGAAGGTGGCACCAAGCGAAGACACGGTGGCTGAGGTTGAGCCATCGGCGCAGCCCCCTGTCGAAGCGCCAGTGCTCGACAACGAACCCCGCTTCAAGCCAGCGGATGACTATGATGGGCCTGTGGCGGCGCCGCTGCCACCGCCTGCCGAGCGCGTGCCTGAGCCTGAGGTCGCAAAAGCGGAGCGGGTGATGCGCCAGCTCTCGAGTTATGTGATGGCGATTTCGGCGAGTGCGGGGGCTCCGGCCACACTTGAGGAGCTCAAGCCTTTGCTTCTGGAGCAGTATTCCATCGAGTGGCCGACCGATCCCTGGAAGGCACCCTATGTGTATGAGCACAAAGGCGGCAAGCTCTTTTCGATCAGCTCGTGGGGCCCTGATGGCGTGGCCGGTACTGCAGATGATTTACTCGCTGCCCCTTGATGTTCTATGCTGTTGATTTTCAATAGCAAATGCTGTCTCCCTGAGCTCGCTCTGGGGGAGCAAACGAATGCTATCAAGCTCGCCAGCGCTGCCTTTACAGTCGGCACGGGTTTCGCTATAAGTCGGCGCGGTCGTGGTGCTCGCATCGTCAAACGGCGCGGCGGCAACGCACCATTGGGCCTATAGCTCAGTCGGTTAGAGCAGCTGACTCATAATCAGTTGGTCCCTGGTTCGAGTCCAGGTGGGCCCATCGGGCGAACGCCGAAGGAGGGTGCGTACAAGTGACGTGTCTGGAGCTCAAAGGAGCCAGTGGCCCGCGAGGACGAGACAGCCTTCGTGATGGTCTCGCTCATATCGAATCTCATCTGCGCCCGCGGCGGTCAACGCCCGGGCGCTTTTCGTTTAAGACTCGCGACTTCGTTAGGAATTGCGCGCAGCTCGGTGTGGTCACCTTGCTTGCGTAGCCCCCGGTAGCGCATCCGCGCGATGCGACGGCAGTCTGGGTTGTTGGGGAGGAATGGAATTGAAGGAACAGATCAGACGATTGAGAGAACTTCAGGCCTTGGATCTCGAGCGTGACAGGCTGAGTGAGGATGTGGAGAAGCTTCGTTCGAAGCTTGGCGAGGCTACTTCGTTGCTGGATTCGTTGCTTGGAGCACTGAACGCCCAGAAAGCTCAGCTTCAAGAAACCAAGCTGACGCATGCCACGAAGGTGGCGGAGCGCAACAAGGCAGAGCACGATCACAACGAGGCCAAGTCGAAGTTCCGCAACGTCACGAACAGCCGTGAGTACGCCGCAGCTGAGCGCGAGATGGAGACTTTCCGCAAGATCAGCACTCAGCTCGAGGAGGAAGTCTCTAGCCTCTCTGCAGCCATCGAGGTCGCTGAGGCTTCCATCGCGAGCATGGAAGAGAAGGTGAATGGCTTGGAGCAGGAGCTCGAAGCCGAGCGCGCAAGCGTCGAGGAAGCAGCGCAGATCGCCGTGTCCAAGAGCAGCGGCATCGAAGAGCGCACCAAGGCATTGGCGGTGGGCATCCGCGCCGACATCATCACCCGGTATCGCTTCATTCGCAGCCGGCGAGCTGGCGAGGCCGTGGTTGCTGCCGTCGATGGAGCCTGTACGGGATGTTTCATGCGGGTTCCGCCGCAGCTCTATATTCGCCTCCAGAAGCGGGACACCTTGGAGGTGTGTGAGAACTGCCAGCGTATTCTGTTCTTCCCTGAGGAAGCAGAAGAGGCTGCCTCGGCGAGCTGACCTTCCTTCGAGAAAGTCGCCATCTCCCTGTTCTCATGATTGTCTCGTGCATCTCGTGCCTTGCCTAGGAAGGCGGGCACCCGTGCTTGAAGCGCCGTAGAGACCATTTGGAAGAGTTTGCGCTGACTCTGTCGGAAACAGCTCAAGAACACAAGGAAATCAGCACTCCGCCAGAAAGCATTCTTTGCAGGTCCAGGCGGTGTCCTGAGTTCGAAAGCTGTCCACCTCAGGTTTAGCTGGTCAACAGCCGGCATTGGAGAAGAAGATGCGATCCTTCGTCCTCGTCTGTCTCTTGCTCGCCTTCGCCTTGCTTAGCGCCTGCCAAGCTGGCCGTAGTGAAGTCCAAGAGGGCAAAGCCGCGCTCAAAGAACAGCGTCTCGATGAGGCCGAGGCTGCCTTTCGACGCGCCATCGATGCGGATTCCAAGAATATCGATGCCCACATGGGTCTTGGCGAGAGCCTGCTGCTGAAGAAGGACTACCTTGCTGCCATCGATTCGTTTGGCGATGCGCTGGGGACCACCGAGCACGAGCGAACGCGCTCGGAGGTGATCAAGCGCGTCGAGTATGCGCAGGCCTGCGCGGCTGGGACGTGTCCCGAACAAGCCAAGAGCACGGCCAAGAAGACCGGTGGCTCCTGGTGGGAGCAGTTTCTGCCGATCTTGATTCTTTTGGGCGGGGTTGGTTTGGTCTTGTGGCGTCTGCCCAAGGTGGAAATCGCGCACAGCGCAGCGTTTCGCCGAAGGCGCTTTTTCAATTGGTTTCCACTGGGTTTGACGTATGCCTTCTTGTACATGGGGCGCTATAACCTGACGGTTGCCAAGAACGCTTTCGCCGAGATGAAGCTGATGACCAACGACGACTTCGGTCTGATCTTTGGCATTGGCGCCATCACCTATGGCGTTGCATTCATCATCAACGGTCCTCTCTGCGACAAGCTGGGGGGGCGCATGGCGATGCTGATCGGCACCATTGGCGTGGTGGTGATGAACGTGCTGATGGGCGTGATGGTGGTGGTCGGATACACGGACAATCTGGTCTTGGTCTATTCGATTCTCTTTGCCGGGAACATGTACTTCCAGAGCTTCGGTGCGGTTTCCATCGTGAAGGTGAACGCCTCGTGGTTCCACGTGCGAGAGAGGGGGGTGTTGGGGGGCATCTTCGGTATCTTGATCTCACTTGGCGTCTATTTCGCGTACGACTGGAACGAAATCATCATCCGCAACAGCTCGGTGGAGTACGCGTTTTTCGTTCCAGCGGCGATCATCGGGCTGTTCATCTTGGCGTTGATCTTCGTGATTCGCGACGAGCCAGCACAAGCTGGGTTCGAGAACTTCGATGTGGGAGATGCCTCCTCCGGTGAGCAAGGCCCAGCATTGACGGTGCCGCAGGTCTTCAAGAAGATGTTGACCAACCCGATCATCCTCACCATTGCAGTGATCGAATTCTCGAGCGGTTTCTTGCGTAACTCGATGATGCAGTGGGGCAAGATCTACCCGAAGCAGACCGGGGCGATGCAGGAGTTCGTCTTTTCCAACTGGGGCCTGAGCCTCTGTATGGCCGGGATCCTGGCCGGCATGTTCGCAGGAATCATCTCGGACTACCTGTTCCGCTCTCGTCGCGGCCCCGTTTCTGCCATTCTGTACGCAGGGATGCTGGTGGGCACAGGGGTGATGTTCCTGGTCTTGGGCAGTCCGCTCTTTGCGTGGACGCTGATCTTCATGTCGCTGTGCGTGATCGGTGTGCACGGCATGCTCTCGGGCACGGCGAGCATGGATTTCGGAGGCAAGAAGAACGCTGGCGTGGCGGTTGGAATCATCGACGCGTGTGTCTACTTGGGCACTGGCGCGCAATCCTTCTTGCTGGGTGGGGTGTTGCCAGACGGCTACGCGGCGATGGACCCCGACAACTGGCACAACTGGCCGTTGGTGATGATGCCGTTCGCCATTTTGGGGCTCTTCTTCTCCTTGCGGATCTGGAACGCGCGTCCCAAGGGAGCGAGCGCCCACTGAGACGAGGTCGTCGTGCGAGGGCTGCTCATCTTCTCCGTCCTCAGTTTGTCTGGGCTGCTGTCCTTCCCGTCGTGGGCAGACGAGGTGGAGGGGGAAGACCCCTTCTTTGGCCCCGACAAGGCCCTGCATTTCTCGGTTTCGGCAGCTTTGGGGAGCGGTAGCTTTGCGCTGCTCGACGCGTTGAGTGCCGAGGATGAGGGCTGGCAGCATGCGAGCCTGGCGATGAGCGCCGTGCTCACGGTGGGGCTGGCCAAAGAGCTCTATGATGAAGCCTGGGGTAGCGGCTTCTCGTCGCGAGATTTGTTCTGGGACGTGGCGGGAGGTGTGTTTGCGGTGGGCCTGTCGTGGCTGGTTTGGGAGCTGTGCCACGACGGCTGAGGCCGTCAGATGGGGTCGAGGGGCTCGACTGGCTCTGCCGCGTCGTTGGGCGTCGTTGGAGCTGGGCTGAGTGGGGTGAGGCTGGGGCGGATGCTCTGGATGGCGGTGAGCTGCTTCTCGATCATGTCGATGAGGGCGTCGAGGGTGAGCGTATCGATGCCTGCGACGCCAGAGATTCGACTGCGGAGCAGCTTTTTTCGGCTCAGCTCGAGTTGGACCTGGACCTCATCGAGCAGCATGAGTGCCTCGATGTAGTGGATGGCACCGGTGAGGTCTTCGATGGGGGCGCGTTCTCCCAGGCCAATAGAAGGGAACAGTTGGGCTCTGACGAGGAGCTCTCGTAGCCTTTCGAGGTCCTTGGGGGCGCGGCGCTCGAGGAGCGCGGCGGCGATGGCGAGGATCGCATGGTAGAAGCGTCGCTCGCAGTCGACGAGCTGCTCGCATTCCCCGGTGGGAAGCTCGAGCTCGAGCTCATCGGGAATGGTGACCGCTTCGAAGGCTGCGTGGGGTGTGTAGGTGGAGCTGCCCCAAGGGAAGAAGATGCCTTTCTCGACGAAGACTTGTCCGTTCTCGACGGTGAGGGCGAGTCGCTCGCTGTTGTGGATGGAGAAGCCCAAAACGAGCCCGAGCAGCACGAGCAAGGGCAAAGCCATGACCGCGTAGGGCAGCCATGACTTTGGGACTTCGTTGAGATCGAGCTCAGCCATCGCGGGCTCCTCGGCTTCGGTGAATCAAGCAAGAGGCATCGACCCTCGCGGAGATCGCTGCGGTCACGAGGTCGGTGCCCGAGAGCAAGCGAATGCGAGGCGCGAAGCTGGGGCCGAGGGCGGCTCGATATGGAGCACCAAGGCGCGCTCAGTCCAGCTCGGGCAGCGCTCCACCAAAGTACCCGATGTAGGGAATATTGCGAAAACGCTCGGCATAGTCGAGGCCATAGCCGACGACGAAGTGGTTTTCGATGACGAATCCGACGTACTTGAGCTCGACGCTGACGACTTCGTTGGATGGTTTGTGGAGTAGCGTGCAGATGGAGACGCTGCGTGGGCCTCTGAGGCTCAGGTTTTGGAGCAGGTAGTTCATCGTGAGGCCGGTGTCGACGATGTCTTCGACGATGAGCACGTCCCGGTTGTTGACGGGTTGGGAGAGGTCACTGGTGAGGCGAACCACACCGCTGGTGGAGGTTCTCGAGCCATAGCTGGAGAGCCCCAGAAAGTCGGAGCGGCAGGGCAGGCGGATTTGTCTGATGAGGTCGGCGTAGAATGGGAAGACGCCCTTGAGGACTCCCACAACGATGAGCTCTTTGTCGGCATAGTCCTCGGTGATCTGCGCCCCGAGCTCGGCGATACGCTGTTGTAGCTTGGCTTCAGGGATGAGGGGTGTGATGAAGGACTCGAAAGGTTGGAGACGGTCACTCATGAGGATCCCCTTTTGCCTCGGAATGGGATGTGTGCTCGGCTCGGATGGAGCGCCTGTTAGGTGGCGCGCCCTCGCTTTGGGAGGGAGAAACGAGAGCGGCTCGCCGTTCTTGGCCACTGAGCTGCGATTTTGCGTCAGCAGAGCCTGGACGCCACTTAGGGATGCGAAAGCAGGCCTTCGAAGAGGCGACTCGTCGCGGCTTGCACAGCGGCGTCATCACGACAGGCGAAAGGCTGGGTGTCGAGCTGTGCGAGGCTGCGTTCGAATCGCACACGCAGCTCTAGGTCTGCCTGAATCTGTTCGTAGACCGGGCGCATCTTGGGATCGAAGATGTCGGCGTGCGCTTCACGAAATGCATCGAGCTCGGCGGCGAATTCGGCACAGTCGGTGTGTTCCTCGCCGAGCAAGGTGGCGAGCTGCTCCCAAGCTTTGATGACGCGCTCGGCGTCGCTGGAGCAGGCGCTCAGCGAGAGCAGGCCAAAGAGCGCGAGCATCAGCGCGATGGATGAGCGTAGACCAGGCATGCGACGTCTCCTCAGAGCGCTCGAGGACGATTTTTTGTCGATTGGGCACTTGGCCTGTATCCCCAAGTTTTTGTCGATTGGGCACTTGGCCTGTTTCCCCAGTTTTTGTCGATTGGGCACTTGGCCTGTTTCCCCAGGTCTTGGTGGCAACACTGCCGTTCTTCTCGTCGAGAATGCTGTGTGCTTCGGGCTGTTACGATGACGGCGTCAGCGCGCCCGTTAGCGGCTCTGCAGCTTGTCGAGCGCCGCATTGACAGCAGGGTCGTTGCCGCAGCGGGCGACGATTTCGCCGACTGCTTGGCGGCAGGGTTCCGCGGCTTTTCGGCACTCTTCATTGTCTGTGCTGCCGTAGAGGGTGTTGTCTTGCTGCTTTTCGAAGAAGGATTCGAGATCTGCAGCAAGTTTCCCGCAGTCGCCATCAGCCGACTCGGCGATCCGTTGCCATTCAGTGCAGAATACTTGAATTTTCTCTGCGTTTTGGGTAGAGCATGCGCTGCTGGAAATAATCAGCAAAGCGGCGACCATCGCGAGCAATAAGCTGCTGGCGAGAATACGCATGGTGTGGTGGCTCACGTTCTGGCTCCATGGGCGCAAAAGACAGCCATCAGGCGCGGCGAAATGCAGCCGCAGGGGGCTTGTAGCCTTGTGACCGTGGTGTGTCAACCTGCTGGGAGGGCGGGAACTGCGTGATGGGAGCGTGCGACTGAGTGCTCAGGGTGTGACTTGCTCGTGCTGAGCGACCCAAGCGTCCATCTCGGCGAGCTCTTCGGTGAAAGGGGCCTGGACGGGTGGGAAGCGGAATCCTGTTTTCGGGTCGAGGTCGAAGGCGGTGACGCGGAACCCGATGGCGAAGCGTTCTCGTTTCCACTGTGCGTAGCAGAGCATGCGCACGAATTTGCGGATATCGGCGGCGAAGCGTGTGAGTGGCTGTGCTGGGGTGCTGGTGCGGTAGTGCTTTTCGACGGCGGGCCAGAGTTTCTGGAGTATGGCGAGGGGTTCGAGTCCGAGCTGGACGAAGGCGAACATGAGTTGGTCGAGGATGAAGAAGGGCATGAGGTCGGCCTCGTCGGTTTGTTCATCGGCGAGGGGGCGCAGCTCCGCGGTGGCGGCTTGTACGAGGATCTTGTCGAGGAAGTTGTACTGGTGGAAGTCTCGAGCCCAATGCAGGTAGACGCTGATGAGGCTCTTTGGGACATCCGAGATTGGGGCGAGGCCGCCGCTGGTGTCGCCGTCCATGGTGCAGTAGCCGACGGCGGCTTCGCTCTTGTTGGAGGTGACGAGCAGCAGAGCGTGTTCGAGGTTGGCGACGGTCCAGATGATGACGGAGCGCATGCGCGCTTGGATGTTTTGCAGGGGCAGGTCGTGTTTGGGGTTTTCCCAGGAGAGGGTGGTGTCGAGCATACGTTCGACGGCTTGGGTTGCGGTGCTCAAGGGGTCTTGGATGACGCCGTCGAGGAAGCGTGCGCCGAGGCCTTCGGCGACGGCGCGTGCGGCTTCGCGGGTGGTGCTGGAGGAGTTGTTGGTGGCGAGGTAGGCGCAGACGAAGCGCTCTTGGACGATGGCTCGCAGCTCTGCTTCAGGGAGCTGGGGGTGCTGATAGCGCAGCATGCGCTCGACGAGGAGGGCGACCATGGCGCTGTCACGACCGCCGGAGAGGGCGAGGCAGAGCTTGTGGATGCCTGTTTTTCGGGTGTAGTCGCGCAGGGCTAGGCAGAGGGCGAGCTCGAGCTCGAGGTGGCATAGGTCGGTGCCTTCGAGGGCGCGTGGCCAGAGGCTTTGGATGTGTTGGAGCGAGCTGTCGACGCTGCTGCTGGGCGCAGGCAGCCAGTATGGGGGAGGTGGCGGGGCTTGGCGGGTGCTGGAGAAGTCTCCCTCGACGAGGGTGCGCACGGGCATGGGGCCGTAGGTTCCATTCTGGAGGCGCGCATGTTGTTCTCTCCAGGAGCCTTCCTCCATGCGGATGTGGCGTATTTCGGTGAGATCGATGACCCGATCGATGAGGTGGTAGTCTTGGGTGAAGACAAAGCGCGCACCTTCGGCTTCGAGGCGGCCATTGACGGCGATGAAGCTGGCGCCGTCGAAGATGAGGCGAGTGGCATCGCAGCCGGAGAGCGACGCGTAGAGGTAGGCGCAGTGGTCCTCGAGGCTGATCTGGGTGACCATTCGGCGTCGGACGGCGTGTTTGCCGATGCTGAACCATGAGGCAGAGGGATTGAGCAGGATGTCTGCGCCGCAGAGGGCGAAAACCGAGCCTGGACGCAGTCCTTTCCAAGCGTCTTCGCAGATTTCGAAGCCGATGGTGCCGAGTCCCGGCAGCTCGAAGAGCTGGGTACCGAGCGGAACGCTGACCTCGCCTTCGCCGTGGTGGGTCTCGCAGCGGCCAGGAGGCCACGCCTGAAACCAGCGGTTTTCGTATTCCACATCGCCCGTGGCGAGGTTTTCTTTGGCGACCAGGCCGCAGAGCTGTCCGTTGGCGACGAGCCCCATGGCGTTGAGGATGACCCCTTCGTGAAGCAGGGGTAGGCCAACAGCGACAGCGATACCTTCAGTGTGCTTTCGCAGCTCGAGGAGGCTCTGCCAAGAGCGGCTGAGGGTGCCGCTGCGCTGAAGACGATCGCCAAGACTGTATCCTGAGATGCACATCTCGGGCAGCAACAGCAAGCGTACGCCGCGCGCCTTGGCGGTGTCGATCAGCTCGACGATGCGCTGATGGTTGCCAGCCCAGTCGCCCACGGTTTGGTTCATGGAGGCGACGCTGATGTGTGCTTGGTGCTGGTCGTGAAGTGGTTCGAGGCGGGCGGGAGCGTGCATGGTGGAGCACCTCGGTGACGGGGGTTGGTGAGTTGTGGGGCTTTGCCCACGCACCTTCAGGGCTGATCCCTCTGCAAGCCTTAGTCATTCCGCGGCTTGCTGGTAACTGAAGGAAGCTGACGAGCCGTTCTGCGGGCCTCAGCTCCGAGCGATGGCAGCAGCGCGACGTCGAGGGGGCCAGAGCGGGTCGATGATCATGCTTCAATGGAGCGGTTGAGGGCGACGATGTGACGATCGAGGGCGGCGGCGAAGCGAGCTTTGTCGCGTGCCGAGAGGGGCGCGGGTCCGCCACCGAACTGCCCAGTTTCGCGAAGATCAGTCAAGAAGTCACGGATTCCGAGGCGCTCACCGACGTTGTTGGCATCGATGGTATCGCCTCTTGGTGTGATGACCAGGGCACCGAGGGGGACCACGCGCGCGGCGAGGGGCACATCTGCGGTTATGACAATATCCCCTTCGGCGACATGCTCAGCGATCCAGTCGTCGGCCTTGTCGGCACCTGCCGACACGAGGACGGCGCGCAGGTAAGGGGATTTGGTGGCAATGAATCGATTGGCGACGAGGTCGACGAAGAGCTTGAGGCGTTGGGCGGCGCGTTGGATGAGCTCGCGGTGTTCGCGGGGACAGGCGTCAGCGTCGACGTAGATACGGGCTTTGTCTCGAATGGCTTCGCTCTCGGACATCGTGCTCGCTCCAGAGCAGTGGTTGAGAGATGGCGCGCCCTTCGCCGGCCGTTACCTTGGCCTCGGGTCGCTCTGTGAGGGAAGATGGCGTGAATAGGGCGTGGGCTTGGGGCGTCGAGGATAGGTTCCAGTCAACGGGGTTGGTTGGGACGACTCTAGAATACATTGACAGGCGCTGACGCTGCGAACCTGTCTTGGGAAGCATTCGCGCCTGTGGCATAGTATGCCCTGGGCTCGAAGCATCCTGCAAGGAGGAAGAAGAAGATGAAACGTGGCTTGGTAGGAGGTGTTCACTCGTCTTTTCGAGCGCTTCGTTGCTTCACTCTCGATGGACGGCGCGCGTTGCCGCTGTTACTGCTGTCTGTCCTCGGGCTCGTTTCTAGCCCCGCCTGGGCTGAGAAGCCCAAACGAGGTGCGCCAGCCGACGCTCCGAAGCTGGAGCTGGAGGCCGAGTACTTCCAGGGTGAGTTCGTGACCATCGATTCCGACCCTGGTGAGTGGAATGGCGTCAAGGAGCACGCGTTTCAGACGCTTACCTCGGGTGAGTATGAATACGACTGGTCGGGTCCCAAGGACCTCAGCGCGACGCTGCAGCTGCTGTTCAACGACGACTCACTCTTCCTCTATGTCAAGGTCAAGGACAACATCTTGACGGCGCCAAAGAAAGGCAAGTCTGGCGATGTGGTGGAGCTCTGGTTCGATGTTCCAGGGGTGAAGGAGAAACAACGCTTTCGTCTGTTGAGCATCGAGCTTGCTCCTTTACTCGACGGCGAGTCGCCCAACATGACGTGGAAGGAGCCCAAGAAGCTGAGTGTGGAGACGCTCTCACTGGGGGGCTACAAGGCGGAGGACGGCTACGATTTCGAGCTCGAGCTGCCGTTTTCTCAGCTAGGCTCGGCACCCCTCGAGGGGATTGGGCTGTGCGTGGTGGTGAAGGACTTCGACTACGACGACCCGAATGAGGACATGGCCAGCACGGCGAGCTGCCCTTTCAACGCCAAGAAACGCAAGGCTGAGGACATGAGTCGGCTCGAGTTTGGAGTTCAGGAGCGGCTGTGGAAGGCTGTGCTCGCCTCCAAGCCTGAGCTCGAGAAGGCGGAGCGACTCAGCGCGCGTGGAGAGCTTGGCGGCGATGAGCGGCCCGAAGAGGTGGTGCTCGCCAAGGGCCAGCTCGTGGTGATGGGTTTTGGTCTGGGCACGGGGACTTGGTATAGCTATGATCTTGGGTTGGGAAAGGACGACGAAGTGGTCTCTCTCGAGGTCTTGGACGCCAACGGAGACGGCTCGGACGACATGGTGGTGAGGACGCGCCACCCTTGCCAGGCTGGAGGCGTGGCGTATCGACAAGACCTGCTGAGCATCTTCACCTTTGGCTACGGTGGGATTTCGGATTCACTGTTGGAGATGGTGGTCGCGCAGCGTTCGCAAGATGGCACGCAGGTGCTGGAGAACAGCGTGAGCTTTGGCAAGAAGAGCATGGAAGTGAAGGTGTCCGAGAGCACCGGCGCAGATGAGGGCAGCTTTCATCGCTGTGCCTTGGCCAAGCCGACGCAGCTCGAGCTGCTCGTCCCGTGGGTCAGTAAGAAGCGCAGCATTGGTCTCAACAACGGTGTTTTCGAGACGAGAGACTAATCAACATGCTCAGGCAGCACATCATCGTGGTCATAGCGCGCAAGGAGCTCGTCGAGTCCTTACGGGACCGACGCACCCTGTTCATGATGGTGGTGATGCCGATTTTGCTCTATGCGGTGCTCTTCTCGATTGTGTTCGAGTTTGCCAGCGCGCGAAAGCAGAAGCTCGAGTCGAAGCGCTCGGTGGTGGCGATCGAAGCGGCGAGAGGGGATGAAGGGCTGCTCGAGGCGTTGCGCGCGGAGCCGACTCTCGAGCTTCGCTTCGAGGCCGCGGGAGCTTTGGGTGAGGACGAAGGCCCTGAGCTCATTGTGGATTTCTCCTCCTGGGGGGAGGACTCTGCAGAGGGCACCCATCAGCTCGAGCTGCGTTTCGTCAGCATCGAGGACGAGTCGAAGCTGGCCCGAGACCGGGTTGAGAAGGTGTTGCGGCGCTGGCAAGAGCAGGAGCTCGAGCGGCGGATGAGCGCGCGTGGTTTGCCGAGCTCCTACTGGCGCCCGCTGGAGTGGACGAGCAAGGACGACTCCGACAGCAGTCAGAGAGGCGGCGCGATTCTGGCTGCCTTGGTGCCGCTCTTGGTGGTGACCACGGTGCTCTCGGGGGCGCTCTATCCTGCGATCGATCTGACGGCCGGAGAGAAGGAGCGCGGGAGTATACAGACCTTGTTTACGGCCCCGATATCCGTTCTGGAGATCGTCTTTGGAAAATACATTGCCGTGTGCGCCATTGCTTTGCTCTCGGGCACGGCCAACGTGCTCAGTATGGCATTGTTGTTTAGTGTGAGCAGTTTGGGGCCGAGTGCAGGCGTCGACCTGAGCTTTTCGATCCAGACCATCGTGGGGTTGGTTGTTTGTATTCTGATGATCGCGTTCTTGGTGTCTGCGGTGGTGTTGGGTGCCGCCATCATGGCGCGCAACTTCAAGGATGCGCAGAACATCCTGACGCCGCTCATGTTCGTGTTCATCATTCCTGGGATGATCGCTCAGTTTCCTGGCGTCGAGATGGACCCTGCCTTGGCGCTCATCCCTGCTCTGAACGTCACCTTGTTGATGAAGGAGCTGTTCAAGCAGGGGCTGGTCATCGAGCATCTCTTCTTGGTTGCGGCGAGCAGTCTGGGCTACACGGCCTTGGCATTGGTGGTCGCAGCTCAGGTTTTCTCGCAGGAGCGCGTGATCGTGGGGGAGCGGGCGAGTCTGGGGCTCTTCCTTCAAAGAGATGCGAAGCCGCGCCTGCGCCCCAGTGTTTCTGAGGGTTTGGCGTGGTGGGTGTTTGCCTTCGTGTTGCTCTTCTATGTGGGCGCGAATCTGCAGCGCTGGAATCCGCAGTGGGGCTTGCTCGCCACTTTGTGGGGTGTCCTGCTTGTGCCCACTCTGCTGCTCACGAAGGTGCAGAAGCTGAACTGGCGGGAGACTTTTTCGCTCAGGCGAGCGGGGGCACGCGGGTGGCTCGCGGCGCTGTTGCTGGGGCTTTCTGCGTGGAGTGTGGTCGCGCTGGTCGAGCGAGCGCTGCGGCAGGTGCTGCCCATGCCAGAGCTCTTTGTCGAGCAGATGTCGCAGTTCTTCCCTCAACCACAGGGCGCTCTGGATGCGCTTTGGTTGCTGTTTCTGCTCGCGCTCACGCCTGCGGTGTGTGAGGAGCTGTTGTTTCGCGGGTACTTGTTTTCGAGTCTACGCGGACGCGTTCCGAACTGGCTGCTGGTGGTGGGGACCGGGCTGCTCTTTGGCGTGTTTCACCTGAGCATCTATCGCATCCTGGGCACGTCGCTGCTTGGGGTGCTGATGGCGCTGTTGGTGCTTCGTGGTGGCAGCATCGGCTTGTCGATGCTGTTTCACTTCCTCAACAATGGTGTGGCGTTGTTGTTGGCCTTCGTGCTGATGCCTGCCGAGATCCCTATCTGGGTGAGTTTGCTTGGGGGAGCGGTGGTGGCACTGGCCTTGGTGCTGCTGTACAGCGCCCCAACGCCGTCTACCGGTGCGAAGGCTGCGCCCGGCTGAGAAACGGGTCGTTCTGCAGGGGACGTGGCTTCAAGCAAGTAGGGTAGGCAGGCACAAGCGCTCGCTGCGCGCAAGCCTTGATGCTCAGGGTGCACCGTGCTTGCTCTTCGGGACGCTCGTGGCAGCAAATCCTCGGGATTGTCAAGAGGATGCGTGCTCTTCCCTTGGCGCCCTTTGGAGGGCGGCTCAGCACGGCTTGCGAGCGAACGCGCGCTCCGAGGATTGCTGCCGTGGTGATGATGTGTGTCGCACCGAACGCGAAGGTTCAGAGCTTGTAGGGCCAGGTCACGCTCTTGGCGGGCCCTGCGTGGGCAGGGAACTTGAGCTTGCGCACGACGGTGAGCACGCAGTTGGCGGTGGCATTGCTGGCACCGCCACCCGTGACCTGAGCACCAGAGACCTTGCCGGAGGTCTCGATTTTGAAGCTGACCTTGACCTCTACGCCTTTGTCACACTTCTTGACGCGGGCAAGACTCCCTTCCATGACGCTGACGACGTCGTCTTTGCTGAGGGGAGGTGCAGAGGATTTGGGCTTGTCCTCAGGTTTGTCCTCCGGCTTGTCTTCCTTCGGCTTGTCAGTCTTGGGCTTGTCAGTCTTGGGCTTGTCGTCTTTGGGAGGATCCTTCGGGTCGGTGCCGTTGGCTGCGGCGGGATCGGTGGGGTTCTCCTTGGGCGGGAGCACGCGATCATCTTCTGGGATGACAGTGGGGTTGAGTTGCTGAGTGGCGGCAATGGTTTCGACGCCGTCGTCTTCGACGGGTTCTTTCTCTTCCTTGGCGGCGACAGGCTCTTCTTTTGGCTTTTGGGTGAGCAAGAAGACGGCGACCCCACCCAGGCCGAGCAAGACGACGACCAGGACGACGATGCCAATGATGAGGCCTTTGTTCGAGCGTCGGGAACCGACGTTGAAGAGGGCTGGTACGGCGGCGTTGGGATCGGCGCTTTCTCCGGGTGCTACGGTACCTCCAGCGCCGAGTTTGGCGAGGGTACCGAGATCGATGAGCCCAGATTTGTCGCCGCCGGAGGCACCAGCAGAGGCGGCAAATCCTGGCCCGCGGCCGCCTTGGTCTTCGACGGCAGTGAGGTTGCTCAACGAGAACAGCACGGAGTTTTCGCTGCGCTGACTCACGAGTTGAGGGGAAGCGGCCGAATCCTCTCCAGTCCCTTCCTTCTCTTCGTCTGACATCGGTCGTCTCTCCTTGGAACCCCGTGCAGCGAGGGGGATGTGGACAAGCAGCTCATCTACAAGAGTAAAGGG
>JAVFAO010000033.1:0-30209 GCA_034002465.1 Myxococcota bacterium
TGTCATCGTTGGCGCAAGCCCCGAGGCTTGGCTCGACGATGCTGACAGCGTCGTTTGGAACCCAGGTGGTCTGGCTGAAGGCTGATGTCATCGTTGGCGCAGGCCCCGAGGCTTGGCTCGACGATGTTGACTGTGTTGTCCATGGTTCCGGGACTGTGGCGAACGCTCTCGAGATGGGCACATTGTGAGGGAGAGCAGCGCGACGGAGCTCAGATCGGAGCAACGAATCCCTCTTCCACCAACGCATCCAGATGGAGGGCGATGGCTCGCGGAACAGGCCCTCCATGCATGAGGACGCCAACCTCCATGTTTTTCTCGAGGGCATGCCCAGTCAGGTTTGCACTCGTGATAAAGGCGCGGGCTTCGTCGACGACTGCGATTTTCGCGTGCACTTTGCCGCCTTCGTAGTCCTTACGCTTTGTCCATGTCAGCAGTTCTGCTTGCGGAAGGTGTTTTCGGAACGATGCAAAGTTGTTCACCTTCAGAGTACCGCCCTCCTTCGTCGACGACTCGATGAGAAAGCGCACTCGAACACCTCGCCGTGTTGCTGCGTCCAAGGCGGTGACCACACTGTGAACACCGAAAGCAACGAAGCTGACGAAAAATACGGAGCTCGTCGCGCTGGCAACCAGATCGACCAAGACCTGTTCGGTCCGCCGCATGGGCACGAACCTCGTCGTCGGTCCCGTCCAGACAAGCTCGATGCTCAGCTCACGTTCGACACGCAGACGAGTCTCGCACGCTCCGAGAAGTATTCCGGCAAGCTCATCGCTACTCGTGCTGCACCCCTGGCTCGCCCAACAGGCGATCACTCGCTCTACAGCGGCGCGGGCGGCGGGCGTGTCGACTAGGGTGTTGGGGTTCGGAGCCGACTCGGGCGAGGCGAGCCCACGCAGAGCAGCCGCAACGGTTCTCACCTTCGTTGGAGAGACGAGAGCAACGAGGTCCGAGACGGCATCGAACAGTGAATCATCCATCAGAGCTCCAAGAAGAAAGCGGCGTCGTTGACTTGCAGCGTCGGGATCACCAGTGCGCGATCGAGGTAGCGGTTGCCACACTCACAGGATGTCTCGGAGACGAGCGAGCACGCGTGGCAGGACGCGGCATGGAGCGAGGAGTCCGTCCTCGGGTTGTGCTCGGCACACAACGGGTCGGACGCACAGACCTTCGCGCGGTCGAGTGCCTGCCGAAGCAAGCGCCCGAGATTCTCGGGCTTGCCGAGGTCGACGAGGCCGCCCAAAGTCCCGTCGGAGTCGGCTGCCGCGGTGTAGATCAAGATCCCCGCCTGCGACTTGCCGTCGTCGGTGTCCGCATAGACGCGTTCACGGATGCTGGCTGCGTTGTAGCCGCAGTCGAGCGCCAGCTCGCGGATCAGCAGGTGGGCGATGGTGTGCAGCAACGCGAAGCGGATCCCGGGGAACTCGGGATCGGGCTCGAGTCCACGTCGCGCACGCCAGCCCCGGTGCCCCCGGCGAAGCTCGGCCTCCTGCCCACAGACACCCTCCCTCTTCGCCCAGTCCACGAGCGCCTTCTCCGAGAACTGCAGGAAGATGCCTTCGCCGTGTACCTGAGTAGCAGGCACCCAATTCGGCGCAGTGCGTGCGATCGGGGCACGTCGAGCGCGCTGTCCACCACCACCGCCCTCGCTCGGCGACTCTACGCGGGTGAAGCCGAGCAGCGCGTTCACCTCGCGCAGCCGCTCCAGGAGCAGCACACGCGAGATGTAGGGCTCGAAACCGTTCGGCACGTCCGCCCTCTTGCTCATGAAGTGTGGGTAGTCGGTTGGCGGCGTCGGCGACGTGAGCACGTCCCACTCGGGCCCCTTCAGGTCGAACTCCTCGTCACCCACCGTTCCGTTGCGGTGGGCCTGAATCGCCTCCCACACCTGGTCGCCCGTGAAGCCATCGATGCCAGGTAGCTGGGCGGTCTTCTTGAGCGTCTTGACCACAGCCGCGGCCTCGACGGCACTCTCGACGTCTTCGAAGAACGTCCAACCGTCCGCGACCAGCTGCGCAAGGGGGCTGCCCGTCTGCGGGATGGCGAGCACCGAGAGCGTTACGGGGAACCAGCCGTTCGTCGCACCGAGCAAGATGGCGCGCGGAGCTTCGCCGCAGTCATCCTGGAAACGGTTGAGGTGCGGATGACGCCCGCGGCAACCCGGGAGGTTGTCTTTGCCGACCTGCCCGAAGGCTTGTGCCATGCTCTTCGCAGAACCGCATGAATCGCACCGCACCCAGAGATTCTCGGTCTGTAGCGAGGCACCGCTCTCGAAGAAGCGCAGTGTGCCCTTGCACCCGCTCGGGCCACCATGAACGAACCAGTGCCACGGGAAGTCGTCGAGGTGGCCCTCACGACAAGCGAGCAGGAAGCGTGCGGGCACCGCATCCGCGTCGCGTGCCTTCTGGTCTCCGCGGGATCCCGTGCAGCCCTTGTGGACGAACCGCGTCCTTTCGGGCCGGTACGGGTTCGCCTTCAACTCGAAGAGCCCCGCGTCGAACGGCGAGAGCAGCCCACACTTCACGCAGCGCATCCAGCGGGGAAACGGCTTCACGGGGACGCCGACGAACGCCTCGGCAGAGAATGGATCGACGACGTCGCTGTCCGTCAGCGGCGGCATGCGCAGCGACTCGACCTGTGCACCTAGTACGCGGCGCACGTTGGTGAGCAGGCGCGCCTCCTGAATCGGCTGGCAGCGTCCCATCTCCCAGCGGTCGATCCCCATGGTGACGACGGAGAGGTTCGGGAGATCGATCAGCGCGCCGGGCCCGTAGGTCCAGAGGAGCTGACTCGGGCGAACTTCGCCCACGGGCGTCTTACTCATGGCGACTCCTCCCCCGGCGCATCCGAGGCCGTGCTGTCGTCTTCCAAGGGGCGCGCCCGCCAGACCGGCTCCTGGTTGGAGCGGTCGTCCTCCATCACGAGGTTCACGCCTGGCTCGACCTCACGCATCGACATCGGAACCGTCCAGGTCGACCACGGCCGGATTCCCGGCACCTCGAGCAGCGGGTATGCCGTGGGGCCCGCGCCGTGCTTTTGGTAGACGAGGGTTCGGCCGGGCATCGCGGCCTCCTTTGCCCATTCGTCGGCACGACTCCTCATCTCGGCGGTTGCCAAGTTCTTCTTGGCGGAGTCCTCGGTGACCTCCCATGTTCGAGCAGCGACCCAGTCGACGGTAGAGACCATCTCCGAACGACTCGGGCTGTCGAGGGCTCCAGCGCCCGGATTCGGGGCGAAGGGCTCGAAGCGGTTGCGCATCACGGAGAGCATCGCACCGGTCAGACCCCGATCCATCGCGCGCGGCGAGAATGGCGTGACCGACTGGGCCTCGACGTGCTGGTAGAAGGTGGCGTGGTAGTGCTCGAAGGTCTCGTAGTGCGAGAGGTCGCGGGGCCGGGCCCAAGTGAGCACGGCAGCCACGAGGCCAGGGAAGGCACGACCGACGCGGCTGGTGGCCTGAATGTACTCCGCCGTGCCCTTCGGCTGCCCGTTCACGACCATGACCCCGAGGCGGTTCACGTCGACGCCGACGGAGAGCATGTTCGTGGCGAGGACGACGTCGATCGGCCGAGGAACCTCGGGGGGCCGGTTGCTCTTCGCGAGCCGCGCGGCGTTCGTGTCGTAGGCGACGTCGAAAGGGAGCTCGAGTTGGTCAAGGTACGCGGGGATGTCCGAGCTGCTGACACGCGAAGTCAGCTCGGCGATGGTGCCGAGGCGACGCTGCTCGAGACCCGGTCGCTCGACGAGGCTCATCTTCACGCGGAAGGAGCGGGTCTGGACGTCGTCCTCGGCGAGGCGCTTCATGCCTCCGAGCTCGCGGAGCGAGTTGAAGTAGCCGACGAGCGTCATGTACGGGTCGGCGACCGCCCCGAACGCATCGAAGAGCGCCTGCGCCGCCGTCAGGAAGGCCGTGTAGGTGCGGATGAGAACCGCTGGCCTCGAGCTTCCGGGCGAACAAATGCCCATGTACCGGCGCCCAGGCTTGTTCGCCACCGAGCGTTGGACCGAGAAGAAGTCGTCTTCGACGTCCAGCGCCTTCGGCGGGAAGATCGCCAAGCGGCGCATGAACACGTTGCGCACCTGGTCGGTCGCACGCCGGACGGTCGCCGTCGAGGCGACCACCTTCGGGCGCACCTTCGCGTCGCCGCAGGTCCACGAGCAGAGCTCGTCCACCGCCGTCTCGTAGAGCCCGACCATCGTCCCGAGAGGCCCGCTGATGAGGTGGAACTCATCCTGGATGATGAGGTCCGGCGGACGCACCGTCCGCGCTGGCTTGACCTTCGCCGCAGCATGGGGCTTGCGCGCCCTGTGCCCACCGCCGCAATCGTGTCCCGGCCAGAGCAGCCCATGCCGCTCGCATTCCTCGCGCACGTTGCCGAACAGCGTTCGAACCTCGGGACGCCAAGCCATCATCGCGAACTTGTCGACCGTGGCGATCATCATCGTCGGAGGCCGGTGGTAGATCTCCTCGTCGACGAGTTTCACGGGCAGACCGGGATGCGCCTTCGTGCTCGACTTCCCCTTGCTGAACTCGCATTGCGAGAGCTTGTCGCCACAGTAGATGGCAGTCCGCCCCGCGACCATGTCTACCTCGATGTCGCGCCCAGGCTGGATCTCCGAGCCACACCACGGGCAGCTCGTGAGCTGCGCGGGCGAAGCGATGCCGGCCCGATTCCGATCATTGTCTCGGATGGCCTCGATGGCCTGGTGCGACGCCTTCGTGGTGCCCGGCGTCACCTTGTTGCCTACCCAAAGGCCCAGCGTGAACGGCTCCGCCCCCCACTTCGATGCCTCGCTCGAGCGGATGAGCTCCATCGCGCAAAGCAGCGTGGCGGCACGCTGGAACTGCTGCAGAGTCAACAGCCGCAGCGTGTAGCGCATGATCACCGTGAGCCCTCGCCCTCCGTCGAGGTTCTCGACTACGCCCTGCAGGCGCCGAATGCTCATCGCGAAGGCGGCGACGCCGAGGTAGGCCTCGGTCTTGCCACCGCCGGTGGGGAACCAGAGCAGGTCGGCGAAGGCCTCGGCGGGGCTGGTGCGGTCGGGATGCTTCGGGTCCGCGAGCGACGGAATCGACAACAGCAAGAAGGCGAGCTGAAACGGACGCCAGGAGCGGTTCTTCCGAACGTCGACCGCCTCGAAAGCCAACTCCTCGCCCCGGCGCCGCCTGAGCGCGTAGATGCCTCGGACACGTTGGAGGGCCATCGCGCGGTTGGCGAACCGGAACGCCTCCAGCGCCTTCCCATCGTCGAGCAGCACCTTCAGACCCGCGCGCAGGCGCTCGAGCGTGGTGTTGCAGCGATCGAGCGCGTCGTTGGCGGGAGCGTCGTAACCTTGGATCTCCGTCCCGACACGCCCGCGCTGCTCGTGGATCCAGGCCGCGTAGTCGTCGACGAGCGTTCGCAGCGCTTCTTCCAGCTCGGCCTCGTCGAGCTCGGCGAGCGACGTCATGTCGAGCCAGCCTCGCTCGACCATCTTCTTCATGGCGGGGCGGTCGTCTGGATCGAGCCCGGGGGTTTCGGTGACCGGCACCTCGTGTTGCGGGATCACCTCGGTGCGAACGAGCGTTGCGCGCGTCGGATCGTCTGGTGGCGTCTCGGCATGGACCGCCACACCGTGCCCGACCGCGAACTCGACGCGTCGCCGGTAGATGAGGCCGAGATGGTCGCGCTCGGCATCGTCGACGACGATGTCGTTGCTCGGCCGGCGGAGGAACAGGGGCGCCCGAGCCATCTCCCCCGAGCCCGTCACAATGATCTCGGGCTGGAAGAGCCAGGCACTGTCGCGGTTGGTCGCAGTCTCGAGCTGGCCATTGACGAGGAACAGCGTGACCAGGCGCTCCCCCTTCGCGTTCACGCGAACGGCGCCCTGAACCACCACTTCATCCTGTTCGGGGTCGGGCACCAGCGGTCGGATGGCGCCGTCCTTCAGCGTGAGCGTCACCCGCCCGCCGCGCGGGAGACGCCGCCACACCTTCACCTTGGCCTCGTCCACCTCGCCGGTCTCACGGTTCTTCCTCGGCCGCGTGAACTCGTGCTCGTCGTTCGGGAGCCGGACATAGCTGCCCCAACGTGCGGTCACTTCGAGCGTCTTCACGTCGGGCCCGACGCAAAAGGTCAGACCCATGCTCGAGGGCACGAGGGACTGGTTGTTCGTCGTGTCGATCTCGTCGAGGGTGTCGTCTTCCGGCTCCACCCGCCCGCTCGCTCGGTTGAACTCGGCCCCTGGCTCGTGACGGGGCGCTGCGCTTTCATCGGGCGAGTCGTCCACCTCATCGACGGCCGCCGAGGGCTCGACCTCAGACGCGGTCGAGCCGGGCGCCGGCTTGCGCGGCGCGAGCTTGCCCACGAGGTAGCGGTCGCGGACGCTCATGTCGACCACCAGCTCTTCGGGACCGTTCGCCGGGCCGAGCAGGTCGTCGCGCGTCGCGAGCTCGAGCAAGTCCCTAATGTAGGCCGCGTCCTGGATGAGCGGAACGTCGTCTGCCGATGCGATGCCGTCCCGCCCGAGTACGGCCGTGAGGTCTTCGGGCCGGATCCGCGAGACGGGCCCGCTGGGCAGCGTCAATCCGACGTCGGCGATAGAGCCCGGCTTCTGAACGATATGCAGCTTGTCGAAGTAGAGGGTGGTCGCCTCGAGATTGGCGCGGATGCGCAGAATGCGTCCCACCCGGTCGAAGGCACCGGCTGCATCGACCACGACGAACCAGTGACCCGGTGCGAGCGCGCCGAAGCCCACTCGATCACCGACGAGTCGAACGACGAACGGGCCCAGCAACGTCGCCTGCTTCGCGAGCCATACTTGCACATCACTCATTGTCTTCCTCTCTCTTCGGGGCCTGCTTTGCTCGCTCACAGGCTGGAGTCCGGCAGTCGCGATGCCGTGTGCTCCCTTGCTTGTCGGGCACGGTCATCTCGAAGAGCCCTACCCCGACCGCGGGCACCAGGTCCTCGGAAAGGTGCTGCTTCTGCGCGCTTTCGAGGAGCAAAGCCTTGGGCAGACCCAATTTCGGCAGGTTGATGGGCGTGTCGCCCGGCGCGGCTGGCGACGACCACCTTGCCCTCACGACCTCGCTCCAAACCGAAGGATCGAGGCGCCGGTAGAACCCTTCAACGGCACAGACCGATGAGAGGTCGCGTGAGACGCGATCGGGATCAGCCACACCCACGGTTTCGTAGCGCCCGTCGGCTCGGGCGACGCCGGGCAGCAACGCGTCGATACCCAGGCCACACTCGTTCGAGAAAACGTTAATGGTGGGGTATGCATCGTCGCTGAGCCAACGCAGCGCCTCGATTCTGGGCTGCTCGGCAATGGCTAGCATGTCCGTGAGGAGGGCGGCGATGAAGGTTTTCATTCCGCCTCCCCGGCGTCGGGTGTCGAGATGCCGAGGTCAGTCAAGGTGTTTTCGTAAACAAGGTCACCGAGGCGGTCGCGCCAAACCTGCTCGTGCTCGCGCAGCCCGTTGAGGGCAGCGGCATTGAGGACGTCCCTGTCCTCGCCTTGCGTCTGGAGCGCGTTCCCAAGTTCGACCGCTGCGCTGCGGTGCCGGAGGCCGTCGACGGCGAGGATGCGCGCTTGGGGCGTCGGCACCCCAAAACGCAGGTGTTCGGGGAAGGCGACCACGGCCGGCGCCAACTCCCGCTCCTGTTCTTCGAGGAACTTGGCGAGGAGGGCTACACCCTGCTCAACGGCCACCTGGAGCACATAGGACACAACCCTCCCGTGTACTCCCAGCACGTCGTCCAGATCCTGGTTCGTGGCCCGCGCGATTGCCTGGAAGCGCTCTCCACGGAGCCATGCTTTCACGTTTTGAAAGAGAGGGGCCTGAAGGGGCGTCAGATCGTCGCTCGGCTTCTTGCGATGGGCTTCACGCAAGCCCTCCTGCACATCGGCCTGCTTCCAGACCCATTCGAGGAGAGCATCTACCAGCGTTGGGTCGAGTGGGTCGGCAACGGTCTCCCACAGCACGGGTTTTGGCAGAAGACCCTTCTCCACCGAGTCGATTATCCGCAGTCGTGCTCCGGTCTCGCGGAGCCATCCCAGGCGACCTGCGCCAACGCTCGCGACCCGCCGTGCGCGAAGCTCGAACACGTTGTCGAGTACCGCCTTGAAGTCGTCGTCAGCCCCTTGAGCGGCGAAGGTCTCACTGGCGATGCGTCGGGCTTCCAAGACAAGTACATCCTCCCCGATCTCATCGGTGGCGAGGTCGATGAGTGTGGCATCGATTCCATCGATGAGCGTGTGCAGACGGTGGCTTGCCTCCATATCGTCGTTCGTCAGCTCGACGCTCTGTTGGGCGAGAATTTGTTTCATTCGCTCGATCAACGCGTAGAGGGCGCCCTGTACGGGCTCGCCGGCGTCTTGACGCGCGACGCACTCCACCTGCTCCCAGTGGTTCGGATTGGCGCAGATCACGAGCCCCTTTGTTGTGGCACCCGCCCGACCCGCTCGTCCAACGAGGTTCTTGATGTCGCGCGTCAGGAGCGGCTTTGCCGGTCCTTTCCCCGTGCGGCGATGTACTGAGTACAGCACCAGCGTGCGGATCGGCAGGTTCACGCCCTCGGCCAACGTGCTCGTGCAGATCACGAATCGGACACCGCCAGCGCGGAGCAGCCCTTCCACGACCTCGCGCGCTTCCTGGGGGATGTCGCCGTGATGAAGGATCGCACCTTTGGCCGTCATCCTGGTACCAAGCCAATTCGGGCCGTACTCTAGGGTGAGGTACTGAACGATGGGCCTGATTCTGTCGGGCACGGCGTAGTCGATTGGCTTGGGCAAAGGAAGAGCGTGGGAGAGTTGGTCGATGAGCTTCTCGGCGAGTCCGATCGCGCCCTGGTCTCCGCGCTTGTTCGCAGCGAACAGGGCCACGGCGCCCATGGGAAGTGCTTTTCTTCCCGCGGAGATGGCCCGCGTGTTCATAGATTCGAACGGATAGGTGTTCCTGCGTCCGGTCAGTGGGTTCAGGTACTCGAAGTCCGTGCGGGACAGGAAGTTCGTGATGGCGACCTGAACTGGAGGCTGCTCGTGGGGGTGCAGCACGAGGTCAATGGTCAGGCCTACGCCAGCTCCGGTGTGGCGAAGCGTCGCGTATTCGGCGATCGCGGGTCTATAGTCGCTGCGAACCACATCTTCGTCTGAGCCGCCCAGCCAGGCGTTGATCTCTTCTATGTTTGGCACGATGGCGGACACAAAGACGAAGCGTGGTGGGCCGTTCTCACGCGCTCGCAACCTCGTGAGCAGCAACTCAAGGCTGACACCCCGCCCGCCACCGTCGAGGAGATGGCCCTCGTCACAGATGACCAGCGAGATGCGTCCGAGCAGACCGACGCTCGCCCCGAGCAGCCCCAGGAGGGCCTCTGGGGTGGCGACGATCACGCGCGTCTGGTCGAGACTGCCCTTCTCGTCGTTGGTGGGAATGGTGCCGCCGTAAGCGCACCGCGCCGAGACGCCCAAGCGGTTGAGGCGTTTGACGACGGTGTTCCGCAGCTCGGACGCGAGCGATCGGAGGGGCACCAGAAACAGTGCAACCTTCGACCGTCCGAGGGCACGCTCATTCGGGGTGGGTTCGGTGGTTTTCGCGTGGTGGAAGAGAAGTGTCTCGCACAGCGCGGTTTTGCCGGCCCCGGTAGGCATCTGCAACGAGTACGTTTCGTTCCGCACGAGCAGGCCGCGCTCAATGGCCTCGATCTGCGACGGAAAGAACTCCCAGGTGCCCCGGTTGAGGAGGGACTCCACAAAAGGCGTCCAGAACGGGGTCCACCCGTCGGGCAGAACGGTCCGCACGTTGGTTGCCAAAAGACGCTCCGTGAGCTTCTCGAAGAGGCGTGCTGGAATCCATGCGTCCGGGCCAACGGCGAGCGAGTCACTCGCCTGCGCGACAGCGGTGCCGGTGATCTCCTTGAACGCAGGCTCGTCTCCGCGACGGATGGAGCGCACGAGCTTCTGACCGACGTCCGAAGTCATTTCGGCCAGCTTGGGGCGCCTCATCAGATCGAAGCACGCCCGCATGGCCTCCGCGTCGGATCGGTTGGGAGCCGTGGTCTTCAGTGTGAGGTAGGCCGAAGCCGGAAATCCGCCGCAGTAGAAGGCGGTCGCCGCGAACAAGGCGGTCTTCGAGCGAAGGATGCGGATGCGCTGAAGGTCCTCGTCACTGCGGCTCGCTAGATCGGCCAGCGCGTTGCCGAGGAGCGCCCAGCCCGCCGCCTCGTCGCTGTTGGTTCGCATCCGTTCAAACAGCTCGCCGACGAGGCTGATGTAGTAGTCGTCAGGCCGAGAGCGAATGTTGGCCAAATCGAGAGAGGCTTGTGACACCTTGAAGTACTCGAGGTGCCGCGCCGCGTCGGCCTCACCGATCCACTCCGTCAGGGACGCACTCATGGCGATGTCCCCGGCGGAGCGGCAGCCATAGCGGCCTCAAAGACCGAGCTGTAGGTCCCTTTCAGGTCGGGGACCGCGATGACAACCACGGTGTATTCCTCTGGCTTGATCGTCGGGGCGTGCTTCAATTCGTCATCGATAAGCGACGCGCACACCACCGCCACGGCGCTGAACCGCTTCTCGAACGCGGGATGGTCCGTCGCATTGATGAACCGCTGCAGATGGGGTCGTTGGACGTCTCCGAGCGATGCTCCGGTCAGGATGCGATCATGCAGCCAGACCAGCGTGTCGGTGAGTCGGCTCACCTGGTCCCTATTCAAGCTGTCGTCGATGGCCTCCCGGATGGGGCTGGACTTGCCCTTCGTAGCCTTGCTCTTCACTTCGGCGCAGAGGATCGCGTCTTTCTCGGTGGCGGTCGGCCAGGCCGGGAGCACGAAGTGAACGACGTCAGACTTCGGGGCTGGCTTGGTGCGATCCTGCTTCAATCGCCATTTCTTCGCGCCGAGCACCGGCGTCGGCAGCGCCTTCGCCCCCTGGTAGAGGTAGACCAAGATCTCGCCAAAATCCCCCGACATGGTGGCGCCAGGATCGGGGAGAGACGCTGCGATGACCTCCTGCGCAGAGACGTTGAACATCTCGGACTGTGCACTGACGATGGCGTCGCTCATAAAGCACCGACGCACCGTCAATCCAAGGACGGATGACCACGCCCTGGCGTGGTCATCGCTCACGCGTACAAGGACATAGGGTTCGTCCTCCTCGTGGTGAAACCACGGCACTGCTAGCGCAAAGTCGAAGCCAAGATCGTCATGCCCTGGCGAAATCCCGATTGGCGATGGGCTTCCACCGATCTTGAAGGCGGTATTGTTATCCTGATCTGGCGGAGTCATGCGATCCTCCGCCCCGCGAACAGAGCACCGACAAGTTCGTCTACGTGCTTCCACCGACCTTCCGCAACGCCTTCGGCGATGAGCGCTTGTTCAGCTGCTGACGCTGGCGGCACCCGAACGTCTTTAATCATTTGCTGCGTGATCTGTGGAAAGAGCTTCTTTCCTTGAGTCACAGGAGTGATGAATAGGGAGTTCGCAGCATGCGAGACAAGTACAGCGGCAAGATACTCGATACGGTACGCTGAGTTCGACTTCAGTTGCAGGTTGTAGACAGACTGGAGGGTCACGAGGTTCTCACGGTCGATGCCCGCTCGGATGCAGACACCTGTCTTGACGATCACGATCTTGGGTGATTGATATTGAGACGACTTCTTCAGAACGAGCTGCTTTGGCATCAGGTGAGTTGCTTTTGGTTGTCCTAACAGGGTCGTGATGCCCGCACCAGCGAGTACAGGGACGTGGCTGTTCGGGTTCGCGGTGAGAGTCCCTACTGAAGACAGGTCCTTCTTCCCAACCTCTTCTCCCCGGCTCATCGAAACCACATCCCCAATGCACTTCCAAGATGCCATCGCAGCGGCAGCCCTGCTATCAGCGACCTGCGCATTCCACGGGTGGCGGCCATCGGCGAGCGTAGCAATCGGCAGCCGACGGGGCGTGCCCTCATGTGACCAATAGTGCAGCTCAGCATTCTGCATTACTGTGGGGCCGGAGTCACTAGGGCGACGCTCGGCTGTCAGTGCGAATACGCTTACAGCTGCCTGAAACACGGCCCCGACATGGGCAATCGACACCTTCGTAAAGGTTGACAGGATGTAGCGCCGGACGACCGAAGGTTCAGAACGAGCAAGGATTGCGTCCGGCAGCACAAAGCCAATTCGGCCCTCGCGCGCGAGAACAGCAGTGGCTCGTTCGATAAACAGCCAACACAAGTCCCACTGCCCAGTCTTGAGGGAGTAGGGTATGCCTGGAACTGCTGGCCGGTTCTCTCCAAAGGCATAGGGCGGATTGCCGACGATGGCGTTGAATCCCCAACCCTGCGTTCGAAAGGCCTCTGGAAAATGCAGAACCCAATGGAAGAGAGGTCGAGCAGCTGAGGCTCTCGCCAAATCAGTATCGGCGCGCAAACGCATCGCCTCCACAGCGCGCATGTCTCCCTGAATCACCTGATCAGTTTGCGCGGCCAATGTAGCCAAGCGCGCCTCAAGGACCTTCGAAGATTCCGTCGCACAAACGACGCCAACAAACGCGTCCGCAAGCAGTTCGGCCTTCCCGACTATCTTCCTTGCTTTGGCTTCGAGCGTTGTCATCGCCTCTACATCACGAATGTCGCGTATAGGAATCTCGCGAAGTCTCATCCTCAGCTCAACTGCCTCGGTGACGGCCTTCTCGACGCTCTTGCCAAACAGGCGACCCTGTCGAGCAGTGGCTGGGTCAAGCGTCAAGCAGGTCAGCTGCTCAAGCCGGCTGATGCCGAGCAGGCTGTTACCAGGTTGAAGGTTATGGTTGAGGAACCCGAACGGGCGCCCCTTCGACAGCGTGACGAGCCAGAGCGACAATTTCGCGAGTTCCACGGCGAGCGGATTCAGGTCGACGCCGTAGAGGCAACGGTCTGCCACGATGCGCCGCGCGTTCTCGGCACGCACCTCGTCACCGGGCGGCATGGTCTCGACGCTGGTGCCCAGGTCGTGGGTCTTACCGGTGAGATCGACGATACGCCCCGTCGCTTCCTCGATCGCCCAGGACTCGACGAGGCGGGCGCTCAAGAAGCGGCAGACCTGAACGAGGAAAGCACCGGAACCCATTGCCGGGTCGCAAATCTTGAGATCGAGCAGTTTCTCCGGCGCCTTCAGCTTCCACTCGGCACGCGGCACCCCCCTGGCGGGCCCGTCGTAGACGAGTGGCGTCAGCGTCTCCTCGACGATACGCTCAGTAAGGCTTTGGGGCGTGTAGTGCGTGCCGGTCTCACGTCGATCGGCGCCGAGCACGACGACGAACGCGCCCTTCGGATGAACCAGCGGGTAGCCCCACGGGTCGGTGCGCATCAGGCGGACGTACGGCGCGAGGCGATCGCGGAGCTTCACATCGCCGCGACATGAGGAGAGCAGGCGTGCGCTCTGCCGCGGCTCGATTGCGGCGACCAGCTCCTTTTCGATGGCCGACTGCGAGCGCCTTGAGCGCTCGACGAGCAGCTTCGCGACAGCGGCCTTGCCGTCGAGACGCGCCGACTCGAGCTCACCCAGCGTAACGCGTGCGTCCTTGGCCTGCGCACCCGCTTCCAGCTCCAGTGTCACGTCCGCGACACGCTGGACGGTGCGTTCGAGTAGGCCCTCGTACACATGGCCGATCTGCTCGACGTCGAGCGCTCGGTACGAGAGCGTGCGCCCCTCGAAGGTTTGAATGGCTTCGAGCAGCAGGAGCACTGTGCGATCGTCGATGGGCAGTGGCACGGCGCGGTGATGTCGCCACGACGTGCCTTTCAGACGCCCTTCGAGGAACGGGAAGCGGTCCGGATCGAAGAGCGAGCCGCCCATCGCGGGAAGACGCAGGGTCGGGTGGTCGATGCCACCGAACACGGCTCGGAACACGGCCAGTAGGCGAGACCACGCCGATCGCCGGCGCTCGAGGATCTCGTCGCTCTCCGCGCGGAGCTGCATGCGCAGTGTCGAAACGGCGTAGAACGAGTCGTAGCGCGGTTCGCCCAAGAGCAAGAGCCCACGCTCCTCCGCGGCGAGGAGGAACACGAGCCGCATCATCACGGTGAGGCCTGCCTCGTAGAGATCTTGTGGCTTCACGTCGCGGAGGAGGTCGCGGTTCCGGTCCTGGTCGGCACGGTCGAGCGCCTGGACCAACACCTCGATCGCTCGTCGGACCTGGTCCCCGAGCGCGTCGGTGACCTCGTCCTGGTGCTTGGTCGAGCGCTCGAAGAGCGCGGGGAGCCGGTCCTGCTCAGGTGCGAAGAAGCGCCGCACGCCCAGCAGCGACGCGAACGCACGCAGCGTCTCCGGCTCCTGCCCCCAGATGCGTGCGTACCAGCTGGTGAAGGTCGCCACCTGCCCCGAGGGGGCGTGGACGAGCATCCAACGTTCGCCGTTCGTCACGAGGCCGAAGGGAAGGTTCAGCGTGCGTAGGTGTAGCGCCATCCGGTCTCCCGCAGAGCAGGAGAGGCCGCCGAACTTCCTGGACGCCGACAGATCCGTGTCGGGTGGGAACACATGGATTGGCGCAAGTACGGCGCCGCCGTGCGTCGGGTCGACGAGCACGCGCTCGGCGGAAATCGTCGCACCGTGCTCCGGCAGCTCCACGGTCGCCGCCGGCACGGCCGTCCCCGTCTTCAACAACTGGTCGTCGGCTTCGAGCGCGGTGCGCAGCACCTCGTCGATCCAGGCCGCGTGCAGTGCATCGAGAGCGACGTCGTCGCCGTCCACCGCATCGCGCCACTCATCGTAGGCGCTGCGCAGGCGCTTGGCGCGCGCGGAATCCAACTCTTCGAGTCCCTGCGGGAAGACCTCGCGCAGGACGGGAATCGCGAGAAACGGACCCGAGACCTCGAGCAAGTTCAGCCAGTCGTGCTTCGCGCTCACGCCCGCCTCCTATCCGAACGGCTGCCTGCGGTGAGCGACTCGGGCACCAGGAGGATCACCGCGACGGGGAACGTGTGGTCGACGAGACCGGTGTGGCGTTCCTCGATGGCTAGGCGCTCGCGCTCGCGCTCCTCGGGGATGCGTCGCAGTCGCGCCTCGAGGGCGAGGCGGTCACGCCGGAGCTGCGTGCGCTCGTCGTCGGAGAAGAGGGAGAGCTGCTTGGGCATCTCCCTCTTCAGCTCGGCCTCGAGGTTTTTGGCCAGCTCGTCGAGGATCTGAGTCATGTCTTCGAGCTCGCGACGCTTACGCGTCTCGAGGTTGCCGCCCAACACCTCGAGGCGTCGCTTGGACCGTGCGGTCACCGCGCTCAGTAAAGCCTCGGTGTGCTTCTCGAAGCGCGTGCGGAGGGCGTCGAGCAGAGAGTCCGGAATGGTTCCGGGGCTGGACGAGTCGAGCCACTCGCGCAGCTTCGTGACCCGGTCTTCGCGCTTGAAGACCCCATCGCGCAGGTATCCCCCCGCCTCCGTGAGTTCTTCGTGGAGGCGGTGGTGGTTGCCGCCGGTAATCACGAGCCTCGACAGGACGGCCACCGCGGGGCCCTCGAGCGCCGCATCGGGGAGCACGCGGACGGTGACGCGATGGAGCTTCTTCACGTCGTCGCGCGCCCACACCTCGGCGCGCAGGAGCCGGAGGCTCATTTGAACGAGCGGGTGGTTCAGGTGGACGAGCACCACGTCATCGCGACCTTTGGCAACGTCGTGGTCGAAGGTGACGGGACGGATGCGCTTCGTGTACGGGTGCTCGAGCCCGTCGAGACAGCGCGACCAGGAGCCCGCGAGTGCGGGCATCCAGAACACGCGAGCGTCGGGAAGGTCCGGAAGCTCAGCCGGCGAGAGGTCCGGTTTATCCGTCAGCGCGAGGCCGACGCGCACCACGCGCTCGATCCGGTCGGGCGTGAGGTGCTGCTCGCTGCGCGTCGTCGTCAGCCGTTCGTGGAGCTTGGCGATGCGGTCTCGGAGGTCGCGCTCGGCCTTCACGAGCTGGCGCGCTCGCCGGTGTCTGGGGTCCCTAGGCTCGTATGTGCCATCAGGAAGCTCACGGAATCCCGTCTCCAGCTCACGCTGCCGACCTTCGAGGAGCGCAGGAAGCTGGGGCGCGATCACGGGGTTCACGCTGCCCATGTCGGCGCGCATGGCGTCGAGCTTCCGGAGCGCGCGAAGGATGTCGTCACCGTGGCCGCCGCTCGTGTCGACGGGATGCCAGATGACGACCTCGCTCTGCTTCTGGCCGTGCCGGTCGATGCGACCGTTCCGCTGCTCCATGACGTTGGGGTTGTAGGGGATCTCGATGTGGACCAGCAGATTGCAGTGGTTCTGGAGGTCGATGCCTTCCGAGGCCGCGTCGGTCGCGAGGAGGATGCGCACGGGGGATTCGCGTGGGTCCGCCTGGAACGCCGCCTTGATGCCCTCGCGGTCCTTCGGTTCCATCCCGCCGAAGAGCAACGCGAGGCGGTCGCCCCCAAAGTCGTGACTGGCGAGGATCTCCTGCAGCCACTTCTGGGTCGCCTGGTACTCGGTGAAGAGGATGACGCGCGTCTCGGACCACCGGCCCTTTGGGCGTAGGCTCTCTTCTAGCCATTGGAGCAGCGCCGAGGCTTTCGAATCGGGCTTGTGGCTCGCCTGCTCGGCCCACGAGCGCAGCCGCCCAAGGAGCTTCCTCTCTTCGCTGGAGAGCGGTCGGAGACGACGGCTCGCCTCCTCGACGGCCTCGACCTCCGCGGTCTCGCGCGTGTCGTCGTCGGCGTAGTCCTCCTCGGTCTTGGAGATGGCGCGACGCAGAATGCGCTCGTCCAGTTTCGATGTGCGCTGCGTCTCCCCTTTGCCCTCGAGGGTCGTGACGTGTCGCGCCAGGGTCGAGGCGAACGCGGCGGGCGACGACGCGAGACGCTTGCGCAGGAGCTGGTGGACGAAGTGCGAGGCGATGCCGTCGCGCTCGTCTTCGTTCTCTCGGCTGGCGATGTACGCGTCGAGGAGGCGACGCGCCTCGCGCTCGTCTGCGGCGTACTCCACGTTCAGCGCTTCGAGCCGCCTCACCGGGTAGAGCTTCTTGCCTTTCGCATCGACGAGATCGCTCTTGAGTCGCCGCACCATCACGCGTGCGAGCTGGTCTTCTGGCGGCAGGACGTTTCGGGAGAAGCGCTGGTCGTCGAGCAGCTCGAGGAGCGCAGTGAACGACTCGGTGTAGCCGTCGTGCGGTGTGGCGGTGAGGAAGAGCTTGTGCTGGAAGTGCGGAGCGAGGACGCGAACGAGCCGCGTACGCAAGCTCTCGACGGCGTACTTCCCTACCGTTGGCGCCACGTTGTGGGCCTCGTCGACCACAAGCATGTCGAAGCGGCGCGGGAACGTGGGCTGCGGAGGGAGCACGTCGCGGAGCAGGCGCATGCCTTCTCCCTGCTTCGCCCAGTCGATGGAGGCGATGAGCCTCGGGAACGAGGTCCACGGGTTGGCGTGCAGGCCACGTTCACGTCGGAAGCGCTTCACGAAGTCGGTGTCGACGATGTGGAACTCGAGGCCGAACTTCTCGGCCATCTCGCTTCGCCACTTCTCTTGGAGCGAGGCGGGGCACAGCACGAGGATCGTTCGTGCGCGGTGGCGCAGGAGCATCTCCTGGATGACGAGCCCGGCCTCGATGGTCTTGCCGAGGCCGACGTCGTCGGCGATCAGCAGGTTCGTGCGGGCCATGTCGATCGCGCGCACGAGAGGATCGAGCTGGTAATCCTCGATGCTGACACCGCTGCGGAACGGCGCCTGGAGGTAGCCGCGATCGGCGTTGGTCGCAGCACCCCAGCGCACGGCGTCAAGGAAGGCTTCGAGCTTCGAGGGGTCGTCCAGCGCCGAGAGCGTCGGCAGGCCGGCGCGCTCGATGACGTGGGCGCCGGGCTCGAGCTCCCAGAGAACCTCGATCTCCTCGCCGAGCGCGTCCTCGTCGATCGACGCGAGCTTCACGAGGTTTCGCCTCGGCTGCTCGGGCGACACCGAAGACGCATCGACGTCGGAGACGATCCACTGGCGGCGGCGCACTTCGACGAGCTGCCCTGGCTCTGGTGCAGTGGCAGAGGGGACCGGCTCCACGGCGCTGGTGGCTTGGCTCGTCATGCGGACTCCTTCGCCGGGCGGCGGGAACGAACGATCTCTTCGATTCGCGCCGCAGCCAGGTCTGGCTCTTCGTGGGCCCAGACTCGAACGACTTCCCACCCTTCGGCACGAAGGCGCGTGTTGGTGTCCAGGTCGCGCTGCTGGTTGGCGAGAATCTTGGCACGCCAGAACTCGGCGTTGTTCTTGGGCCAGGTCGCATGGACGGGGCAGCCGTGCCAGAAGCATCCGTCGACGAACACGGCGACACGAGCCCCGATGAAGGCGAGGTCAGCGACACGACGAGGTTTCGAGAGCACGCGGACCTGGAGGCGATAGCGGAGGCCTCGAGCAAAAAGCACCCTGCGAAGGGCCGCTTCAGCTGAGGTGTCTTTTTGCCGCACTCTCCGCATCCTGAGACTGGTCTCAGGCAGGCAAGGTGCTACTCTCTCCGTCGAGACGAGCATTCCGCCCCCGATGTGATTGGCTGAGATGGGTCAAAATACTCTCACCGATCACGCGCCCGAGTTCGACGGGCACTGCGTTCCCAATGAGTCTTCCGAGAACCTTGAACTGAACTGGTTCGCCCTCGGGCACGAACGAGTAGGTCTCCGGGAAACCCTGAAGGATGGCGCCCTCACGTAACGACAGGGCGCGGTCTTGCTCCGGGTGGCCAAACCTGCCGCTCCCGAATCCGTAGAACTGAGTCGTCAGTGTCGGCGCGGGCTCGTCCCAGACCATTCGGCCGTAGACCCCGGGGTAGCTCCGTCCCGTGTCACGCCGGTGGCACTCGGCGACGAGCTGCTCTGGCCAGTCGCGCCAGGAGCCACCTGGTCGAGACACCTTGATGCGCTTCAAATTGAGCGGCGAAAGACTGGAGGTGGAGTGGAGCGGGTCGGCCTCGTGGCTAGCCCCGTGACCGATCGGTGGAAGCCCATCGAGCACGTCTCGCACGGTCTTCGGAGGCGACGAATCAGGCTCTCGCAGTCCGATGGAGCCGCTGCGTGAAGCGAGAAGGACGGTTCGTCGACGGCGCTGCGGCAGACCGTAGTCCGCACTGTCTACGACGCCGTACCACACCTCGTAGCCTCGCCTTTTCAGCGTGGCGACGAAGTTTGCGAAGACCTCGTGCTTGGTGACGGTGGGAACGTTCTCCATCGTCACGATGCCGGGTTCGAGCTGCTCAACCAGACGCGCGAAGTGGTTCAGGAGGCCCCAGCGCTCCGTGCCGTGTGTCTCGTAGCGCTGCGCGTAGCTCGAGAACGGCTGACATGGAGCACAGCCTGCGAGCACGCGGATCGATGCGTGGCCGAACCACGACTCGACTTCCGAGGCTTCCAGTTTGGCCACGTCTCTCTTGTGAAAGCGTGCGCCGGAGTTGTTCGATTCATAGGGATGACGACAAGCCTCGTCGAGGTCGACTCCGGCAACGACCGGCACCCCAGCGGAGATGAGCCCATGGGTCAGCCCGCCCGCGCCACAGAACAGGTCGACGCAGGCGATGTCGCTCGAGTCCATGCTCGAACTCTCACCGTTTGGAGGGCTTGGCATGGCCATGGTTGGAGCTACCTCGTTTCATCGGTCCTTCGCGCCGCGGACTGTAGAGCTGGAAGAAGCTTACGTACTCGGTGTCGGAATGACGGCTACTGCATTCCAGGGCAACTCAGGTCATGGCTCTCGGCGAGGAAAAATCAGGTGTTCGGTGTCGGACGGTCGCGGCATTGTCAGCCTTCGGAATAGTATCGTCTCGCCAGGCGGTCGTCAAACGACTCCACCTGTCGTTTGAAGTCCTCAGCCACTCTTTCGACGTCGAACTGCTACTCCGAGAGCGGCTCAGCCTCTCCTCCGGCCACTTTGCGCGCGGCCTTCGCGCGTTCGCAGGCACGCTGAAAGTCTCGGCGCAACGGTCGGAACGCAGCCTTGATCTTCGCGTATCCTCGATAGTCGTCGAGCACCATCAGCACGTCCGTGCCTTCTGCGATTTTCGCTTGCCGGACGCGTCCACGGTATGCGCTGCGCAGATCGGCGCAGGCGGTGATGATATGCGCGCCGTTTTCGTACCATGTGGGCCGACGGGAAATCTCTTGTTCTCCTGCCCAGAGCACCAGGAAGGGGCGATCGTTCTGGTGAACGATCCCGGCGGTGAGGACGAAGCTGGGCTCTGCCACCTCCGGCCAGTCGTGAGGCAGCTTCGCGCCTTCGATGGCTTCCTCGACCCGCTTTTCGGCCAGCAACTCTTTTGGGGTTGCGCGCAGGGGCCAAGGCAGCAAAAACTTGCGCATGGCAGCGACCCTCTCCAGGAAGGTCCATCCGAACTCTTCAGCCCACCACAGAGCGTCGCTCGTGCAGCCTGACCCGTAGCTTCGCGCTTGCTCGGCTATGTTTCCAAGTTCGTCGGCAAGGGTGTCGACACTGGCGCTCAGCTCGTCTCCCTTCGGCTCCACCTCGCACAGCGCGGGGGGGACCCCGTCAGACGCGGACCCCTCAGTCGACCAACCTTCGAGTTCATGCAAGAGCGCGTCGACTGCGTCTCGAAACCAGAGCTTTCTGACCGAGCTCAGCAATCCGGGAAGCCGCTTTGCTTCGACATCGCGGATGAGCGCGGCGAGACGCTCTACATCAGCAGCGAAGCGAGCATTCACTTCCTCAGGAGATTCACGCTTGGGTTGATACATGTTGCTCTCCTCAGCTCAACGGGGCAGTCGCACCAACGCCTAGGTTCGGTGCCACCGCCGCTTTCGGTACTGACGTCATCGTTGGCGCAAGCCCCGAGGCTTGGCGTGATCGTAAGGAATGCTCACGGCATGCCGTGGCCAGGGATCGGACCCCTGTCTGGAGCGCCCCTCCGGCGCTCCAGCCTTTCCCCGCCTTGCGGGGCAAGCCCTGGTGGCTCCATGGGCGGTCCCGAGCGCTTGCACGATGACCGTTGCTGGTGGCTCATCGCGCGGACGCCGAACCCAGCGCCCACCGTGGGGCGTTGATGCGGACAGCTTCCGTCACTGTCGTTGAAACACCGGCACCAGCTCTTGCTGGAACAGAGCCTGCGGTCTATCGTCGAGCGTGCGCAACGGGACGCGGGAATGTCGAGAGGATGCGTGCCCATCGCGCACTGTGAATTCCAACGCTTCGACGAGACCTTTCTCAAGGACCACTGATGTCAACGTTCACCATTCGCGTCCGCGATTTCCGCATCCTCGAGCGTCTCGATTGGTCACCTGAGGGGGTCTGCGTGCTGTCGGGCGCGAACGGCGTTGGGAAGTCCACGACGCTCGACGCCTTCAAGTTTCTGCGCGCTCTCTTTCTTTGGGGCCAAGAGTCGGCGTTCAGCGTCGTGGACGGCGTGGCCTTCCGCCGCTGGGGGAGCGAGCCAAACGCAGTGGTGGAGTTACGCGTGACGGTCGAGAACCTCGTCTGGAAGCTCCGCTTTCCGATGTCGGCGCAGGGCGTCAAGGGGACCTACGGCGAGGAGCTGCTACGCGGCGATGAGGTCGTGCTGCGCGCCGCGATGTTCGATGACGGATGGTACCTCGGCAGCGAACGCCAGGCGCTCGACGAGCAGCGGTGCTGTGCGAAGCTCCTGTGGGATCGGGGCACCGAGCCATGGATGAAGCCCCTCGTGGACGCGCTCGAGGGGCTCAGGACCTATGAGACCTACTGGCTCAACCAGGTGAAGGACGTGAAGTCGGTCGGCGCAACTGACTCGTACCTACACGGCACGGGCCGCAACCTCTGGTCGGTGCTCGCCAACTGGAAGGGCGCTCCGCTGCGCTACCGCGGCCAGTTCGACTGGGTACTGAGCGAGGCCCGCCAGGCGTTCCCTGGCATCATCGGCGACCTCGAGTTCGACCGTGGGCTGCCCTACCTCTTCCGTCCCGGCGCCACAGACCCGGCCGAGGGGCTGCTCCCCAACCGGGCGGCCGATGGGCTGCTGACGGGGCTACTCCATCTCACTGCGGTGGCGGGCGCGCGGCCGGGGTCACTCGTGGCCTTCGACGAATTCGAAAACCACCTTCACCCGCATGCCATCCGGTCGTTGCTCGCCGCCATGCGGCAGCAGGCCGACGAACGCGGGCTCACCATTGTGCTGACCACCCACTCGCCGGTGGTGCTCAACCAGTTCCGCGACGAGCCAGAGCAGGTCTACGTGCTTGGGCATGGGGTCGCACCCCCAGAGAGCGCACGAGAGCTCGTGCAGCGCGCTGCTCAGGAGGCCCTTGTGCATTGGCTCTGCCGCGCCCCCAACGCGTAGGTCCACGCCGCGCCATGAGCTCTCGCATTCGTTCGCTCTCGCGAGACCCTCGCAGCGCTGCTCAGGCGCATCGGATGCGCCCGCGACAGACGCTGACTCGTGCCTCGCTTCGCTCACTGGTTTGCACCAGCGAGCTTGTTAGTCCGAGCCAAATTCGACGCCACCCGTCACGGGCGCGCGCCTGACGAGGTGTCCTTTGAGAGAGGATGCCTGAGCCCCTCCCGCTCGTGCAGCCCCAGGCGAGAGAAGAGCCTTCGAACAGGAGCCGACGATGAACCCAGCCCAAGCCGTCGCCCAGCCCGAGCCTCTTCACCAGAAGCTGAGGGAGCAGGGCGAGTGCCCAATCAACAAAAAACTGCGGCGAGTGCTCGCCGGGGCAGGGCAGGGCTTGCTCGAGCGCGAGCTGCCGCTCTTCCTCGGCGTCGCCGCGGTGCTCACGGGTGAGCACCTGCTCCTGCTCGGGCCGCCGGGCACTGCGAAGAGCATGCTGGCCAGGCGCCTGCTGGCGGCCTTCGGTGGGCAGCGCTACTTCGAGCGGCTGCTGACCCAGTTCACCGTGCCTGAAGAAGTCTTCGGGCCACTCTCCTTGCGCGCCCTCGAGCAGGATCGCTACGAGCGGCTGGTCGAGGGCTACCTCCCCACGGCCGAGCTGGTCTTTCTGGACGAGCTCTTCAAGGCCAACAGCGCCATCCTCAACGCCCTGTTGAGCGCCCTCAACGAGCGCGTCTTCGACAACGGCGGCGTTCGCCTCCACTTGCCGCTGCTCGCTGTGGTCGGGGCGAGCAACGAGCTGCCCGAGCTCGAGACGCTGGCCGCGCTCTACGACCGCTTCCTCTTGCGGGTCTTCGTGCGACCAGTGTCGGAACAGGCCTTTCGCGCGCTGCTCGAGCTGGAAGAACAGACGCCGTCCGAGATAGAGCACCTCAGCCCTGCAGAGCTCGAGGCCATTGGCCAGCGCCTGGGTCAGGTGCGCTTGTCCGAGGCGTGTCTGCAGTGGCTGCAGACGCTGCGCGCGTACTGTCGACGCAGCGGGCTGGAGGTGAGCGACCGCCGCTGGCGCAAGGCCAGGTCGATCCTGCAATTCGTGGCCTATTTCGAGGGGCGCGAGCAGGTCGAGTTGGAGGATACCCTGGTGTTGCCGTATTGCCTGGCAGGTCGGGAGGAGACGCTGCACCGGCTGCGACGCTTCTCGTTGCGGGCGCTGTTGCCGTATCCGTCGGTGACGCTGCGAGAGCGGGTCGAGCGGTTCGCGGCTGGGGGACGGGATGAGGTGCAGACGACGTTGGTGATGGAGCTCGAAGCAGAGCGCCAAGCGTTCAGGGAGGGGTGGGAGAAGCTGCGGGCGCAGCGGCACAACCCGGTGCTGCAGGCGGACGATGGGCTGTGCGCTGGCTACCGGGCGAGGGAGAGGGCCTTCGATCGGCTCTTCGGGGCGCTTCGCGCTGCGCCGCGGTTGGTTGACAAGCCGAAGGTGCATCCAATGGTGGTGGGGTCGTTTTCTGCGCCACGTCGGGGTGTGAAAGGGCAGACGCTGGCTCCCTTCGTCAGTGCGTCCAGCAAGGAGCAGGTGGGCACCGAGGACTCGAGGCGGCCGTTTTCGCCGGATGATGAGCCGGCGATATCGCTGCAGTCGCTGTGTCGGCTCTCTCGCAGCGGCTAAGCTTCGTCGTCCGTATTCCAAAACACCCCAAAAAAAAGGGATTCCGAAGGGCTCGCCCTTTGGCGGGGTGTGGGGCAGCGCCCCACAAAAGAACCCCACAACATCATGTGATGCGCATCACATGTCAGTTCATGAATCAAAAGAGTCATCGTAGGGAGAGGCGCATATGCCGAGAGCGGGGCTTTCTGTTGACGCTGGCCTTGAAATCTCACGCAAAGGCGCAGAGGCGCAAAGAAAGGTCAGATGAGGGAGATGCAATCGAAAGTGAGCGATGGGCACGCATCCTCGCGCCAATTCGAAGGATTTGTCGCTGGCGCGAGGTCGGTGCCCACGAGCGAACGACTGCCAAGCGAAGGAGGATCGATGAGCCCGCGAGCAAGCAGCAGTCGCCAAGCAGCTTCGTTGAGCCTACGAAGCATTGCTGTGCGCGCAGGCGAGCAGCGTCAGGCCTTCGAGGCTGCGCTCGAGGAGAGTGGACTGGCCGCGGCGATGGAGCAGCGCCCAGCGTTGCTGGCGGCGCTCTCGCAGTTTGTCTCGGCAGCCTGCAAGCAGCCTCGTCTCTGGCTGTTGATGCGCCCCCATTTCCGAGCGCTCGCCGCTCGCGCTGAAGCGCAGACGAACTCTTGTCGATTGGGCACTCGGCCTGTTCCCTCAACTTCCAGTAGGCGGGATTGCAGTTTACGCTGTGTTCTGAAGCTGTTTCCATCAGATTCAGCGCAGACTTGTCCGCTGACCCTCGAGCGTGCGCTGGGCGCAGGGTCAAGCGGTGAGTGCGGGCCAGAGCGAGGCGACGCGCAGCATCCTGAGGTCCACGCCACGCATGCGCTGGCCGAACAACGACCCAGACCTGGCGCGCTGTCGCAGCGCGGACCTGCCGTCAAGCTTCAACCGCCGCGGCCGCCTGTGTCAGCGCCTGTGAAGCCACGACCGGGCGTGCGCAGCGGGAGCGGGCGCAGGCTCTTGAGGCGGCTCGAGGCGTTGCTGTTGGCGCTGCAGCGTTGCGGTGAGGGGCGCCAAGCTTGTGGAGGTGGCGTCGGGGAGGGTTCCAAGTCGGACGAGCTGGAGCAGGGCGTGGCTGCGGTGGGTATTGGGCGCAGCGCCGAGCTGTCGAGGATGCTGGCGAGCGAGGCTGGGCTGCGATTGAGCGAGGCTGGACGGCGCTTGTGGAGCGCGCGCTGGGCCGAGGGTGCGCTCCTGAGCTATGCAGACAGCCGTGCCCTGGGTGGCGCGTCGGGCTGCGAGCAGGTGGCGGCGGCAGCGCGGCTGATCGTGGTTTTGGACTGCTCGTCGTCGATGCAGGGCGAAGCGGGGCGCCTGGGACGCGCGCTGATGCACGCGCTGATGGGTTGGGGCCTGGAGCGGCGCCGACAGTGTTCGGCGCTGCTCTACTCGGGGCGCTATGAGCTGCTGCGTTTTGATGTGCAGCACCGCCGAAAGGCGAGCGGTTTGAAGTCAGCGGCGTGGAGCTCGTTTTTGGACCTGGACTTTGGCACGGGCAACGATGAGCGAGGGGTGCTCAAGTACCTGGCCGAGTGGCCCGACGACTTTGGTCGCTACCGCGGTGAGCTGGTGGGCTCGTCTTTGCCGCGCCCCGTGCCGCAGGGCGGCGCTCGGCGCAGGAGTGACGTGGTCTTCCTCAGCGATGGAGAGTGGTGCGGGCTCGAGGCAGAAGACCTCGCCTGCTTCGAGCAGGCGAGGGCGCGTGGACTTCGCTTTCACGGGGTGCTGCTTCGGCCTGGAGCTGGGGCGTCGATGGCAGCGCTCTGTGAGGGGGTGTACCAGCTCTAACGGGCCTGCTGGGCATCACCTGGAAGCGGTTGAAGGGCATGCGCAATATCGATGGGAATCGCAGCCGTAGGGGCGAACGGCCGTTCGCCCTGCAAGCGCAGCAAGCTCAGGGCAGCGGTTGAAGGGCATGCGCAGTATCGATGGGAATCGCAGCCGTAGGGGCGAACGGAGGCAACCCGGAGGCAACGACAGCCACGCGTCAAACCCTCACGCCCAGAGCACCGTGATTTCCACGCCATCATGCTGGTGCTGCTCGAAGCGACCGCGCTCTTCCCAGGGCGAGCCCACGCGGTTGTCGAAGATGATCAGGTAGCCCCGGTCTCGCTCCAGGCGCTTGGCGTAGCGCGCGACCTGCTGTTTGCCGACGAGGGCGACGCTGTAGGGGAAGGGCGCCGGGCGCGAGCAGTAGCCCTCGCGCAGTTGTCGCAACCCACCAAGCCCAAAGGCGCCTCCGCTTTGGCTCTTGCACCCGCCGCGTTCACTTCGTAGGCTAGACTGCGTCCAGGCAGACCTGCGGGTCTGCTTTGCGAGCTACGGCCAGAGCATCCAGGAGACCACCATGGAGCACAGCGCGCGTCGCACCGCCAGCCCTGCGACCTATCAAGACGTTCTCGACGCGCCCAAACATCTCGTCGCCGAGCTCATTGGCGGTGAGCTGTACACCAGCCCCAGACCAGCGATGCCGCACGCGCTCACCAGCTCGGACCTCACCATCGACCTCGGCGCTCCATTTCGTCGTGGACGCGGCGGCCCCGGTGGCTGGTGGATCGTCGCCGAGCCGGAGCTTCATCTTGGTGACGAGGTCCTTGTGCCCGATGTGGCGGCTTGGCGACGTGAGCGGATGCCCGAGCGGCCGAGCGGCGCCTTCGTTTCCCTGGTGCCGGACTGGGTGTGTGAAATTGCTTCGCCGTCGACGCGCAGCTTCGATCGCCTGCGCAAGATGCCGGTCTACCTCCGGCACGGTCTGGGGTTTTTGTGGCTCGTCGAGCCGCTCGAGCGTTTCCTCGACGCCTTCGTGCGCGAGGGCGAGCGCTGGGTGCTGCTCGGCACTTGGAGCGCTGAGACCGAGGCGCGCATTCCCCCCTTTGATGCTGTGCCGCTCGATGTCACAGGCTGGTGGGCGAGCGACGACGAGACAGGTGGATGAGCTTTTCGAGAGTGGGCTGCGCTTCAACGCCCTCGGGCCACGGCCTGCGTTGATGCCGATCCATAGCATTCGCTCGTTCTCGGGTACCGAGCTCGCTCGATGACTCGCGAGGATGGAGCACCCTTCGCTCGCTTTCGATTGCATCTGCAGGGCTGGCGCCAGAAAGCCTTGAACTGCGCGTCAGCCAAGACCACAATGCCAACGTGAGCAGGCGAGGAGGTGCAGGATGCGCAATACGGCTTGGTCGTGGGGCTTAGTGGTGTCAGCGCTGTGCTTGTTGCCGAGTTTGGCCTTGGCAGAGGGCGAGAACGTCTTTCTGCTCTTTGGTGGCAGTGAGCAAGAGCAGAAGGCGCTGGAGGCGGAGGCCAACTCCTTTCGCTCGGCGATGCTGAAGCACGCTGACTACGTCTTCGTGGCGGACCAAGAGCGGATGGTGGTGATGGCGCAGTGCCGCGCGGAGATGGGGGTGAGCCTGGACGAGGAGCGCGCCTGCCAGCTTCGCGCGACGAAGCGGCTGATGGCGCAGCGGGTCTTCGAGCTGCGGGCGCGTCAGCAGAAGGGGCGGGTGGAGCTGACGCTGACGGTGTTGAACGACGATGGCGGCACCATCTACGAGACGATCATGGAGGACGAGGGAGACGAGCTCTCGACGGCTGCTCGGCGGCTGTTTCCGTCGCTGGCGCTGGCTTATCTGTGCGACTCGGAGAAGCTGACGAGCGCCTGCAGCGGCAGCGGCGATGCGGTGAGCGGCGGCACTGGCGCCAACGTGTCGACAATCTCGACCAAGCGGGGCTTCGAGACCTGGACGGATGCAAGCTCTGGGCTGGAGTGGCAGGTCGAGCCCACGGGCGGGACGATGACATGGGAGGATGGTAAGAAGCACTGCAGGGGCCTGGGCACGGGCTGGCGGCTCCCCGACATCAGCGAGCTGCGCTCTTTGATCCGGGGATGCTCCGAGACCGAAGCAGGGGGGAGCTGTGGGGTGACGAGCACTTGCCTGAGCTACTCCCAGTGCCGAACTGATGCTTGCGTCGCCTGTGATGCCAAGCGTGGAAAGTGCTATTGGGCAAGCGAGCTGGGAGGGGACTGTGCTTGGTACTGGTCGTCTTCGCTCTTCGATGACGACGACGGCTACGCCTGGAGCGTCGATTTCAGCGGCGGCTACGTCTACGGCGGTTACGTCGGCTACGACGGTTACGTCGGCTACGACGGTCCAGTGCGCTGTGTCCGCTAGTGCGCGCGCCTTTGGTGCTTTGGTGCTTTGGTCCTTTCCCCGCGCGCAGCGCGGGGTCGTGCGAACAATGGGGTGCAGGTGGGCTGCTTGTATTCGGGTGTGCGCGGGAGACCTCATCCCCCAACCCCCTCTCCATCGATGGAGAGGGGACCCGTGGTTGTTGGAGTATTCCGCGGAGTTGCTCCGCCTCCACCTGGCGCGGATGCGAGCCGGCGCGATGAATCGCGCCCGTACCGGGTGAGGTGAGCGGTGTGAAAGGAGGGGCGAAAGATTTTTTGCCCCTATCCCATGCATCGTAGATGAGCACAGGGTGTTGGTGGGCGTCGGTGTGTAGGGGCGAAAAATCTTTCGCCCCTATTCGACGCGGGTTGCCCGCAGCCTGGGGTCCGAATGCGTTCGAAGCACGTGATGCGCATCACATCTAAGAATCTGACAGGAATGCGCAATATTGACTTGTAGGGGCGCACCTGAGTGTGCGCCCTCCATGGATTCTGCATACACCTTGTGCGAGTCCTGACCCCAGTGTAGCGCACGATGCGCACGACCAGCCCTTCCAAAGGCCGCGGTCGGCCGGCTGGAAGCCGGCCCCACGTTCTGATCTGCGACTTCCAGCGCCGGTCGTCGTGTCCTCGTCGTCACGGGATGCTGGATTTGCGCTTCTGATAGCCGAGGTCGCATCCCCCCTCCCCCCATGGCCGAGCGATCATCGGGTGCATCGTCGATTCGGTCGTGCGCGAGGCCAATGGAACATGGGGTGTCGGGGGGTGGGCACGGCATGCCGTGCCCCTACTTGCGCTTCTTTTTCTTCTTCTTCTTCGGCTTCTTCTTCGGCAGCGGCTTGCAGGTCGCTGGCTCCTCGACCAAGCCCAGCACCCACGCCGGATCGACGCGCCGACCCTGCGGATCCTCGATGTCCAGGTGCAGGTGTGGGCCCGCGTTCTGCGAGCCCGTGCCGCCGAGCAACGCAATCTCCTGGCCCGCCTCCACGATGTCGCCCACCTTCAACGACGGGTGCACCGCCGCCAGGTGCATGTAGCGCAGCGTGTACCCCGCAAGCTCGCCGTCCAAAGCGCGGGCGATGATGGTCGTGCCGCTGCCCCAGCTCCCCTTGCTGCGCGAAAAGGGATAGACCTTGCCGTAGCCCTCGACCTCCAGAACCCGTGAGTAGCTGCGCTTGCCACGCTTGGTCTTGCCCTTGCGCTTGTCAGGCTTGCCAAACTTGCCCGGCTCGAGCTCTGCCAGGCCGAGCATCACGATCTCTGAGCGCGCCATCGAGACGATGGGCGTGCCAATGCCGCCCTCGGGACCAATACCACCAAAGTCCAGGGCTTGGTGTCGGCAGTTGCCACCGGTGAATCCTCGCCATAGGTTGTCGATGGAATACGGTAGGACGACGCCCGACTGCGCGAAGGGGCGGTTGTCTTCAATCGCTTGCGCCACGACCAGGTCGCGCGCTTCGATGCTGGCGGGCAGGCTGAGGTGGCCCAAGGCTGCCAGCGCCACACTGACCAAAGCTAAGCTGGTCACGCTTGTCCTCTCTGCTGACTCGAGGCCGCCTATTCATCAAAAAAAGAACAGGGATTCCAAAGGGCTAGCCCTTTGGCGGGGTGTGGGGCAGCACCCCACGAAACGGATCCCGGTTCAGAAAAAGCTCAGCCCAATCGAGATGGTGTGCATGTCTGTCATGCCATCGGAGACGGCCTCGGGAATGAAGCGATAGCCGACCAGTATCGGACCGCTGCGCAGATCCACGCCGACGCTGAGCCCATAGGCATAATCGTTGTCGAGCTCTGGAGCGGTGTGGACGCTGAGCAGGCAGCCCTGTTCGTCGGGACGGCAGCTCTCGGAGGTCGAGTAAAGCGCTGGACCGTTGGCCGAGTAGCTGCGGATCATCGCCTGCAGCCCGACCACGAAGTCGATGTAGGCAGGGCCAAAGATGCTCACCAACAGACGATAGCGTGGCTCGAAACCGAGGCGCAGCGCCCGCTCGCTGACCTGCAGCGCCCCCGGTCCGGTCGACGCCATGGGTGCGAGCGAGACCACCTTGCTCTCCCCGCTTCCATAGCCGATGAGGAAGACCAGACCAAGCTGATCCCAGATGCTGAGCCCGAGCTCGAGGTCGACGTTGGTCCACTCCTCATCGAGGTCGAAACCG
>JAVFAO010000034.1:0-29902 GCA_034002465.1 Myxococcota bacterium
ACACCGATGGGCTCACCGAGTTCCGAAACTACGAAGGCCATGAGTACGGCGAGCGGCGCCTGCGCCGCCTGCTCGTGAGCTTAGCAGCCCTCGAGCCCGACGATATCCTGGCGAGGATCTTGGCAGACCTTGGGGAGTTCTCAGCATCGGCACCACAAGAGGACGACGTCACCATCGTCGTCGCCAAGATTCGCGACTAGCGGGAGCGTGCATGCAGCAACATTCTCGAGCAAACGTGGCCCACATTGCGCTGCGCTCAGCCCTCCTACGAAGAGCGGGACTGGTCCTCGCCTGCGTCTTGGCACTGCTCAGTGAGCTGCCGCAGAGCCGCGCGCAATCCGGCTATACGGCCAGCGAGGCCCAGGAAATTTACGAGCGAGGTGTCGCCTTCGAGAAACGAGCCGCAGACAAGAATGATGACGACTTGTTGGAAGATGCCGCCAAGCAGTACCGCTTGGCCCTCTCCAAAGACCCTGGCTTCGCCCCCGCTGCTGCCCGGCTCGGCTATGTGCTCTACGCCCTGAAACGCTCCGATGAAGCCATTGAGCTGCTCAAAGGCGTGCTCAGTCGCTCCCCAGACAACACCGAGCTGATGCACTACCTCGGCATCAACCTCTACCAGCTCGGACGTGAAGACGAGGCAGCAGAATACTTACGACGCGTCACCGACGCGCGTGACGATTTGCCGGAGGCGTTCTTCATTCTCGGCAAGTATCTCATTGATAAAGAAAATTGGCCAGAGGCAAAACCGCTCTTCGAGCGATACGTACAGCTTCTGCCTACTGACCCACAGGGATTTCGCGCGCTCAGCAGCATACATCTGCAGCTCAGCGAGTGGAGCGCTGCTCAGACCGTGCTCGAGTCGCTTCTCCTGCTTCAGCCCAAGGACTTGGTCGCACACATCAACCTCGGACACGCCCGCTTCGGCGCTGGAGACAGCGCTGGAGCTGCTGCGGCATATTCGACAGCCCTGCAACAGGCCCCCGAGCGCACGGATGTCAGATATGATCTTGCTTCGGTCTACTACCTGAGCGAAGACTATGACAAAGCTCTCTCAGAGTTTGATCGAATACTCGAGAAGAACCCGCAGCACTTTGGCGCCGCCTACTTTCGCGCCGACTGCTTGCTCGAGCTTCGCCGACTCGATGAGGCAGAGCTCGCCTTCGAGCAGCTCCTCGAGCTCAAACCGAGTTACCTCTATGCCTACCTCAAACTCGCACAGATTGCGCTCGCAAGGGGCCAAGAGCTGGATGCAAAGAACCTCCTACAACAGCTCCAAAGCAAGCCAGAGCTGCACCCCGACGTGCTCGCCATGGCAGGTGTGCTCTACCGACAAATGAACGACTTCGAGGCTGCCGTCGACGCCCATCAGCGCCTCGTACAGCTCGACGGCGAGCAACTCGAAGCCCGACTTCTGCTCGGACAAGACCTGATCCTCGCAGGACGGCCCAGTGATGCTGTCGCCCAGTTCGAGGAGGCCACTCGCATCGACCCCATGGGCATGAGCGCATGGCACGGCCTGTCCGCGGCCCTGCTCCACCGCGCACAGGCTGAGCTCAAGAACGGAGACAAAAGCGCTGCGCGAGCCACCCTCAATCAAGTCACCGAGCTCGACATCCACCCCCTCGCCGCACAGCTCAACCTCGCCGTTCTCGACCTGGCCGAGCGTGACCTCGAGAGTGCCAGACAACACGTCCAACAAGCACAGGTCCTCGATCCCGAGTCCCCACAGCTCAAGAGACTCGAAGCCAAGCTCCTCATCGCCGAAGGACAGTCCAAGAACGCCACCAAGCTCCTCAACGCCCTCAGAGACGCGGAGCAGCTCGACGCAGACGGCTGGCACGACCTCGCCGTCGCCCTCGCCAACCTCGGACAATACAGTGACGCAGAGGACGCGCTCAGCAGGGCCATCGAAGCAGGTATCAGCGCCCCAAACACCGAAGCCATCATCGCCCTCGAGGCCGGCATCGAAAAGGCAAGCCAATCCGACTGGAAAAACGCGGAGAAGCTCTTCGACAAAGCAACTCTCAACGCCAACACGCTCTCCTCTGTTGATCGATGTCGGTTGGAATACGGTCTCGGCATTGCCACACTGCGCAACCGGAAGCTCGCACGAGCAGAGAAACATCTGGAAAATACCCGCACCTTGTTCCAGGCACTCTCCGCCAAAGAGCGACGATTGGTCATCTCCAGCGGCAAACTGGTGCTCGACCTCGAGCTCGCCTACGCCTACTACAAAAACGGAAAATACGATGGCGCCGCAGACCTGCTCTCGGGCCTTTCCGCCAAGGGAGACGTCGCCCTCCTGCTGCAAGCCGTGCTCGAGAACCTGGCACTCGCCGCGATCCGAGAGGACAAGGTCGACTCCGCCTTGAGTACCCTCGAGAAAGCCGCGAAGCTCAAATCGAGCAGCTCCATCGAGTTCAACCTCGCTGTCGCGCGATACCTCTTGGGCCAACAAACGAAGGCGGCAAAGGTCTTCGAAAAATTCGCCGCCCAAAAAATCCCTGAGGCCGTCTTCAACTACGCCATGTACCTTGACGATGTCGCCAACCAAAGAGAAGAAGCGCTGCGCTTCTTCAGCCAATACGTCGCGCTCGGTGGAGCCAAGAAAGCCGAGGTCGAGAAGCTCATCGAAATCAAACATCGCGTCTTTGGTACGGAGGCATCCAATGCGCCTTGAACGCCTCATCCAGCCAGCGCGGAATCTCGTGGGAACTGCTCGACAACAAAGGAAAAATAGCAGTCCTTTCCGCATGACCCCGAGTCGCGCAAGCATGCTCGCCCTCCTCTTGACCACCGTGCTGCTCAGCACCAACGCCGAAGCTCAAGATGACTACGTGGTGGGGCTCTTCACACCCAGCCTCGACTTCGCAGATGGCGTCGCCCGAAATGACTTCGTCAGCAAGGTGGCCGAAAAACTCAGCGACGACACGGGCATGAGCTGGACCGGTCAGGCCTACGCACGAAGCAGCGACTTCGAAAGCGCGCTGCGCAAAGGCGCCCTCGATTTGGTCATCATCGACGGCGAATACCACAGCGCCAAAGGCAGCAAGCTACAAGCCGTCGCTTCCCTCAGCGCCTCTGGGAAAAGCAGCCGAGCCATGAAGCTCGTCACCAAACGAGGACGCTTCAACGCCCTGCACGAGCTGCGCGGATACCGCCTCGTCCTCCCTGACGCGGGCGGCTACGCCGAACGCTTCGTCAGCAACGAAATCCTCGGCGGAGAGCTCAGCGCCGCCGAGTTCTTCGCATCCGTCGATGAGGCCAAAGACGTGAGAGCCGCCATCAACGCCGTGGAGCTCGGCAACGCAGACGCCACGCTGGTCTTCGAAGGCTACGAGAGCGGACTACAGAGCATCGAGAGCACCCGTAGCGTCCCGCTGCCCATCATCGCCATCGCGAGCTCCCGAATACAAGGCGAGCTCGCCTCCAGCGTCAAACAAGGCGCTCGCTCCATCACCGTCTCGGGCGCCAAAATCATCTCCTCCGCGTCCTCATACAACGACAGCGCCGTGCGTGACTACCGCACGGTCTGCAATCGAAAGAGGACCTCCCTCCAACCCGAGTTGCTCGCCCCAAGCGAACTCAGCCTCGAGCTAGGGACCTTCTCTGTGGTCAGCCGCAAAGAAAGCCTCCAACCCTCGAGCCGAGCAAGCTCCTTCGTGGTCCCCTCCATCGAAGAAATCCAGGTCCATCCGGAATACAGATAGAGGCCATTATGTCGAGCATCCCTTCCATCCTCCTGCTTGCCCCTGAGCGCCGTGATCAACGCTTGCTCGCCAAAGCCCTCGCCGCAACAGGTTGTAGCGTAAGGGTTGCCGGGGACATTACGGAAGCCCGAAACCTCGTCCAACAGGCCGGAGCAGACCTCGTCGTCGCCGACTACGACCCGCCGCATGCGGCGGATCCCAGAGCGCTTGCCGAATACGATTCCTTTCTCACCGAATGCGCAGCAAAACCCGCAAGCCACTGGGTCAATGGCAAAACCAGGGTGCTGCTCCTCGCCGACAAACGACAAAAGTCTGAGTTGCAGTCCCTCTTCAGACTACAGTTCATGAGTAACCTCGTCGCCAAGAGCCACCCCCTCGACCTCGACGAGCTCATCATCACCGTGGGTAAGATCGTCCGAAACGACATCTTCGGCATCGAAAAATACCTCTGCTACGGCGTCCAACCCATCACCTACGAAGTCCGCAGCAGCCGAGACAAGGTTCACCTCCTCGATGCCCTCTCCAACTACGCCACAGGACTCGACATCAACCGGCGCCTGCTCGCCGTCGCACAGGGCGTCGCCGACGAGCTCATCATGAACGCCGTCTACAATGCCCCTGTCCGGGCAGATGGCAGCCGAATCTACGCACAGCGACAACGTACCGAAGCCGTCGACCTCTCACCCGCCGAGTTCTGCTACTTCACCTACGCCTGCGATGGACGACAGCTCGTCATCGCCATGCGCGACCGCTTCGGCTCGCTCGCCGCAGAGACCGTGCGGGAATACCTCCACCGTTGCTTCGCCATGGGCGCCGACCAGATCGAAGCCAAAGACGGCGGCGCCGGCATCGGCCTCTACTTCATCGTCGAATCCCTGAACAAGATTATCATCAACATCAGCCCAGGAAGAGGCACCGAAATCATCGGCCTGCTCGATGTCTCAGGATCCTACCGCGACTACGCCGAAAAGAATAAATCTTTCCATATCTTCGTGTCCTGAGCCGGGTATCGATCTGCGTGGCGCCGTCAGCCTCCCTTCGAGAAGGCGAATCGCCAGGTGCAGTGCTCACAAGAATCAGCGCTGGCGAGCGCTCGCTGCCCGAGCGCGAACGAAGGCAACGAGCCCAAACAGAAGCAAGGCAAACGAAGCCCACGGAGCTGAGCTCGGCCTTCCCAGCCGACAGGAACACATCACCTCGGCCTGCTCGTCAGAACTCGGCGCTTGGAGCTCTTCCAAGACCCCATCTTCCTCGGCATCAGGCGCATCCGAGGGCTCGACGCGCTCAGGATCCTCGCTCGACTCGACGCTCTCCTGCACGCACTTCCCTTCCACACACAGCGCTCCTGCTTCGCAGCTCGAGCCGCAGCCCCCGCAATTCTGGGGGTCATTCGCTGCATCCACACAGGCGCGCTCACAGCGCAACAGCCCATCTCCACAATCGACGGCGCATAATCCAGCACTGCACACCTCCTCCTCAGCACAGGGCAAATCGCATTGGCCGCAGTGCAACGGGTTGGTCTGCAGTTCCACACACTGCTCGGCACACAGCTCGAGACCAGGCGCGCAAGTGCACGCGCCAGCGTAGCAAGCCAACGGAGACGCGCAGTCGCCACAGGAACCGCCGCAACCATCGTCGCCGCACTGCCGGTCCGCGCAATCGGGCATACAACAGGCGCCGTTCGCACAGCGCTCACCCTCAGCACAGCAGGTGCTCCCACAGGCGTCATGGGCGCAGGCGCACGCGCCATCGACACAGAGCTGCTGAGCGCCGCTACAGCTCCCACACGAGCCGCCGCAACCATCGTCGCCGCATACCCTGCCCGTGCAATCCGGCTCGCAGAAGCAGCCGGAACCAGCAGGTGGACGCTCTGCTGCCCAGTCGTTGCCGCAGTTGATGCCAAATGAACCGGTGCTGGGGAAACTGACATCGTTGCCCCCTGCATCGGTGAACACGAAGTAGTAGCGGGTGCAGCCACTGACATTCCCGTTGTAGGACCAGGTTCCGTTGCTCTCGCTGCCCGCGCTCAAGGACATCTCGAAGCAGCTCCCTCCCACGTTCACCAAGGCCTTCTGCGGCCCTGCATTGTCGTAGTAGTTGGCCCGAAAGAGGATGTTGCTGCCCGACTCGGGCGTGTGCGTACCCGCAGGAAGCTTCTGCCCAAGCGCAGCGCCCGAGAAATCCTGGACCGTATACGAGCCATCACCACCAATCCCAATTTGACCGTAGGCACCATTCAAAATGTTGAAGCGATGTCCATTGGACATGCTCCAACTGCACTCCGGCGAAGCGCTGTTCTCCCACAACCAAGCGCGAAAAACAGAAGCAGGCTCGCCCAACCAAGCGATGTTCTCGGCCAAATATCCCGAGGCCGTATAGAAGAGCCTGATGCGGTCGCTGAAACGCTGCCCTCCACTGCAACTCGCGCTGCCGCCCTCACAGGCGCAGCTTGGACTGCCATCACAGCTATCGGGGTAGCTGCTTCCCACCTCCGAGAGCAGACGACACGGCGAATCGTGCATCATCCCGCAACTCGAGCGACTCAGATTGGCCGCATGAAAGCGCGCCGCCAGATTGAGCTCCCGGTTCCATTGCATGGGTTTCACCGGCTCGTAGCAAGCCGCCTCCCCACAGACGGTGCACCCATCGAGCGCCTTCTGCGGGTCGCAGCGCGCCTCGTTGCTGAGCACCAAGAGCGTGCGTTCGTACCAGGAAGGGAATCCGTCGGCGGCTTCGCCGTAGCTCCAGGCCACCTTCGGTGCAAGCAAGAAGACGACAAGAACCCACGGTGAGCGAGCAACGGCCCAAACTGTGCGGACACTCGACCCTACGCTTGGAATATGATGCCTCATCGGCTCCCCTTCATCGACACACCCTACCCGACTTCCGCTCCTTCGGGCGACCCGAGAACGACATCGCCCTTTGACATGCCCAAGCTATGCAGTATGCGAACGGCGACGGCGACGAAGCAGGAAGAAGGCGAGCATCGCCAAGCCGAGCCATGGTGAAGCAGTCTTCGTATGCAGCGCGCAGCCGCAGCCGCCGCCACCACCGCCTGGGAAGTCGAGGCCGTTGATGTCATCACCCTCGACCACGAGGTCACCCTCCTCCACGAGCTCTTCCACGACCACCACCGGATTGTCGCACGCATCGCCTTCACCATCACCGTCGGTGTCGAGCTGATCGGCGTTGGCCACGAGACGGCAGTTGTCGACACCGTCGTCGACACCGTCCGAATCCGAGTCGCTGTCGCGATAGTCAGGGATACCGTCGCCATCCGTGTCGACAGGCGGGGTTGCGAGCACGTCATCGCCCGCTTCGTCGATATCGAGGATTCCATCACCATCGGAATCGGTGTCGAGGGCGTCCAGGACGCCATCGTCATCGGTATCAGCGGGGTCGAGCACGTCCCCCACCTCGTCCCCATCGCTGATGCCATCCGCGTCAGTGTCTGCCGACGTCGGCGAGAGTCCGTTGAGCTCCTCCCAGCTATCGGGCAGACCGTCCGAATCGCCGTCGGTGAAGACGACGCGGATGGTGATGGGCCGAGAGATGGTGAAGATCCCGTCGGTGACGATCAGGGTCACACTCCAGACAGTGACCTGATCGAAGCCGGGATACCATGAGAAGAGGCCGCTCTGCGCATCGATCGCTGCACCGGGAGGAAGAGGATAGACGTCGTAGGTGAGGGGGTCGTTGTCAGCGTCCTCTGCGGCGAGCTGAATGGTGAAGAGCAAGCTAGCCTCGGCCTCGAGCTCGGCGCGCACTGCTGGAGTGGGCTCGACGAAGTAGGGCGCGTCGTTGAGATTGCCCACGGAAATCTGCACCTCGACGACGTTGGAGTCGTATTCTCCATCATTCGCATGGTAGCTAAAGGTATCGACCCCGAAGAAGTTCTCGTTCGGCATGTAGGTGAAGCTGCCGTCGCCAGCCAAGGTCAGGCTCCCGAACTCGACCTCGCTGTCCAACACGGCCTGCAGGGGATCGGTGTCGGGATCTTCGTCATTGCTCAACACTCCAGGGAGCTCGACCACCAACATCGTATTCTCAGTGACCGAGTACGCATCGCTCTCTGCGGCGGGCGCGTCGTTGACGGCGGTGACTTCGATGGTCTCGGCTTGCTCCACGCAGAGCTGTGGGTCGCCGCTGTCGCAGAGGGTGATGGCGAGTAGACAATCCTGGGGAGGGATGGGGCCTTGCGGGGTGAAGGTATAGACGCCATCGGCATCGATGCTGCCGCCGCAGGTGTCACTGCTGCTGACGCTCCATTGCAAGGTGCTGGCCTCTGGATCGTGTCCCTCGGCTTCGTAGGTGTAGAGCTCGTCTTCCGTGGCGGGCGCAGGAGGCGTGGAGTCGATGCTGGGCGGCGAATTCTCCTCGCTGATGGTAATGGTGCCGCGCTGCTCGGCGCAGAGCTGAGGAGTACCGTCGTCGCAGACGCGGATGCTCATCACGCAGGAGGGAGGCGGCGTGGGGCCAACGGGGAGGTATTGATAGACACCCGTATCAGGGTTGATGCTGCCTCCGCAGGTGTCGTCGCCAAGCACAGACCAAGTCAGGTCATCGTTGTCTGGATCGGTGGCGTTGGCGTCGTAGTTGAGCAGCACGTCTTCGATGGCGGCGGTCGGTGCCGTCGAGGTGAAGAAGGGCTGATCATTGACGGGGGTGACGCTGATGCTGCTCTCCTGAGTGTCACAGAGATTGGGGCTTCCACCGTCGCAAGCTTGGATACCGACGACGCAATCGGTCGGAGGAATGGGTCCGGCGGGGGTGAAGGTGTAGACGCCGCTGACGGGATCGATGCTGCCCCCGCAGCTGTCGTTGGAGGTGATGGACCAGATGAGCGGGGCGTCTTCGGGATCGGTGCCGCTGGCAGCGTAGGTGTAGAGCTCGTCTTCGATGGCCGGGGAGGGCGCGCTCGAGGTGATGCTGGGTGGGTCGTTGACCTCGTCGAGGTTGATGGTGGCGCTTTGCTGAGCGCAGAGCACGGGCGAACCATCGTCGCAGACCTCGATGCCGAGGACGCAGGAGCTGCCGTGGGCGGGGGTGGGGGTGAAGGTGTAGGCGCCAGTGCTGGGGTTGATGGTGCCACCGCAGGTGTCGCTTCCCAGCCGTGTCCAGCTCAGGCTGCCGGACTCGGGGTCAGACGCTGAGGCAACATAAATGTAGAGGATGGCCTCGGTGCCGTTCGGCGGCGGGGTCGAGGTGATGCTCGGCGCATCGTTGACGGCAGTGATGCTGATGGTGGCGGTCTGCTCGTCACAGCCAGCCGAGGGGTCACAGACGCGGATGGAGAGTACGCAGGAAGCGGGGGGAACGGGACCGAGGGGCGTGAAGCTGTAGGCGCCGCTGCTGGCGTTGATGGTGCCACCGCAGGTATCGGCCGGGTTCTTGGACCAGGTCAGCGCCGCAGACTCAGGATCGGTGGCCGCGGCAGTGTAGCTGTAGAGCAGGTCTTCCGTGGCGCTCAGCCCTGGAGAAGAGGTGATGATGGGGGGATCGTTGACCGCGGTGATGCTGATGCTGCGGTTTTGGGTGACGCAGATGTTGGGCAGCCCGTCGTCGCAGACCTGAATTTCTAGGATACAGGTAGCCGGCGGCGTGGGGCCGGAGGGGGTGAAGGTGTAGACGCCGCTGCTGGGGTTGATGCTGCCTCCACAGCTGTCGTTGAGGGTCACAGACCAGCTCAGTCCATCGGATTCCGGGTCGGTGGCCGTGGCGGAGTAGCTGTAGAGCACGTCTTCCGTGGCGGTGGCCGGAGCAGAGGAGGTGATGAGCGGCGCGTCGTTGACCGGCGTGATCGTGACCAAGGTGTCCTGCACATCGCACATGGCCGGAGTTCCGTTGTCACAGACTCTGACGGAGACCATGCAGCTCGCCACTGGCACAGGGCCCGCGGGGGTGAAGGTATAGATACCCGTGGCGCTCACCACGTTGCCGCCGCAGGTGTCGTTGGGCCCACGCGACCAAGTCAAGTTGTTGCCTTCGAGGTCGCTGGCGTTGGCGTCGTAGCTGTAGAGCGTGTCCTCGAGCGCGGTGGTGGGGCCGCTGCTGATGATGACGGGACCATCGTTGACGTTGGCGATGTTCAGGGTGACGTTGGCGGTCACCTGGGAGCCGCGCCCGTCATGTGCCCAATAGACGAAGCTGTCGCTGCCGAAGTAGTCGGGAGCTGGGGTGTATACGAAGGACCCATTTTGGTGCAGCTCCAGCACGCCATGCGCGACATCGGTGTGCAGTGTGGCGATCAAGGGATGGCCATCGGCGTCCACGTCGTTGCTCAGCACACCCGGCGCGGCCACAGGAAGAGAGCTGTCCTCCTGCAGCGCATAGGTGTCATTCTTGGGAGCACATGCTGCATTGGCGGTGCTCAGGTGGGCCAGCGCAGCATCACCAAGTCCCCCATAGAACCATCGAGACCAGGCCTGCGGGCGGCCCTCGGCGGGATGGTAGAGCAAACGCGCACGCCAGTGATAGGCTTGGCCGCGCAAGAGGGAAGGTGCAGGCGTGCTCACCCAGGCACCGGAGCTGTTGATGGTGTCGACCCAGCTCGTCCCTCTGAGCAGGCCCAGCCCGTTGAACGGCGTCCCCAACTGCTTGACCTCGAGCTCCAGCTTGACCCGCTGCCGACCGAAGGGCGAGCGACCCAGCGCCTCGACATCGAAGGCGGTCAAAGATGATGAGCGGCCGCCAGGGGCGATGATGACCGACGAGCTCGGGCGCTGCGCCTGCACCCGCACCGAGTAGGCCGTCCCCGTGTCATCCCCGGAGTTCCCCAAAAAGAGCAGGGCCCGCCCTTCGCCAGCCTGGCCGTTGGTGTAGCCTGGCGCGCCAACGAGAAGATCAAAGAAACCATCGCCATTGACGTCGCCCGCAGAACAGAGCGCGCTACCCATGCGCGCATTCACAGAGGAAGTGTCCAAGTCCAGATAGCTCAGCGGCACGCCACTGCTCGTCCCGAGCAAGAGCTTGACCCTGCCGCGATTGCTTTGGTAGCCAGGCATGCCCAGCGCGATATCGGCGAGGCCATCGTTGTTGAGATCGCCAGCACCGGCCACCCGGTAGCCCAGCTCCGCAGCATCATTGTTCGACTCAAAGCTCCATGAGGGTGAGCTCGGCAGCCCGGTGGCGCTGCCGAGCCAGAGCCCTGCCCAGCCTTCGTCGGTTTGTCCGTTGTCGAAGCCTGGTGCGCCCACCAGCACATCTGAGAAGCCATCGCCATTCACATCGCCAGCGCGCGCGACACTCTGCCCTGCCCGAGCGTTCGCTTGATCACGCTGCCAGGTCCAGGCGGGGCTGCTCGCCACGCCCAAAGGTCCCCCCAAGTAGAGGTATGCAGAACCCTCGTTGCTCTGCCCTTGGCTGAAGCCGGGCGCACCGATCAGCACATCCGCGTAGAGGTCGCCATTGACGTCGCCCGCACCGTCCAAGGCCGCACCAAAACTGGCGTTGGCCACATCCGGCTCGGCGCTCCATGCGGGGCTGGTTTGCAGCCCAGTGGCGGAGCCCCGATACAAAAACGCGCGACCCTCGTCGGTCTGGCCGTTGTCAAAGCCAGGTGCACCCACCAGGACATCGGCAAAACCGTCAAAATCGGTGTCCCCCGCAGCCGCGACCGCAGCGCCCAGGCGCGCATCGGCCTGGTCGGACTCCACACTCCAGGAAGGTGGGGGATCGAGCCAAACCGAGGCGCCTAGGTAGAGATAGGCAGCGCCCTCGTTGCTCTGACCACCATCGTAGCCGGGGGAGCCCACCACGAAGTCTTCGAAGCCATCGTTGTTCACGTCTCCCACGCCTGCCATCGACGCCCCGAACTGAGCGCCCGCTTGCATCGTCGAGGTGGCCCAAGCTGCTGCAGTCTGCAGACCCGAGGTGGTGCCCAAGAAAAGCAGGATCTGGCCCGAGTCGGCACCGCCAAGGTCGTAGAGTGGCGCGCCAACGAGCACGTCATCCATCCCATCACCATTGACGTCCCCAGCCCGCGCCAGGCTCAAGCCAAGCTGGGCACTGGCCTGATTGGACTCGTAGTTCCAGGCGTGCGTCGTCGCCATGCCGCTGTGCTTCCCAAGGTAAACGAAAGCGGCACCCTCGTCGCTTTGGCCGGAATCGTAAGACGGTGCTCCAATGATGACGTCGGACAAACCGTCGCCGTTCACATCGCCAGCGCTGCTCAGACTCTCCCCAAAGAGAGCCGCAGCCTGACTGCCGCTCAGGGTCGACACAGGGCTGCTCAAACCGACGTTGGACCCTTGGAAGAGGTAGACGCGGCCGAGGTTGGCGTACCCAGGCGCACCGATCAGCACATCGGCGTAGCTGTCGCCGTTCACATCTCCAGCGCCAGCGAGTGAGGCGCCGTAGCGAGATCCCAGGGTCTCACCTGCCATCGTCCAAATGGGCGAGGTACCCAAGCCCACCGCACTTCCCAGATAGAGCCACACCGCGCCTCTGCTCAAGTCGTCGGTGCTGCTCCCCACCATCACATCGGCATAATTATCGCCGTTGACGTCTCCCACTCCCGCCACCGCGTCCAAGTTGGACAGCAAAGAGGTCCAAGACGGGAGCGCCGCGATGGTGCCCAAGCCGTGGAACACATGAACCCTCCCTTCCCCAGGGTCGAGCACCGCCAAATCGCTGTTCCCATCGCCGTTGACGTCACCTGCAGAAGCGACCCAGGTTCCAAAAGAGACGCCTGCATCTTCCGCAAGTTTGGGCGGTCTCAAAACCGCCCCAGTCGTGGACAAGCCCGTCGCGGAACCACGAAAAACATAGACCTCCCCATAGTACGTGTACGTATTCTCCCCAGACCCCAAAGTACCGCTGATGCCCGGCGCTCCAACCGCCAGATCAGAGTATCCATCCTTGCTGGTGTCACCAATCCCGGCGACCGAAATCCCAAAGTGAGCGCCCGGCTCGTTGGACTCCTGCTGCCAGGCAGCAGTGCTCTGCAGACCGCTGTTCGAGCCGTGGAAAACATAGACGCGCCCTTCCTCGAGCTCACCACCGTTGTAATACGGCGCACCCACGGCCACGTCGTAGAAACCGTCCTGATTGACGTCGCCAATGCCGGCAACGCTCCATCCCAGCCGAGCGTTGGCCTGGTTCGACTCCACACTCCATACTGCGGTGCTCTCCAAGCCCGTCAGCGAACCGTGGTACGCGAAAGCAGCGCCCTCATCGACCTGCCCACCATCGTAGTAGGGCACGCCAACGAGCACATCGCCGTAGCCGTCTCGGTTGAGATCTCCCGCAAAGGACACACTCCAGCCCATTCGCGCGTTGTTCTGGTTGGGCTGCGCCATCCATGATTCGGTAGTGAGCAAGGGATCGATGCGCACCGGCCAACGGGCCTGGTCAACGTTGGTGAGAATACACAATCCCGCCTCGCACAGCTCGAACCGAGTGTCCAGCTCGCTGCCCGCTGCATCAAACGCGCGCAGCCCCCCATAACTCAACTGCCGCGAACCGAGGTCCAACAGGACGTTGCGTTCATCGACCACATTGGCGGAAGCACCAGAGAGCGAGAGCGCCAAGACCAGTTCCCCTGAGCCATCCAGCTCTTCGATGTCCCAACCCTGCTCTGCCCCCTTCGGTGTATTCTCCCACCACTCTACAAGACCCGGACGGCCAAGCTCGAAGCGTCGAAGACAGTGACCGCTCGCGTCCACCGCCCCCGTGCTCAGGCACACCCCCTCCATCAGCCTCGCCGCTGCCAGCTCGCGCTTGCCAGCCCCTCGGCGCAAGGACGCAACCTGTATACGAAGTGCGAGCCCTTCATCGGCCGTTCGAGGCGCTACCTCGACGCCGCCCTCATCGAAACGAAGCCGCAGGTCCTGCGCGCGGTTCGTCGCCTCGTAGCGACCGCTCGAGACGCTGCGAATGCGATACTCCGAATCGGCAATGCGTTCGCCCACCACCGCCAACCAAGCATCATCGGCTTGCGCCAGCACCTCTTGCGGCGCGGCGTCGTTCTGCGCTGCCTTCGTCAGCGTCTGCTCTACAGGCTCAGCAGGCTCTGCCGCCTGCTCCCCTGCCCAATCGCTCTCTGCGCAAGACGCAACCCACAGCAACGAAAAGAACGCCAATGCCCGATGCCAACGCATGTCAACCTCCACCACGAGCCACGCCCGTCACGGCGCGGCAACGCTTCAATGCCACGCCACAAAACGATAGCGAAGCACAGCCCTGGACGCAATCGAAAGCGAGCGCTGCGAGGGGCTCGCGAGAGCGAGCGAATGCAAGTCAAAGCGAGCGGAGCGAGGCACGAACCAGCGTCTGTCGAGTGCGCATCCGATGCGCACGAGCAGCGCTGCGAGGGGCTCGCGAGAGCGAGCGAAGACTTTCAACGCCCAGCAGACAGCTCCAGCGCAGTTTCCCGAAAGCGCAGCAAGGCCTGCAGCTCTGCTCCCTCCTCGAAGCTGGCTTGGACCCTGAATCGTCGCACTCCTAGAATACGAAATCTGGCCACATCTTCAGGCGCAAGGCGCCTTGTCCATGCGCTCCAGAGCACACTGCCGCCACCCCGAACTGGGCTGAGCTGCCAACGCGCTTCGCCCCCCCTCGACAACACCCCCGTGCTCAAGGCGAGCTCGGACAAGACCAAAAATCCGGGCGTCCGACCCGCAATCACCACGCTCATCCGAGACCAAGGCAAACAAGTTGGGGTAACAGGCCAAGCGCCCAATGGACAAGAAGTGAGCGAAGCGAGGCACGAGTCAGCGTCTGTCGCGGGCGCATCCGATGCGCCTGCGCAGCGCTGCGAGGGTCTCGCGAGAGCGAACGAATGCAAACAAGTGAGCGAAGCGAGGCACGAGTCAGCGTCTGTCGCGGGCGCATCCGATGCGCCTGCGCAGCGCTGCGAGGGTCTCGCGAGACCGAACGAATGCACAAGTGCGCTCTGCTCCGGCTCCACCTCCAAAGCTGGCGTCAGGCCCTCCAAGCCCATGGACAATGCCCAACGCGCTGCAGTCCCGTTCGCCACCTGCAAACTCCAATCCCCCTGCAGCTCCAGCCCTCCCATCGCCCCCAGCCGTCGAAGCGCCCCCAAACTGCCCCAGGTGCGCAGCAACAGCCCATCCGGCTGCAGCGCCAGCAACGAACCCAGCTCCTCCTCAGGCTCCATCGGCGCCCGCTGACACGCCAAGAACAGCTTCGCTCCTGCCTCGCGCGCCAGTCGAACGCCCTCGCCCAGCTCCTCCAGCGTCAGAAAATCGAGCTCGAACTCCCTCCACCCACACGAGAGCGCCAGCTCGAGCTGCGAGAGCCGAGTGCAGCCCAGGACCCAGCGCTCCTCCACCGAGGCGTTCTGAGCCCCCGCTGTCTCCAGCCCGCCATCTGCGCATTGAGACAAGACCTGCACAGACGAGACCGCCGCCCCAGGCTTCTCGGCCTTGTCACCCACCCAAGCGGCCTGCGCTGCCTGCTGCAACGCCTCCAACATCGCTCGGCGCAAGCGCTTCAACTCACTCGGTGGCAAAAAACAGTCGTCGTCCAGCCCGCTCAGGTCCACCCCGGCCAGCACAAAGCCGCGTGCCCCTCCATCACCCAGCACCCGACGTCCCCTCGCCAGGAACTCGCCAAACCGCGCCCGCAACATCGCTTCGTCGATGCCAGCGTCGCGTGCCCGCTCACACGCTTGCTGCGAAGCGAGACGCAGGCGCGCGTTACCAAACACCAGCTCCAGCTCCAGCTCCCTGCCCACACCACCAGAAACCTTCAAATGATACGGCCACACTGGCCGTCGCGGCTGGGAGAGCAGCCCCGAGAGCCAGCGCTCAATTCCCGGATCGCCGCTCCAATAGACCTCCATCCCCGGCTCGACCCGCTCCAGGTCTGGGCCAGGCCTCCCAAAACCAAGCCGCCACAGCTCGCCCTCCTGGGAAAACGAAAAGAGCGGCCCTCCACTCTCGACGCCCTCACCGCGAATCAAAATGCCCATTCCAGGACGCAAACAAGTTGGGGGAACAGGCCAAGCGCCCAATCGACAAGAAGTGAGCGAAGCGAGCGAATGCAATCTAGGCGCGCCTGCACGAGGACGCACGCCGAGCTCCCTGCCATGTCGCCACGCCACGTACCCCAGAAAAATGCCCGAATGCCTGGGCGAATCCCCTCGAACCAAACGCCGCTCACCGTGCATCAGCCCCTCAGTGAAGGTCCGCGAGAAGGTCAGCTGCACCCTCTGCTGCGCGGCCTCGCAGGGCCCCTCGCGCCCTGCTTCGACCGCATCGAGGGCCTCACGCCAAAGCGCGACCGCCGCTGCGACGTAGGCAGGGCCCTTCATCCGCCCCTCGATCTTCAACGAACGAAGGCCTGCTTCCCAGAGCGCACGTGCCTTCGAGGGCATCCAGAGATCCCGCGGGCTCAGGGCATAGGCCTCGGGCTGCCCTGCCTCGGAGTAGGCGAGACGACAGGGTTGGGTGCACTGCCCTCGGTTGGCCGAGCGCCCACCCCCCAGGAAACTCGCGCTGCACTGTCCACTCACCGAAATGCAGAGCGCGCCGTGCACGAAACACTCGAGCTCCATGTTGCTGCGGGCCTTGAAGGAAGCGAGCTGGGCAAGGGTCAGCTCCCTCGGCAGCACCACCCTCGAGACACCCAGTGTTTCGAGCAGGCTCGCGTCGTCTGGTGACAAGACAGTGCGCTGGGTACTTGCGTGCAGCGCCACCTGGGGGACCAACGCGCGCGCCAAGATGGCCACGGCGAGGTCCTGAAAAATGATGGCATCCACGCCAGCAGCACCGATTTTCGTCAGCAGCGTGCTCAGACGCGAATGCTCCGAGTCGAAGACGAGGGTATTCAAGGTCACGTAGAGCCGCGCATCGTTTGCATGCACCTCTGCGACCAGCTCCGGTAGCGCATCCAGGCAGAAGTTGGCGGCTTTTGCACGTGCATTGAAGCCCTCTGAGAGCCCCAAGTAGATCGCGTCTGCTCCTGCGGACAAGGCGGCTTCCAAGCTTGGCAGATCGCCTGCGGGAGCTAAGATTTCGGGCTTTGGGAACGGCAGCATCAGGGCTCCCTTCGTCTGCTTCAGGTCTTCGGGGGCCATGCAAACGAAAGCGGCCACGCAGCAGTTGAACCCCCTCCCCCGGTTCTCAGGGCGTCGCTTCGGGGGCTTGCTTGACAAAGACCGAACGGGCGAGCCAGGGGTCGAGCAGGCGGTCGCCGACCTTGAGCCAGGCATCGCTGACGTTGCCGCTCGGCCAGCCTGCGAGGGATTGATACTGATAGGAGAAGTAGTGGCCGCCATCCTTGTCTTCCCATTTGCAGTCGGCGTCGTAGACGATGGCGGTCTTGCAGTCCAGCACTTTGCAGGACTCGGGCGCGTAGCTCAGATAACGCTGAAACATATCGATAGCAAACGCGTTTTCGTCGGGAACAGGGTAGTGGTAGTTGGCGGTGTTGAAGTAGAGGTAGAAGCGATCTTCGGCCTGCAGGAAAGGCACGTACTGCGTGCTGCCTGAGGAGCGCACGCCCAACGTGGCTTCATCATGGAATTCGAAGCCCAAGTACTCTGTGAGCCGTGGGGGGTTGTCGCCTTGTTTGTGTTCCAGAGTGGCACCTGTTTCGGTGATGGTCCAGGTCTGCTCCCAGCCAGGCTGCTGGGCGTTGACCCAAACGCCGAGCATCTGAGGCAGGCGTTGCGCTTGTTCCTCAGGGCTGAGCTTGGTGTGCTCGAAGCGTGTGACGAGGTCTTCGGGCCAGGTCCAGCTCAGCTTGCCTTCGACGCCACAGCTGCCCAGCGCAGCCATCACCGGGCGCGCGCTACTGAGACATCCGCGCTCAGTCTCGCTCAAAGCCTCGCAGGCCTTGACGAAGGAGTCCTGATTGGCAGCGAGCAAAGCAGCCCGCGCGGGCTCCTTTTCGAGGCCGATGCCGACGAGGAACTCCGACACGGGCTCGATGACCGCATCGGTGATAGCAGCACAGGAGGTATCGAGCACGGGAGGGGCTTCGGCCACGTCCTGCGGTACGACGGGCTGCTCGTCCTCGCCCTTTGCAGCCTCATTGACATCGGGCTGCGCAGCCGCTACGGCGACCTCGGGCTGCGCCTTGGCTTCGTTCGTGTCCGTCTCTTGGGTGGGGGCTTTGGCGGGAGGGGCTTTGGCGGGCTCCTGTTTGGCTTGACAGGACGTAAGCAAGACTAGGCTCAGACACAAGGCGAGTACACGCATTCGACCTCCTTCCTGCGCGATGGGCTGCTTCGTGTGGTGTGGGCTGTTCTCTTCAGCCCGTTGTGATGCTAAGCTGCGCAGCCAGGGGGTGCAAGCCAGACGCGATGGGCAATCACGTCATCACATCCTGTTTCGATGCGGACGAGCTTTCACTGCTCGTCATCGAAATGGACGACAACGGGCGAGTACAGCGGCTCAACAGTCGCCTGCGCTCCCTGGGCGAGTCTGTGCTTGCGCACATCTCTGAGGCCCTGTGGAGGTCGAGTTCGGAGCTTCTGGTGCTCGAACCAAAGCCGGGCTTGAGCATTTTGTTTCAGCGCCGCTCACCGCGTCTGTGGGTCGCCTTCGAGCTCGGCAGTGCACCCCCCGAGCTTCGCCGAATGGAAGGCGCGTTCACCCACGCAGCCAGCGGGACCGAGACAGCAGCATCTTCTCGCCGAGACCGCTGTTTTCCTGGTGTCTTCGAGCGCTTGCCGGCAGACTCAGCGCAAGCCTGTGGTGCTTCGGTCTCGCCAGCGCAGTTGGAACAAAGCCAGCGCTTCGAGCGGGCGATGCTCATGAACCGCGTGCTGCTGGCCTTGCACACAGCGCCACAAGTCGTCGATCTCCTGGCTCTTCTTTCAGAGGAACTGGATCTTTGCGAGGACAGTCGGCTCGCTGTGTACCTGTTCGACACGAGCCGCCGCTTTCTGTGCCTGCTCGCGGAGCATTCCCATGCCGAGCCCAGCGCGTCAGGAGCAACGCTACAGACCCTGGGCTGGCCGCTGAAAGTGCCCGCAGATGATGCAGTTTCCCCTGATCCAAGCGCGTTTCTTTGGCCTCGGAACGAAGCTGCATCGGTTGCGGAGAACGGTCTCTACGATGCTCCCCCACCGTCGCTGAGCAGCTTTCCGGTACTGGTAGGACGGGAGGTGGTGGGCACCTTGCTGGTCTGCGTTCCAGAGCCGCTGGATGCCCAGCAGCGTGGCATCCTTGATACGGTACGGCTCGCCTTGGGACCGAGCATCGCACGAATGAGAACCGAGAGGGCGCTGCAGAGCAGCGAGCAGCTCTTTCGAGACATCACCCAGGCCTCATACGACGCATTTTTCGTGTGTACGCAGGACGGCACGGTGCTCTTTGCCAACCGCGCAGCACAGCGTTGGACCGCGAACGCCGCTCGACCATGCACGCTGTGGTCGCTCTTCGCTGCATCGCTTCGTTCTTGTATTCAGGCGAAGTTTGAGGAGGCCCTTGCCCAGGCTGATGGACGCGAACACGCTGCGCAAGCATTTTTTCTCGAGTTCGGGACAGAGCAGCCAGGTTTTCCGGTGAGCCCCCCGGGGCCTGAGTACTGCGAGCGACAGGAGTTCGAGCTGCAGTGTTACGCGCTGCACCTAGGTCACGGACAGGCGCGCGTCGCAGCGACCATCCGAGACATCAGCGCGCGGCGTCGCGAGGAGCAGTTTCGCCTGCGCTCCGAGCGTGAGCAGCAGCGGGTGCAAAAGCTCGAGACGTTGTCCCGAATGAGCGCAGGCATCGCGCGCGAGTTTTCGCGGCTGCTCATGGGTATCGTGAACCACGCCAATCGCGGCGTGGAGCTGGCATCGATGGGCGAGGACAACACGGATGAGCTCCTAGAGCTGATGGCCCTGTCGAAGGCTGGAGGCAGACTCTGCCGACAGCTCCTGGCCGTTGGCGGTGAGCCCATCGAACCGCGGCGTATCGATTTGACCCAACTGCTGCGAGAGCTGTCGACCGTCCTCGAAATCTACTGCCCCTCGCACGTCAGCCTTAGCCTGCTGGGCGAAAGCCCGGTGAACGTGCAGGCCGACGAGCACCAGCTCAGCCAGCTCATCCTCGACTTGATGGAGAGGGCCCTGGACATCCTCGGCCCTCATCGCCGCCGACTCGTGCTCAGCACGGGCAGCGATGCGCAGGGGCCGTTTCTTGCCCTCAGCGGCGAGGCCGGTGAGATGGACCGTCAGCAGTTCGAGCTGGCTCGCTTCGAAGCGAGCACCACCTCGGCCATCCTCGAACGGCACCATGCGCGTCTTCAGCTCGAGCTCGAGCATCTGCCAGCCTGGACACTTCGCGTCCGATTTTCATCCCCTCACGAGCCGGCTTTTCGCGGGGAGGAGCACATGCCTGAAACTGATGATATAACAGTACTTTTCGTCGACGACGAAGCCGCCGTCACCCACGCCTGGAGCCGTATTCTCGAGAAGTATGGCTATCGGGTCCTTGTGGCCAACAGCGGGGCCGCTTGTCTGCAGCTCGTCCGCGAGCTCGATGCCTCGCTCGGCGTCATACTTCTGGACCTCAATTTGCCTGACGCGACGAGCGCAGAGCTGCTTGACGAGCTGCGGCTATTGCAGCCGCAGACGCCAGTGTTGGTGGTCTCGGGCTATTCCGAGGAGCACATCCGTCAGACCCTGCCGAAGCAGCACTTCGCAGGCATCATCCAGAAGCCCTTCCGCACCCAAACCCTGCTCGACGGGCTCAGGAGCGCCGTGGAGAACGCTGGGAGATGGCAAAGATGAAGCAAGAGAGCGGACTCACCGTGGGCAGCAGGCTCGACGATCGCTACGAGCTCGTGTCGCGCCTCGGTCAAGGTGGCTTCGGTGTGGTCTATCGGGCACGGCAGTTGTCGACGGGCCAAACCGTCGCCATCAAGGTGCTTCTCCAAGGTCCGGAATACGGTGTCGACGCGCTGGCCCGACACCAGCGATTCGAACGGGAGATGGAGCTCATCGGCCAGCTGAAACATCCCAACATCGTCCGCTTGATCGACTCGGGGCACACACCCGACGGAAGACTCTACACCGTCTTGGAGTACATCGACGGAAAGGATCTGGCTGAGCTCCTCGATGCCAGCCACGCCCTCGCGCCTGTCACAGCCAAACGCTTGATGACCCAAGTCCTCGAAGCGCTCGCCAGCGCCCATGAGCTGGGCATCGTGCACCGTGATCTCAAGCCAGGCAACATCATGGTCACCGGCACGGGTCGATGGTGTAATGCGATGGTGCTCGATTTCGGGATCGCGACACTGCTCGAAGACGCCCGCGGCGAGGACTTCGTCAGGCTCACGCAGACCGGCCAAATTCATGGCACGCCTGCGTACATGGCCCCCGAGCAACTCCAAGGCCAGCTCTCCGAGCAAAGCGACATCTACGCCTGGGGCTTGGTCTTCATCGAGTGCCTCAGCGGCGTTCCCGTGGTCGATGCCGAATCGGTGGCCAGCGCCATTTTTCAACAGCTTTCGCCCCAACCCGCTCGTATTCCAGACGGGCTCCCCTCGCCACTTCAGCAGGTTCTGCGACGCGCCACCGCCAAGGACCCTGCACAACGCTACGCCTCAGCCAACGACGCCCTCCGTGAGCTCGCAGCCATCCATGACGAGCAGCTCGAAGACCTGAGCATCCCGAGCTCCAAGGGCACGGAAGCGTTGCCGTTGGCCATGCGCGAAACGCTCTGCGAAGAGCAGCAGGATGCGCCCGTACACCCTGCAACCCAGGTCGAAGGTCCCGAGCACGGCCAAGAACGCAAGACACAAGCTCTCGAAGACAAGACGGAAAGCGACCCACGCCAGACAGCGTCGCCGCCATCTGGTACGCCACCACGCGTATCCAGGGGCTTGCTCCTGGCCGCCATTCTGCTCTCGCTCCTGGGCCTCGTCGGAACCGCCGCTTTCATTTGGGTCATGTCCCAGGAACAGCCCGAAACGAGCTGCCCCGAGGGACAGAGCGTGAGCAAAGACAGCCGTGGCCATTGCTGTTGGCCAGGCCAAGCCTGGAACGGGGAGCGTTGCGTCGGAACCCCCAGCGCCTGCCCCGAGGGCTTGGTGGTCAACAGCGCAGAGCAAGCGTGTACCCTGCTCCCCTGCGGAGAAGGGCGCTTTCGACCAGATGAGCTGCATTGCTGCTGGCAAGACCAAGCTTGGTCTGACGCGCACAACCGCTGCATCGGAACCCCAAGCTGCCCGGAGAAGAGCATCGTCTACCAAGAGAATTGCCTGCTGCTCAGCGATGAGGCCTGGGTTCAGCAGAGCTCCTGCGAAGCAGGAAACCAAGGCGCCTGCGTGCTCTTTGCCTTGATGCTCCAAGATGGGCGCGGGGCTGAACGCAGCGATACCTTCGCCGTCGAACTCCTTCGCGAAGTCTGCGAGCTCGACAACCCCATCGGCTGTTACCATCTAGGTGTGGCGCTGCGCATCGGCATTGGGGTCGAGGCACGCCCCGATGAGGCACGCCAGCTCTTCGAGAAGGCTTGCCTTTCCAAGAATGTGGAGGCCTGCTTCGACTGGGCGCGCATGCTCGAGAGGGGAGAGGGCGGGATGCGGGAGCACGCACGCGCCCAAGTGTTGATTCAAGAGGCATGTGGCGCTGGTCACCCCGCTGCCTGCGACCTCTTGGGAAGCCGCCACCACTACGGCATCGAAGCGAGCTTGGACCCAGGCAAGGCCCAAAACTACTACCGCATGTCCTGTGGCAAAGGCTACATGTACGCCTGCACGCACCTCGCGTGGTTGCTGGCCGAAGGCCCAGCGACCCAGCAGGTCAAGGCCGACACCCTGCTGCAACGCGCCTGCGAGGCTGGAGACGGGCTGGCTTGCTCCCAGCTCGCGCGCCGCATCGAACAATCCCTCAGCGAGCTGCAGCTCTCGCCAAGCACCCTTCGCGAACGCGCCTGCGAAGATGGCTGGCGCGCGTCATGTCCCTGAGCAGGCTGCTACGAAGCTTTGTCTCGTGGAACGCTTGCTGCTATCATGGGCCTGGCCGTCGTTCGGCTGCGAGCCCCACCAGCACGCTGTGTTGAAGCGGTGCACTGCAGTCGCATCGCGACACAATGAGAATCAAGCACACGACCTGCTCGAGCGCACGCGCAGTGTGCTGTTTGGGCCCTACATGGCCACGAGACGAAGAAGATGAGCTCCTATCCACTGGGCATCGATCTCGGAACTTCGAACACCTGCGTCGCGATCATGCTGGATGGCGAACCGCGTGTCGTCACTGACGAACGCAACCGCTCGACCACGCCGTCGGTCATGTCCATCGATCGCGAGGGCAAGTTCTATGTGGGTCACGTCGCGCGCGCGCAGATGATCACCAACCCCTACGGGACCATCCACTCCGCCAAGCGACTGATCGGTCAAAAATTCAGCTCCAACAACGTCCAACGCGCCATTCAGTACCTCCCCTTCAACGTCGTCCAAGGCCCCGATGGCGGCCCGCTCTGTGAAATCGGTGGACGCCGTCTGACCCCCACCGATATCTCCACGGCCGTGCTCAAAAAGGTCAAACGCCTCTCCGAGAAAGCCCTCGGCGAGGAGGTCAGCCAAGCTGTCATCACCGTCCCGGCCAACTTTGACAACGCTCAACGACGAGCCACCAAAGAGGCCGCCGAACGCGCCGGCCTCGAGGTACTGCGCCTCCTCAACGAACCCACCGCTGCCTCTCTCGCCTACGGCTTCGGCAACGCCGAAACCCGGCGCGTCGCTGTCTACGACTTCGGCGGCGGTACCTTCGACATCTCCATCCTCGAAATCGGCAGCGACGTCTACGAGGTACTCTCCACGGGGGGCGACAGCTACCTCGGCGGTGACGACTTCAACCACCGCATCGCCGATCACCTCTCCAAAGTTTTCCGCCAGGATACCGGCATCGACCTCGGCTTCGACCGCATCGCCATGCAGCGCCTCCTCGACGCCGCCGAGCTCGCCAAAGTTAGACTCACCGCATCAGACACCACCGAGATCAGGCTGCCCCGCATCGCGGCCAACATCGACGCCTCGGTCAACCTCGACTGCACCCTCGATCGTCGCCAGGTCGAGGACATGTGCATCGACCTCGTCGAACGCTCACTGCAGATCTGCGAGGAGACCTTCCGCCATGCCCGCATCGGCATGGACGACATCGACGACTTCCTGCTCGTCGGCGGCATGACCCGAATGCCACTCGTCCGCGAGATGGTGCGCGAGTACTTCGGTCGCGAGCCCAACAGCAACCTGAACCCCGACGAGGTCGTCGCCATCGGGGCCGCTATCCAGGCCGCAACCCTCATCGACCCCCAAGACGAAATCCTGCTGCTCGATGTCACCCCACTCACCCTCGGCATCGAGTCGATGAACGGCATCTTCGCCCCCATCATCGGACGCAACAGCAAAGTCCCACACCGCATCACCAAGCGCTTCACCACCAGCCGAGACAACCAAGATCGCGTGAGGGTGGCCGTCTACCAAGGCGAGAACCGCTACTGTCAAGAGAATACACTTCTCGGCGAATTCGAACTCACTGGAATACGACGCGCGCCGCGCATGCAGCCTCAAATCGACGTCACTTTCAAGCTCGACGCCAATGGCATCCTCACCGTCACCGCCATCGATCGCGACACAGGCCAAGAGCAGTCCATCGAGATCGTCGACATGGCCAAGCGCGCTCTGCAAGCCATGCTCAGCGGCGAGGATAACCCCTCTCCCAGCGATCACGGCCAGTTCGACTTCTAGGCTCAGCATTCCCCCACATTCGCGCTTGAAGCAGAGCAAGATGGACGCCAACACCCCCGTCATCTCCATGGACCAGGGCCTGCCTTAGAGATTGCTCATGCCCGTGCTCGAGCGCGGTGCGCTCCTCGCCGCTCGCTATCTTGTCCAAAGCCGCCTCGGTTCAGGGGGAATGGCTTCGGTCTACGAGTGCTTCGACCAGCACAGCGGCTACCCCGTCGCCATCAAGCTCTTGCACGACCACCTCTTGGCCGACAACCCCGAGATCGTGCAGCGCTTCCGACAGGAAGCGCAGCTCATGCTGCGCCTCAGCCACCCTGCTCCACACCCCAATATCGCCGCCGTCTACGACGTCATCGCCGATTCCCGCTGCCTCGCCATCGTCATGGAACTCATCACCGGAGGTGGGCTCGACGAGGCCCTCGCCAGAAATGCCCAACTCGACGAGGGCATCGCCACCCATCTCTGCGTCGGAATCCTCAATGGGCTCCAGCACATCCATGCCCATGACATCGTCCACCGCGATCTCAAGCTGAGCAACATCCTGCTCAGCATCGATCAGCACAACAACATCACCCCAAAAATCGCCGACTTCGGTATCGCCAAAGGACGCTGGAAAGACGCCGACCCCCAACTCGCCGCCAAGCTCACACAAACACAGTCCATGTTTGGCTCCCCTGCCTACATGGCGCCAGAGCTCTTCGATTCCGCCATGGCGGCCAGCCCACGAAGCGACATCTATGCCGTCGGCATCATGCTCTACGAGCTACTCATCGGCGAGGTCCCCTTCGTCGTCGATAGCATGCCCTCCCATGTGATGAGGGTCTCCACGCAACCCGCTCCCTCTCCACGACTCCGACGCCCCGAGCTCTCCGGTGACATCGAACGCGTCCTCGCCAAAGCCCTCGCCAAAGACCCTGCTGAACGCTACCAAAACGCCGAAGACTTCGCCGCCGCACTCGAAGGGCGCCTCGACCTCGTCTCAGCAGAGTTTGCGGTCAGCAGCGACGTCGACCCCAGCAAAATCGGAAGCGACTACGACGTCGAACAACGTATCGGGCGCGGCCCCACCTGCAATGTCTACCGCTGCGTCGATCCCGCACTCGGCGTCCGCTTCGCCGCCAAGCTCTTACGCAGCGCCGAAACAGAAAAACGCCAACGTCTCATTGAACAAGCAAGAGCTCAGGCGTCATTGCATCAGGGAAGAGCTCATCCAGGACTCGTCGCGATACGACATGTGCTCTCCGACGAGCAGCAATGCGCGCTGGTCACCGAGTACGTCGACGGGCTCACACTCGATCGCTATCTCAATGAAACCAAACCAGAAATGGACACCATCAGCAGACTCTTCCACGAGGCTGCCGATGCCCTCGCCTTCGCCCATTCGCAGGGTGTGCTGCACCGTAACCTGAGACCGAGCAACGTGCTCATTGCGTGGTCGTCCTCGGACAGCGCCCTACGAAAGCCCGCCAAGCTGAAGCTCTCCGATTTCGGCATGGACGCCATCTCTGGTCTCAGCCCTCTGGAGCTCGCCGAACGCACACAGTCCGTCCCCTTCCTGGCACCTGAGCTGCGCTACGACGCCAAACACAGCACCGCCAGCGATGTCTACGCGCTCTGCGCACTCTGGCTCTTCGCGCTGCTCGGCAACCTGCCCCCTGAGGCCCAAGCGCCAGGGAGAATGCAAGCCGCCATCCCTGCCATCGAGGAGCGACTTCGACGACTGCTCAGCGCTGGCCTCGACGCCAAGCCCACCCACCGCCCCAGCGCGCAAGACCTCGCCTCTGCGCTCAAACCCCAGAGCGCCTCGAAATCCTCGTTGCCCGCCCTCCCACAAGCCACTCAGCCAAGCAACCGCTTCGCCTGGCTCATTGCCATCGTTGTCGCGCTGCTCGCCATCGGTGCAGGAGCCTTCGTACTGCTCGACGACTCCAAGGCAACCAGCTCCACGCAACAGCAGCCTACACCCAAGCTCGAAGCAACTGCCCCCCAAAACCCCGACCAGAGCTCGAGCCAAATCCCTGACCAGAGCCCAGACCTCGAGCCCGCCTATGCAGCAGACCTCGCGGCTGCCGAGAAGGATGTGCGCGACAGTGTCGATGCCTTCTTCGCGGAAAAAGAAGACCTGGCCATCAACTGCTTGATGAAGTGTGCCCCCAAACGCAAAAAGGGGCAGGCCATCAAGAAGGGCTTCAAGTTCGTCGAGGCCCTCATCAAAGTCGACGCGGAAGGCAACGTCACCGACGTCGAAATCGTACGAGACGATCTCGCCGTCATCGAATTGGGAGACTGCGTGCGCGAGGAGATCTTGACCTGGAAGCTGCCCTCCCCCGGAAGCCCCCGGCAATGGTCGAAAGAATGGAAGATTCAGCTCAGTCAGGCCGTGAAGTAGCGCGCCTGCTCCTGGCTCTTTCCGCTGGACCACGCGTTTTCTCCGCCCGACCAGTTTTCGCAGGCTTGGTGCTCTCTTCTCAGCTCACAACCCTCTCTCCTCCGCGCTGCTCTGCGAGCGCTGCGGTTGAAAACCCTATCTGGGGCGGAAATGGTGATGCAAGCCTCGGGAGCCTGGGGGGCGGACTTTGTGTTCGAGGCTGCGAGCGGGTAGACTGCAGAGCGTGCGTGCGAAAAGGCCCTGAGCGTGTGGGCTGCTGTCCCATGCACCCCTCGCCTCTGCCCAGGACTCACAGACATGCCAGCCCCTTCCATCCCTAGCACTGGCTCCCTGGCCATCGGTAGCCGCATCGGCGAGCGTTTTCTGGTGCGGCTGTTTCTGGGTGCCGACGAGCTCGGCGAACGCTACGCTTGCCTGGACGAGCGCAGTGGAGGCATGAGCAGCGTATTCCGAATTCACCCAGAGATCTTAGATGCAGTCCCCCAATTCGAAGCTCAGGTAGAGTCCGCCTTCGAGCGCCGACTTGCGCTTGCTCAGGAAGGCTTGCTCTCGCTCTCCGCATTGCTGCGCGAGGACGGCTTGCTCGCCTTTGTCACAGACTACGTCGAAGGCACCACACTGAGCGAGTACCTCAACGAGTATGGCGCGCTCTTCCCGGACGTCGCGATGCAGCTCTTTTTTGAGCTCGCGGAGAAGCTCTCGCAGATCCATGCGCAGGGAGTCGTGCTGGGCGTCATCGACCCAGGATGTATTCTAGTCAAGCAAGAAGGAGCGAATTTTGTCGGCGCCTTGAGCCCCATCCCGTACGGCGAACTCTTGCCCTTCCTGCCGGCGATGCGCACACGGCTCGAGCTCTATTTCGCGCCCGATAGGCGCATCGAGCCGGGCGTTGGCGATGATGTCTTCGCTTTCGGAGCTTGCCTGCTCGAAGCGGTGGCAGCGGCACGTCCCCAACCCAGCGTGCTCGAGCAGCTGCATACCGGTGAGTCGATTGTTCCCAAGGATCTGGTGGTCCTGATTCGCCAGTGCATGCACCCCCGCGGCGAACACCGATTTCGCGCCATGAGCGCTGTGCGCAACGTCCTTCATGGTATTCTCGCTGCCGCCGAGGCAGATTCCGGCATCGAACGTCCCGAGCCCGGCGATGTGATTGCAGAGCAATACTGCATCGAGCAACTCCTCGGAGAGGGCGGCATGGCGCGCGTATACCTAGCGCGCGACAATCTTCTTGGAACTCAGGTCGCCATCAAGCTCCTCAACGCCGCCTGCGCCAGCGACCCCCCAGTGGTCGAACGCTTCCTCAATGAAGCCTCCATTCAGGCCAAGCTCGTCAACCCGGAAGCACACCCCAACATCGTCGCCGTCCACCGTATTCTGCGCGAAGCCCCGGTGGGCTATGTCATGGAGTACGTGCCCGGTTTCACTCTCGAGGATATGCTCGCCAGTCGCCTCCCCCCCGAGTCGGAGCTGCTCGACATCTTCGCTCAGATCTGTGACGGCCTGCATCACGCACACGAACACCGCGTCATCCACCGCGACCTCAAGCTGAGCAACATCCTCCTCGTCCAAAATGGGCAGCGCTTGCTCGCCAAGCTCATGGACTTCGGCATCTCCAAACAGCTCGATCAACCAAAGACCAAGACCAACCTCGTCCTTGGCACCCTCGGCTACATCGCCCCTGAGCTCTTCATCAGCGCCAAAGACGCTTCCGTGGCCAGTGACCTCTACGCCATGGGCTGCTGCCTCTTCGAGTGCTTCACCGGAGACGTCCCGTTCTCAGTGTCAGGTGGTCTGCGCTCTCTCGCATTCCGCGTGTATAATGAAGAGCCCGCCCAACCAAGCGCGCTCGGTGCCAAGCTGCAACGCGGCACAGAAGCAGTGATTCTGCGCTGCCTCGCCAAGAAGCCCGAGCATCGCCCTCCCAGCGCTGCCTGGCTCGCCCACAAGCTGCGCCTGCTGCGTGATGGCCAGAGCGACGAGGAACTGCTGACCCTGATCGCAGACCTCGACGCCCGCAAAAAAGGTGGCACCCAAAGCAGCAAGCTCAGCATCAAAGAGCCCAGTCCCCTTACGGCGCAAAGCAGCGCCCTCGGAAAAACGACTCAGCGCAGCATCGACGCCGCAGCCGTCCGCCCGCGTCGCTCCCGCGCACCCCTACTCTTCGCCACGATCGTCATCCTACTCGTCATCATCGGCGGGGTGGTGTTCGTATTCCTGCAGCAGCAAGATGAACCCCCTCCGCAGCCCCCACCAGAACGCGCTGAAGCCCCCCCCGCCCCCAAGCCCGAACCAAAGCCCATCGAAACACCGCCCGAACCCAAACCGATCAACCAGCAACCGACTGCGCTCTCTACCTCGGTGGTCCTGGGTGCAGACGCACTGTTCACACAAGCCGAGGCGGCCGCACAAGCGGGCAATAGACGTCAGGCCGCCCAGCTCTACCTCAAAGCCGCCACCAAGCTCCAAGAGGAAGGCGTCGATGAAGCCCAGGTCGCCAGCGCCTACCAAAAGGCTGCCACCCAGTTCGAAGACCTCGCTGCTGCCACCACTGAAGAAATTGACAACACCTCGACCATCTCCCCTGAGACCGCTGCAGAACGAATGGCTGCCCTCGACCAGGCTTCACAAGCCTACGCGCTCGCGGCGAGCAGCTCGGGCAACTACGAGCTCTTCATGAAAAAAGCCGCCGTCGATCAAGGCCGCGGCGACGTCGAAGCGGCCATCGCATCACTGCAAAAGGCCATCGACCTGGCGGCCAACGAAAAAGAACGCAAAAGCGCCGAGAAGCAACTCAAGAATATCAGCAAGGCTATCGACGAAGGCAAGGACTCAGAGGACACCAAGGCCGCCACCGAAGACCTCGGCCCGCTCCCACCCAACATGATTCAGGTCTGGCTCGTCACCTCACCAGAGCGCGCCGACGTCTTCCTCGGCGGCAAGAGAGTGGGCCGCACCCCGCTCATCAAACGCCTCCCCAAGACCACGGGCAAGCTCGACTTTCTCCTCAAACACAGAGGCTACTTCGACGAACCCGTGTCCATCGACGCGGCCAATGGCGGCCGCTTCGACGTGAACCTCAAATATCGCCCTCCCCCTATCCGCTAAGAACGCGACGCGAGCCATTGCGAGGGCCCCTTCGGGCTTGTCC
>JAVFAO010000035.1:0-29722 GCA_034002465.1 Myxococcota bacterium
CGCCAAGCTTGACACCGCCTTCGAGCAGTGGCTGCGTTTCTGCACGCAGCAGCCCGAGCTCTGTGCCGCCCACGATCCCCGCACCGAATTCGAACGCAGCGCCCGTAGCTTCGTGCTCAGCGCTCGCGCCGTGAGAGATCTGCTCGCCGAGGCCAATGAACAAGACCTCAACGAACAGGTCGATGAGGTCATCGCCCAACACGAAAGCTGGAGCAGCATCGCCGTCCAACTGCTCAGCGAGCTTGCGAGCAGCACGGAGAAGACGCCGCCCTGAAGGGAAGCAAGCAGCTCAGCGCTGCGCCGCCATTGCATAGGCTCGCGCGGCCCGCAGGAATGCCTCGGCCCGTTGCGGGTCGGAGAGTTCCTCATCGAGAATCAGCGGCAAGCTCGGCCATCGCCGCCGCAGCGCCGCAGCAAAGAGCCCATCGCCGTATTCTAAATTAGAATCATCTCGATAGATGGGCACATTCCCCACACCGCATGATGGCGAGCGCGCTCGCAGCACGAAGCCACAGAGCCCAAGCCCCTCCAACGCCTCCAGCTTCTGCTCACACCAGGCTCGCATCGCCTCCCCGAGCTCTTGCGCGCTGTGGACTGTTCGCAAAGCGATGCCATCGCCATCGCGGTAGAGCTCGATGGGCTCGCGCGGAACACCAAGGCCGAGCTCGACCTCGGGGCAGACGAGGCACCACTCCACGTTCGCAGCTTGCTCTCGAAGCCAAGCGCAGGGCCGGAGCTTGCCATCGTAGCGCACACGTTCACCTGCCAGACAGGCACTCACTCCCATCATCATCGTGCTGTCCACCTAGAGTGTGGAAAGACCTCGGCGTTGCAGCAAGGGTTCGATGCTGGGCTCCCGTTCTGCAAACCCGCGATACAAGCTCATTGCGTCCGCACTGCCCCCACGAGAGAGCACGAAAGTGCGCAAGCGGTCACCGTTTTCTCGGCTCAGACCATGCTCCATGAACCACTGCTCAGCATCTGCATCGAGCACCTCGGCCCAAATGTAGGCATAGTAGCCAGCCGCGTAACCACCGGCAAAGATGTGCGAGAAGTAGGTGCTCTTGTAGCGCGGGGGAAGCAGGGCGAGGTCGAGTCCGGCGTCGGCGAGCAGCTTCTTTTCCAACGTCTCGAGCTCGGAAAAGGCCGTGCTCGCCGTGCTGGCCGACATCTGGTGGTAGGCCTGGTCGAGCACTGCTGCAGCCACGTACTCCGTGGTGATGTAGCCCTGGTTGAACTGCTGAGCCGCGATGACCTTCTCGACGAGTTCCTGGGGAATGGGCTCTCCTGTCTCCACATGGCGCGCATAGTTGCTCAGTATCTCTGGCCAATAGGCCCAAATCTCATTGACCTGCGAGGGGAACTCGACGAAATCGCGGGGAACCGTGGTGCCACCGAAGCGCGGGTACTCGACATCAGAAAACATGCCATGCAGTGCATGACCAAACTCATGGAACAGGGTCTCGACATGGTCGATGGTCAGCAGCGTGGGCTGACCTGCGGGTGGCTTGGGGATGTTGAGGTGGTTGCCAATCACCGGGCGAGCGCCCAAGAGCTTGGACTGCAGCACGTACTGGTTCATCCAAGCGCCGCCGCGTTTGGACTCACGGGCCCAGAAGTCGCCAAAAAAGAGGGCGAGAGGCTCGCCGTTCGCGTCGAAGACCTCCCAAACCCGAACATCGGGATGATAAACGGGAAGGTCGCTGCGCTCGACAAAGCGGATGCCGTAGAGCTGCTCGGCTGCGTAGAATACGCCCTTTTCGAGAACGGTGTTGAGCTCGAAATAGGGCATCAGCAGGGCCTCGTCGAGCGCATAGTCTGCCTTTCGGACACGCTCGGCATAGAAGGCCCAATCCCAGCTTTGTAGCTGGAAGCCGCCTCCTTCGGCGTCAATGATGGCCTGCAGCTTGGCCGCCTCACGCTGGGCATTGGCCGCTGCTGCGGGTGCCAGACGGCCGAGCAGGGCGTTGACGGCATCGACGGTGCCTGCAGTCTGGTCCTCCAACACGAAGGCTGCCGCGCTGGGATAGCCCATGAGCTCGGCCCGCTCGGCCCGGAGTTGCACCGCCCGCGCCACCACCGGTCGGTTGTCGTTCTCGTTGTCGCGGGCAGCCCGCTGGATGGAGGCCTCGTGGATGCGCTGACGAAGCGCGCGATTCTGCAACGATTTGAGGATAGGCTGGATTGTGGTGTTTTGCAGTGGCAGCAGGTACTTCCCCTTGTGCCCCCGCGCCTCGGCGGCCTCGGCGGCGGTCGCCAGCTCCGCCTCGTTCAGGCCTGCCAGCTCCTCTGGGGTGTCCACCAGCACGGCGAGGGCGTTGGTCTCGGCCAGCACATTCTGACCAAAGCGTGTAGAGAGCTCGGCGAGCTCGGCGTTGATGGCCATCAAGCGCTTCTTCTGCTCGGCGTCGAGTTTGGCCCCCGCTCGCACGAAGTCGGTGTAGTAGCGCTCCACCAAGCGCAAGGCCTCCGCATCCAGACCAAGGCTGTGTCGTGCTTCATGGACCGCCTCCACACGCGCAAAGAGGCGGGCATCGAGGAAGATGGCATCTCGATGGGCAGCAAGCCGCGGCGCCACCTGCTTCTCGACCTCTTGCATCTGCGGGTTGGTGTTCGCCGAGTTGAGATTCCAGAAGACGCGAGAGACGCGCTCGAGCAGAACGCCGGAGCGCTCCATCGCCACAATCGTATTCTCAAAAGTAGCCGCTTCCTCGTTCGACGCGAGCGCGTCGATTTCAGCGAGCTGCGCTTGCATACCCGCCTCGAAGGCCGGTAGGTAGTGCTCGTCCTTGATCAGGTCGAAGGCGGGCATGCCATAGGGGAGCGTGCTCGGGGCTGCAAAAGGGTTGCTACTTGGAAGCATGACTTGACTCGGCGTTTCGAGTGGAGCCGTCGCACAAGCTTGAGCGAGGACGACAAGAAGGAGCGCTGACAGGGTCTGGGCGGAATTGGCGATTTTCCCTTGATTTCGAGATGTTATCAACGGATTCGAGGACAACTTCTTCACGCTTGCTTTCTCCTCAGAGGCTCTTGAGCCACATGCAGAGGGCTGGACGCCCAATTCGAGTAAAGAATCTAGCCATCCCCTCCCACAGAGGCCAGCTCTTTTGCTGTTCGAATCGTGCATCAAAGCTTCACGAGGGCTCGTCTGGGCCCCGCAGGCGCTTGGCCAACGCCTCGGCACGGCTCTGACGACTACGGCTGCCGCGCCGCCTGCCGCGCAAGTGCTGCGACATCGAAAAGACCGAGCCTGCATCACTGCGAGGGTTCAAAGCGGAGCTGGGAGGTGCTTGCCAGGCGACGGAGCTCTCCTCGCTCTTGGGGTCGATCGACACGAGCGGAGGGCAGGCCCTGGAAACGGTCAACTCGGGCCTTGGACTCGTCTCTGGATTCGTAACCTCGCTCTGCTCTGGTTCAGCGAGCGCTCCAAAGAGCTGAGGGAGGGCCTCGACCAACCCAGCCCCCGGCTCATGCAGGCGCTCGGCATAGTGGAAACGCGCCAAGTAACCGTGCCAATTCGCGCAGTTGTCGAAGCGCTTGCTGAGATAGCGCCCCTGCTGCTGCGGAAAGTCGAGTGGAATGGCCAGCTTCTCGTCCAGCGCAGCCATCAAACGCTTCAGCGAAGCCAACTGCTCCGGATGAAAGCTCAATTGCCGACAGCGCTGAGCGTTGATCTCGGCGCTCACCACGCGTCTCGGACGCGACCAACGCCGCTCGTCTCCGCCTCGCTCGTGCAGGCTCAGTGGATTGTCGAGCTCGATGCCCACAGCGCTCCTGTTGCGGGGGTAGTCTCCATCTTCCTCCACTGGCGCAAAGCCCACACTCCGCAAAGGATCTGCCCACTGGATGATGAGGCTGTGCCCGTCACGGCCCTGCGAAGCGTCGATGGTGAAGTGTGCACGGATGGGGCGTTCTCCCACCCGCCGATAGCGCGACTGCCGCTCGAGCTCGAAAACACTGAGCAATACCGCCAGCGTTGGCGGCTCGGTGGGCACCTTGGATTGCTTGCCCAAGGTGTTCATGCGGGCCACCGGGATGCCCAGCTCGAGCTCCTCCCCACCGACGATGAGGCCACCCATGCCACCGCCATCCACATCGTAGACCGCCGCGAGCGCCGCCAGGGTCGCTGGCCCAAGGCGACCATCCTCGCGCAGACCATGCGCCTGCTGGAAGTCCCTGAGCCACTGCTCGCAGGCCTCACTCTCTGGTGGCATGCTTGCCACTGGACACAGCTTCGGCAAGTTGAAAGGCCACATGAATCGACTTGCCCAGGCATTGAATTCGCTTGCTTTCACTTCGGCCCCACTGAAAAATGCAGCTTCACCAGCAACCAACGATGATCATAGTCGATGGCCTAGGAGATGACGATCTTTCTATGGCATCGCGCTGGCGCGGAAGGAGCACCGATCGACACCAGACATCCCCCTGATATTACAGAGAAAACGATACTCTCCAGGGGGTTCTTTCTCCAATGCTACACCCTGCGAATCGTTGACTTTTCCCGCATCCAGGCCTGTTCAAGCTCGCTTGCGCGCCTAGCTCTGCACACACTCGGCAGCGCCCCGAGCATGCCCTCGATACCGAGCGAAGGCGAGCGCAAGCCAGCGAAGGGCACCCATCATCTTGAAATTCTTGCCGATTGGGCGCTTGGCCTGTTCCCAACATCGGAACGAATCTCAGAGAGAGCGTGGTCTTTGCGATTGCGTGAACCCGCGCTACACGGCATCGGGGACGACGGTGTCAGTTTGACTTGGCCCAGTGAAATCGATATGCAAGGCACGCCTCACCGCTCGGTCTGCTGAGAGGGTGCGGCTCCGTTCACCCGCGAGGCGCTGAATGTTTCAGAAACTCTTCAAGAAAGTCTTTGGGACGAGTCACGACCGAACGATGAAGCGACTGCAACCGCTGGTCGTCGCTGTCGCCGATCGAGAGTCAGAGGTTCAAGCGCTCGACGACACCGAGCTGGCCGCGCGAACCATTCTGTTCAAAGAGAGACTCGACAATGGTGCCAAGCTCGACGAGCTCTTGCCCGACGCCTTCGCGACGGTGCGAGAGGCGAGTCGTCGCGTGCTCAACATGCGCCACTACGACGTCCAGATCATCGGCGGCATCGTCCTACACGAAGGCAAGATCGCCGAGATGAAGACCGGTGAAGGCAAGACCCTGGTCGCCACCAGCGCCATGTATCTCAACGCGCTGGCCGGCAAGGGTGCTCACCTGGTCACGGTCAACGACTACCTCGCCGAGCGCGACGCCGACTGGATGGGGCAAGTTTACAAGTTTCTCGGGCTCAGCGTCGGCAAGATCCTGACCGACATGAGCAATGAGGACCGGCGGCGAGCCTACGCCTCCGACATCACCTACGGCACCAACAACGAGTTCGGCTTCGACTACCTGCGCGACAACATGAAGTTCCGTCTCGAGGACTATGTCCAGCGCGGCCACTTCTACGCGATTGTCGACGAGGTCGACTCCATCCTGATCGACGAAGCCCGTACGCCACTCATCATCTCCGGCAGCATCGAGCAGGATGTTGCATTGTACTATGAAATCAACAAGATGGTCCCCTTCCTCAAGAAGGATGAGGACTACATGGTCGACGAGAAGCACCACTCGGTGACCCTCACCGACGAGGGCATCGAGCGACTCGAGAAGCACCTCGGCGTCGACAACATCTACGATCCCCGCCACATCGAGTATCTGCACCACGTCAACAAGGCCCTGCAGGCCCACACGCTCTACAAGCGCGACCAGAACTACGTGGTCGACGACGGCAAGGTGGTCATCGTCGACGAGTTCACTGGACGCCTGATGCCCGGTCGTCGCTGGTCCGATGGCCTGCACCAAGCCGTCGAGGCCAAGGAGGGCGTGCCCGTCCAGGACGAGAGCCGAACCCTGGCCACCATCACCTTCCAGAACTACTTCCGCATGTACAGCAAGCTCTCCGGAATGACGGGAACCGCCGATACGGAAGCGGAAGAGTTCAAGAAAATCTACAACCTCGACGTCGTGGTCATCCCCACCAACAAGACCTGCGTTCGCCTCGATCAGCCCGATGTCATCTACCGCTCGGAGCGTGACAAGATCGGCGCCATCATCGACCAGATCATCGAATGCCACCGCAAGGGCCAACCCCTGCTCGTCGGTACGGTCAGCGTCGAGAAGAGCGAGGTGATCTCCAAGGTGCTCACCCGAAAGGGCATCTCCCACTCCGTCTTGAACGCCAAGAACCACGGCCGTGAAGCCGAGATCATCGCCCAGGCCGGGCGCAAAGGCGCGGTCACCATTGCCACCAACATGGCGGGCCGCGGTACCGACATCTTGCTCGGCGGTAATCCCGAGTTCCTTCATCGCAAGGCCGGCGGCGATGACGAAGGCAAACTCGACCAGTACCGAGAGATGTGTGCCAAAGAGAAGGCAGAGGTCATCCAGGCAGGCGGCCTCTTCGTGCTCGGGACCGAGCGCCACGAAGCGCGACGCATCGACAACCAGTTGCGCGGTCGCGCCGGACGTCAGGGTGATCCGGGCGAGAGCCGCTTCTTCCTCTCCCTCGATGATGATCTGATGCGCATTTTCGGCGCAGAGCGCATCGGTGGCTTGATGGACAAGCTGGGCATGGAGGCTGGCGTGCCCATCGAACACAAGCTCGTGAGCAACGCCATCGCCAACGCGCAGAAGCGCGTCGAGGGGCGCAACTTCGACATTCGAAAGCACCTGCTCGAATACGATGATGTGATGAATGCCCAGCGCAAAGCCGTCTACGAGCTGCGCGCGAAGGTGCTCAAAGGCGAGGGCATTCGTGACCTGGTCATGGAGCTGCTCGAGGACGCCCTCATCGCGGTCGCTGGCCGCTTCGCGCCGGAAGGCGTGATGAGCGAGGACTGGGACATCGCTGGCCTACAAGAGGGGTTCAGGCAACTCACTGGCATCGAGCTCGAGATCCCGAGGGAGCTCGTCGCCACCTCACGGCGTCAGGAGATGCTCACCCATTTGTGGGAGCACATCGAAAGCACCTACGAGAAGAAGGAAGAGGAGTTCCAGTACCTCGCCGACCGCTACAACGAGCGCTTTGGCGACATTCCTGGCTTCAAGCCAAAGTCTGGCAGCGACGTCCTACACGAGATTGAGCAGCAGTTCTATTTGCGCGAAATCGACCAGCAATGGCGAGAGCATCTGAGCGCGATGAGCTCGCTGCGCGATGCCATCAGCTTGCGTGGATACGCCCAGAAGGATCCAAAACAGGAATACAAACGCGAGGGCTACGACATCTTCGTCGAGATGCTCGCCCTGGTCAAATCCAACGTTGGCAAGCAGATCTTCCGCGTCAAAGTGCAGCGCGAAGACGAGCTCGACCGCGTGGCCGCAGCCAGACCCGTCGCTGCGCCACGTGCGCAGGAGAGTCGCCCCGAACAGGAGGCACCGCGCGCCAAGGGTGAGCCAGAAGCTCCCCCTCCTGCAGAGAAAATCAAACAGAAGCAGGAGACCGTGGTGCGTGACGAGCCCAAAGTGGGCCGCAATGACCCCTGCTGGTGTGGCTCCGGAAAAAAATACAAGCTCTGCCACCTCAAGCTCGACCAGCGCAAGAAAGCCTAGACTGGCGCCCATTTAGAAATGTGGAATACGATTCCAGCGCTCTGCCCCACGCTCCGCCGAAGGGCTGCGCGCAGTGGCATCCCTTTGATTGCATGCCCTTTCTGACACGGCTCAGCTCCTGTCGAGAAACGCTCTCGAGGGCTTGCTTGACTGCGAGCTGCAGTCGCCGCAAAGCATGACGGAGAGCTTGTCGACAACGAGAATGCTGCAGTTTGTATCTCTGCGCGCAGCTGCTAAGCTCGTTGGGGTGGGCAAGGCCGAGGGGAACTCATGCGCCGTCTTTTCTCGTGTTTACTGTCTTCTCTGCTCCTGTTTCCGGTCAGCTGCGATGACACGAGCAGCGTCGTGCCCATCCCCCCCTCGGATCAGCTCGAGGCTATCGACACTGAGGAGGACGCAGACCTCGGCGAGACGAGCTGCCTCTGCGTAGCCGAGGAGCGCTGCTGTGACGAACGCTGCGTCGACACCAGCTCGGACTCGCAGCACTGTGGTGGCTGCGGCCTGTTCTGCGGCTTCGGTGAGCTCTGTGTGTCAGGCCGCTGCTTGTGTGAGCCTGCGCCGGGCGCTCAAGCCCGGTCCTGCGCGCCGGATGAGAGCTGCTGCCCCGGACAAGGCTGCGTCGAGCTCAGCACCGCTGTCGATGCCTGCGGTGTCTGCGGTCTGAGCTGCAACCCCGGCGAGGAGTGTCACAACGGTGCCTGTTCCTGCGGTTTGGGCTTGGCCTGCGCGAGCGGACAGGCCTGTTGCGAAGGGGCTTGCTGCAACACAGGCGAGCTCTGCTGCGATGGCGTCTGCGCTGAAGCGGGGAGCCCGGAATGCGTATGCGGCGCGTTGCCTTCGTGCCTGCTCGGAGAGAGCTGCTGCGAGGAGAGCTGCGTCGACCTGCTCAGCGCGAGCGAACACTGTGGTGCCTGCGGACAAGGCTGTGGCGAGCAGGAACACTGTCAAGGAGGGCGCTGCGACTGTGACGCAGGCTTTTTGGACTGCGACGAGGCCCCAGGCTGCGAGGCCTCGCTCGTGTCCCCAGAGAGCTGTGGTTCCTGTTCGCAGCAGTGTGGAGAAGGCGAGCGGTGTGAGGAGGGGCTGTGTCGCTGTGGTGACGGGCCTCGCTGCGCTGCGGGTGAGGGTTGCTGCGGTGGGGTCTGCGTCGCGCTCGGCAGCAACCCCCATTGCGGTTCGTGCGACCATGACTGCGCCGCAGCCGAGAGTGATCGCCAATGCCTGACCTTGAGCATCGGGGTCTGGGACTGCGGTTGCAACGACGAGGAGGATTGCGCCTCTGGCGAGCGCTGCGTGCTGGGTAGCTGTCAGTCCTGCACGCCCGACTGGACCCCCGAAGCCGGTGGCAATCACTGCTGGGAAGACTGGACGGTGGAGGGTGGCACGCTGGGCGGCGTGCACCTGAATGTTGGCACCTTCCGCGTCTCCCAAGAGGCGGTGGTGCGGGTGGCACCGCTTTCGGAGACGAGCTCGGGCCGGCTCGAGGTCCACGCGGAACGCATAGAGATTGTGGGTACCATCGACGCCATCGGCTCTGGTCATGGCGGTGGCGGTGGTGGCGGCGGCGGCGGTGGTGGCGCGCCCGACTATTCGGGTGCTGCGACCGCCTCGGGCGGCTCTGGCGGAGCAGCGACTTACAGCGGCTGGGGAGGCGCCCAAGGCGGCTCCGGCGGACAGAGTGGCGGCAATGGCGGAGGAGGAGGCAAGGGTGGCGGCGAGTTTGGGGGTACGGGCGGTAGCGCTGGTGCCCACGGCACGCTGATCAGCGGTACGGATTATGCGCAACGGCACGGCAAAGCAGGCAGTGGGGCTGGTCATGGCAGCTATTGTGGCGGCGTCACGACGAGCTGCGACAGCAGCGAGGATGAGACGGTGCGTCTGGGCAGCGGTGGTGGTGGCGGCGGCGGCGGCGGCGGCGGTGCCCGTGGTGGCCATAGCAATCACCACGGTGGTGGAGGTGGTGGCGGCGGTGGCGCGGGCGGACGCGGTGGTGGCGCGGTGCGTTTGTTCGCCACCATCTCCCTGTCGGTGTCGGGCATCATCGACGCGAGCGGCAGCGCTGCTCGCGGCAATGGTGCTGGTGGTCTCCGGGGTGTGTATCGGACAGAGACGCCAGGCGCCAACGGAGGCTCGGGCGGGAGCGGCAACAGTGACGGCAGCGGGCTCGGCGCAGGCGGCGGCCCTGGCAACCGGCCCTCGGTCTCGGACTGGGCGACCTATGTCGGAGGCGATGGCGGTGCTGGCGGCAATGGTGCTACCGGCTCGGGTGGAGGGGTGCTGCTGAGCGCGCCGATGGTAGAGCTCATCGGTAGCGTACTCAGCCGTGATGGCAGCGGCGGTGTGCAGCGGGGCGGGAGCGTCAAGATCTTGGGAGACAGCGCTGCACGCATCGACGGTGTCGTCCAAGCTGGTCGCGTGTTTCTTGGGGAGTAATGCCCACTTGTTGCGGGCCTTCCCTGGCACGCACCCTTCGGGCTGCCTTGCCTTCGCAGCGAGTCTCCGCCTCCTGGCTTCGACTTCTTGTCGGTTGGGCGATGGCCTCAAGCGTCAGCATGCAGAGCGACTTTGGAAGATTTCTTCTCTGCCTTCTTGCCTCTGCGAATGCCGTGACTAAGATAGGGCCGCCGTTCGACGAGGACGCGGTTTGTGCCGCGCCTGCGCGCAGTGCGCGGGCGGCTGTGTCCATTTTCAGCACTGGGCGAGACGTTTCGCCCCATGGAAGCGCCTAGAACAGGCCTTCTCACGCAAGGAGTCGTCATGAAGAAACTCGCTGTGATCGTTGCTCTTGGTTTCGGATTCATGTTTGCGGGAATGCAGAATGCCGACGCGAAAGACCTGACCGGTCGCTTCGGTGTGGGTGCCGACAGCTCTCTGGGTTGGGGTGGAATCAGCAGTGGTAGTCTCGGCAGCACCATTGAAAACAAGGGAATTGCCGTCACCTATTACGTCAGCAAAATGTTCGGCCTGCAGTTGCTCGCCATGTTTGACATCACATCCTCTTCGTACGAAGCCGGTACCGAGGATATTGATTGGTCGGCCAATCGTTGGGGCATCAGCGTCCGCGGTGTGGTGCCCATCGCCTTCACCAACGATGTCAATCTTGGTCTGCTCGTGGGCATCAACATCATGGGTGCAGGTACCGACAACGGCGACGACGATGACAACAACGATCTAAGCGCCATTTTCCTTTCCTTCGACCTCGGTCTGCGCCCCGAGTGGTTCATCACCGAGCACTTCAGCATCCACACTCAGGTCGGCGTGGCGATCAGCCTCTTCAACGAAGACAACATTTCTTTTGCCATGGGTGGTGAGATGCCCGAAGCAAGCGGCGTGGACCTCAACTTCTTCGGCAACCCCGATTTCATCGGCCAGGCGGGCTTCACCTTCTGGTTCTGATATCTGACTGAGCCTCAGTGCTCTCATTGCTTCACAACGCGGGCGCCCCAGCTTTCTGCTTGGGCGCCCGCGTTGCTTTCTTGCCACGCTCGCGACGCCCTTCCTCCAACCTCGAAGCCGCGGCCCAGCGTGGAAAGCGCAGCCCCGTCCCCTCTTGCCGCTGCTGTCGGCGCTCTCGCCGGCTGGCCCATGTCGTGCTAGAAGCATTGAGGTCAGGCGCTTGGCCTGTTCCCCCAACTTGTTGATTGGGCCCTTGGCCTGTTTCCCCAACTTGGCACCTCGCGCAACCTCGAAACGCCTCCCCAACGACCCGGTGCGGGGAGCTCCAACCCTGACATTTCGATCACGTGCCCAGCAAGCACGCTTCTGTCCCGACCAGGAGTGCTTCCCATGAAAGCCTTACTCCCCGCCCCATTCCAGCGCCGTCCCATCCTTTTGGCGCTCTTCTCGTTGCTCGCGCTCTTTGCCTTCTCCTCGTCGGGCTGTCGTCTCCTCGATCGCGCCATGGGCAACACCGGAGCACCCTGCAGCGCTGACACGGACTGCGCCACGGGGCTGGTCTGTCTCACCGAATCAGAAGGTTTTCCGGCAGGTTACTGTTCTCTTCAAACCTGCACCAACACCGCCTGTCCCGGCACCTTTGCGGTCTGCGCCTATCTCGACCAATCGCGCAACGTGACCGCCTGCGTGGAGAGCTGCTCGGGCGATGCAGACTGTCGCCAAGCTGAGGGCTATATCTGCGCCGACCTCGACGGCTCTCGCGGCTGCATGCCCTCGGCCATCTCCACCGGCAGTGCGGGCTCGATTGGCTCGAGCTGCACCCGCGACGACGACTGTGGCTCAAACCTCACCTGCATGACCAACTACGTTTTTGGCTACTGTTCGAGGGCCTGCAGCAGTGACGCTGATTGCTCAGGCGGCATCTGCAACGACATCGGCGGCGGCGTCCTGCGCTGCCTGGCGAGCTGTGACAACAACGCCCAGTGTCGCTTTGGATACTCATGTGTGAATTTGGGCTCTGGCGGTGTCTGCAATCCCGCCGAAGGTGGCAATCCGGTCCGCAACCCTACGGGTGCCGCCGACGGCGCCGCCTGTAGCCGCGACATCGATTGCTTGGGAGGTACCTGCATCCTCTCTGACGACTTCCCCGCTGGCTACTGCACCACCTCGAGCTGCGACGTGGTCGGCTGCGCGAGTGGCAGCTCCGCCACCTGCGTCAACCTCGATCGAGAGGCGGTCTGTTTCGCCAATTGCAACGAGTCGACGGACTGTCGCGAGGGCTATCGATGTACTTCGCTCGATACCGGCGGCAAGGTCTGCTACGCCCTCTCCGCCATCGAGACCCCCACCGTCGACTCCGGCGGCGCCGTCAGTATCCGCTGTGACGCGAGCTCCAACGGCCGCGTCCGCAGCGTCAGCTTCACCGCCTCAGGCACCCAGCAGGGCATCGCCATCATCCCCTTTAGCCCCTCGCAAAGTGAGGTTACCCCGCTGCGGCTGCGCCTCCCTGATGGCCAGACCCTCGAATTCGCGAGCGCCTATGGCTTCCAGACCATCAACTCCCTGCTGCTGACCTCCATCGTGCCCATGCTCTTTCCGGCAGCCCCCCAGTTCGACTATCTGATGCAAGCTGGCCAATACACCTTCGAATACGAGACCGACGACGCTCAAAGCTGCTATTTCATCCTCGAGCAAGGCCAGCTCGGCACTCGCCTCGACGTCAACTTCTACTTTGTCGGCGTCCCTGGCCTGACGGCGAGCAACGCACCGAGCCACGCCAACTTCCAGACGACCCTCGGCGAGCTCGAGCGCATCTACGCCACGGCGGGCATCGACATCGGCACGGTACGCTACTTCGACGTCACTGGTAGCGATGAGACCCGTTACTCCATCATCCGCGACTTCAGCGATGTCTATCGCCTGCTTGCCACCTCCACCGCACCGGGAAGCAGCCTCTCCGAAGCGCTCAGCATCAACGTCTTCCTCATCAACGACTTCAACATCAGCGGCTTGGAGGGCCTGCTCGGCCTCTCGGCAGGTATCCCAGGCGTCCCTGGAGTGCACGGCAACGGCGGCGCCGGCTTGGTCTTCAGCAGCGTCAATTTGACCGAAGCCCCCACTGCCTTGGGGCAGACCCTGAGCCACGAAATCGGCCACTTCCTGGGTCTGCGACACACCAGCGAACGAGGCGGCTCGGAATACGACCCCATCTCCGACACTCCCCAGTGCTCCTCGCCGGAAAATGCTTTCGCCTGCCCCGATGTGAACAACCTCATGTTCCCCTTCTCGGTCGAGGTCGACCAAAGCACAGTGACCGCAGGACAGCGCTTCGTCCTTCAACGTAACCCGCTGGTCCAATGAACGAAGCCCTGCTGCGTCGCCTTCCCAAGCTCGAGCTGCACGTGCACCTGGAGGGGGCTATCCCCCTCGAAACCCTCCTCGAGCTGCAGCGCAAGTATGGCGTACGACCAGCGCTCTCCCTGGACGCGCTGCGCGAGCGCTTCGTTTTTCGCGACTTCCCGCACTTCATCGACGCCTGGGTGTGGAAGAATGGCTTGTTGCGTGAGCTCGACGATTTCACGCTGATGGCTGAGGCGGTCGCGCGCAACTGGGTCGAAGACGGCCTCGTCTACGTCGAAGCCCACTACTCTCCCCCCGACTTCTATGCACGAGGGCTCAGCCTGGCACAGCTCACCGAGGCCGTTCGTCGCGGTTTCGAGAAGGTTTCGGGGGTCGAGGTGCACCTGATCGCTGACCTCGTCCGCGACTTTGGTCCGCAGCTCGCCTCGAGAACCCTGGATGAACTGCTCGAAGTGGCGTCAGCGTTCGACGTCCTGGGCGTCGGTCTGGGCGGTAGCGAGCACCAGTACCCAGCCGAGCCCTTCGCCCCGGTCTATCGGCGCGCTCGAGAGCATGGTCTGCACTGCACGGCGCATGCGGGTGAGGCCGCTGGCGCGCAGAGCGTCCGTGCGGCGGTCGAGCTGCTCGGGGTCGAGCGGGTGGGACATGCCACGCGCGCTGTCGAAGACCCCGCCCTGGTCGCGCTGCTTGCAGAGCGGCGCATCGGCATCGAGTGTTGCCCCCTCTCCAACGTATCTACGGGGGTCATCTCCACGCTCTCCGAGCATCCCATCGTCTCGTGGCTGGAGCGCGGGCTCTGCGTCAGCGTCAACAGCGATGATCCGGTGATGTTTCAGAGTTCGATGAGCACTGAGCTGCGCGCCTTGCATGAGCAACTCGGCTTGAGCGCAGCGCAGTTGTTGCAGCTTCAGCTCAACGCCATCGAGGCGAGCTGGCAGTCGGAGCAGGCCAAAGACGAGCTCGCAGCACAACTTCGGGCATGCTGGCCGTCGTCAGAGTGCTGATTTTTTGTCCATTGGGCACTTGGCCTGTTTCCCCAACTCTTTGTCCATTGGGCACTTGGCCTGTTTCCCCAACTCTTTGTCCATTGGGCACTTGGCCTGTTTCCCCCACTCTTTGTCCATTGGGCACTTGGCGCTTGTCCTGTTCCCCCAACTTGTTGAGCGTATTCAAAAAGGGCGGACACGCAGGTCCGCCCCTACTTCTTCGTGGGGCGCTGCCCCACACCCCGCCAAAGGGCTAGCCTTTTGGAATCCCTATTCTTTTCGTTTCGGCCTTCTAGCCTTCGAGCAAGCCCGCGTTGCGCATGCGCTCTTGCTGCTCGTTGGTACGCAGGCTCGAGATCAGCTCATCGAGCTCGCCTGTGGCCATGGTGCGGTCCAGGCTGTACAGCGTCAGCCCGATGCGGTGGTCGGTGATGCGGTTTTGCGGGAAGTTGTAGGTGCGGATGCGCTCGGAGCGGTCACCACTCCCCACCATGTTTCGCCGATCGCTGGCACGGGCGTTGTCTTGGCGAGAGTTCTCGAGCTCGAGCAGGCGACTGCGGAGCACGGTCATCGCGCGGGAGCGGTTCTTGTGTTGGGAGCGCTCATCCTGGCTGGTCACCACGAGGCCAGTCGGGAGGTGGGTGATGCGCACCGCCGAATCGGTCTTGTTGACGTGCTGTCCGCCAGCGCCGCTGGCTCGGTAGGTATCGATTTGGAGGTCTTTGTCCTCGATCCGGACGTCGATCTCTTCGGCTTCGGGCAGAATGGCCACGGTACACGCTGAGGTGTGGATTCGGCCTTGGCTTTCCGTCACTGGGACGCGCTGTACCCGATGGGTTCCTGCCTCGAACTTGAGGGAGCTGTAGACGGCCTCACCGCTGATCAGGGCGATGACTTCTTTATAGCCACCTGCGGTGCCTTCCGAGGCGGAGAGCAGCTCCAGCTTCCAGCCCTGTCTCGACGCGAAGCGCGCGTACATATTGAAGAGATCGCCAGCGAAGAGGGCAGCTTCGTCACCGCCGGTGCCCGCTCGGACCTCGAGGATGATGTTTTTCTCGTCGAGTGGATCTTTGGGCAGCAGCATCTGCTTGAGCTGCATGCTGAGCTCTTCTTCCCGGGCCTCGAGCAGCGCCAACTCCTCGCGAGCGAGCTCACGCATCTCCCCTTCGGAGGCGTGCATCATCTCTTTGGTTTCGGACTTTTCCTGGAGCAGCTTTCGCAACTCCTGGTAGGCCTCGACGACCCCACGCAGCTCCTCGTGTTCCTTGGCGAGCCTGAGGTAGGTGGCACGTTGTCCGAGGACCTCGGGATCAGCGAGGCGAACGCTGAGGTCCTCGAAGCGCTTTTCGACTTCTGCGAGCTTCTCGAACATGCAAGGCCTCGTGAGAGCAAAGGGCCGCGCGCATGGCGACAGAGGGACACGAAGCGCATCATCGTACAGAGTACAACGTACAGCTCGCAGGCTCCGTCATTCAAGCGCACAAGGTGAGCCTGCGCCGCTCATCCCGACAACCAGAGGGCAGAGCTCTTGTTGGCGAAATCGCTGCGCTCTCGGTCTTCTTCAGCAGAGTCCAAGAGATGGTGCGCAGCCTGTGACAAGAGGCGCCGCAGGAAGCCCCACGAGCGCGCCCAGTGCCGCGATCGCGTCACAGCGAGGCGTTCGGGATAGCGTCCCCAACGACAGCGTTGAGGCGTCTGGAGCGAACTAGACTTTGTTTTCGCGGTTGTACTTCTTGTTGAAGCGCTCGACACGACCGGCACTGTCGACCAACTTCTGCTTCCCGGTGAAGAGGGGGTGGCAGTTGGAGCAGATTTCGATCATGTAGTCGCCCTTGGTCGAACGCGTCTCAATGACGTTGCCGCAAGCACAGGTAATCGTCGCTTTGTCGTACTTCGGGTGGATTCCTTCGCGCATCACCGCTCTCCTCTGCAGCGCCAGGTGCTGCTCGTCCGGGCTGTTGGTCAGTGACCAAGGCTTCGCCGACGCTCGTCGGCAAGCGCACGAGGGCCGCGCGCAATCGCCCGAGCGCAGAGCTTATACGAGAAGCAACGGCTGGGGTCAAGTTCTTAAAGATTCCGCTCAGTATTGGCAGCGCACTGCTTCGTTGAGCGAAGCCTGAGCTCAAAGCAGAAAGGGAATCACGGCCTTGCGCTCACTGGGGTAGTCAGCGAACTTCTCCTGATACCAGCGATGATTGCTCAGGGCGCGGGGAAACAGATTGGCAAAAGTGTAGAAGGCGAATGCCCAGGCCGGCAGAGACCAAGCGGCGATCGCGAAGCCCACCCACTCGAGCATTTCACCAAAGTAGTTGGGGGACGAGAGCCAGCGATAGAGCCCACCTCGAGGGATCTTGTAGCCTGTTTCACCGGGGGCGCGCAGCCGAAAGAGCAGGCTGTCGGCGTGCACGTTGATGATGAAGCCCGTGACGAAGAGCGCGAGTCCCAGATAGAGGTGGGGGGCATGCAGCAGGCTGTCGGGGTAGTCACCCAAGTGCGAGAGCCACCGCGCGTTGACATAGCTGTTCAGGCAATTGAACACGATCGCCATGGCGGCGATGCTGAGCGGCATCCGTCGTCCCTTGGCCCGCATCCGAAAAGGAAAGATGAAGGTTCTATGCAGATAGTGCAGCTGCCACATACCCAACAGGAGCAGCGGAACGAGCTGCAGGCTCGCTTTGCCCATGGCGAAGATGGCGATGAAACCGAGCGCGCTCGGGCTCTCCATCACAATCCATCCCAGCCGGCTCGGGATGGTCGGTCCCCAGCCATCCCGCAGGTGGCGGCCGTAGGGAGCGCTGACAAAAAAGAGGGCAAGCAAGGTTAGCGCACCAAGACCAAACACCAAATAGCTGAGAACTTCGTGTACACCGGCTTCAGTCGAGAGCATCCGGACCTCATCGTCGTTCAAGGTACATCGCATCGGCCCATGCGCTGGCTCACCCTCGTGTGCCGAGCCCACCAAAGCCGCAATGCAGGGTATGATCAGTCAGAACCACGCTCGCAGAGACGACGCCAACGCCAGCTCAGGGGCCGAGCACCGGCGTTTTCACTTCTCGCGGCTCTTGGGTTTCGCGATCGACCTCACGCGCCCTTTCATACTGTTGCAGTAGCGGTTGCACGGCATCATTGAGCTTCGAGCTCGCGTCCCAGAGCTCGTCCTGAAGCTTTTCGAGCTCCACCACCAAGTCGTAGCCACGAGCGAGCCCCCCAGCGATAGACGCAGCTTGAAAGAAGAGAGCACCATCGAAGACCAGTCCTTCGGGAACAGCGTGAGCGGCGATACCCCAGACCCCAATGAGGTCGATCAGCTCTTGCACCAGGGCGTCACGCTGCGCGAGCTTCTCCTTGAGCGGCGCTCGAGCGCTGTCGACGAAGCGACGAAGCTCCTCGAGTTTGGCCTCGGCGTCCGCGGAGTGCGGCACCTCCGGGTAGGGATCCCAGAAGTACCACTGGCTGCTGTCCATTGCGAAGAAGAGGAGAAGCCAGGCGAAATTGCCGTAGAGCAGCGCGCTGAACTTGGGGTTTTCGAGGTAGCCGTGTAGCTGCGGAAAGTTTTGAGAGAACGCAGTTCCCGGCTCGACCTCGAAAACGCTCCGCTTGGTGCTCACTTCGAAGCGCTGCTCACGGATGCGGGCGTGCACTTGACGCCAGTAGGGGACATCGAGCGTCCAGACCTGTTGCACCGCGTCGAAAGAGGTGAGTGGCATCAGCAATGGGAACCGTAGCGCACGTTCCCAGAGCTCTGTGAAGGCGCGCACGTCGCTGAGCGCCACAGCCCCCTGCAAACGAAAGCGCTCTGAAGCCTCTGTGGTCAGCGCTTCCACGTTGACGATGAGCTCACCTTGGCCCGTGAAGAGAGGCACGAGCGCTTTGCGCATATCGATACCGAGCATCCCGAAAGCCTTGTCGAGCTCCCGAATCGAATCGGGGTCCGAAGCGTTCATGAGCAGCTCGAGCAGAGCGAAAGAGCGCTGGGGATCGCACTCGCAGGTGGCCGCAAGCACTGGAGATGTCCCTGGAATCCGATGAAATGGAGGCTCGCGCTTAAGCTGACCGAGGGCTTGTTTGAGCAGACACTCCGAGGAGGCTGGAGAGAAGGCGCGCAGGCGCAAGGCCGATTCTTCGGCAGCGACTTCGAAAGCGATCAGCTCGAGCGGCAGGAAGACTTGCTTGAGCAAGCTTTTCTCCGCTTCCATTCGCGCCTTCTCTCGCTCGTCGAGTTTCCTGGACTCTCGAATCTGCTGCTCCCAGTATTCGATATCTTGGCGAGAGCCTCTCGCACGTGCCTCTTCGAGCTGCCGCACCATCCAAGGATCCCCTTTCCTGATCCTCTCCTCCATTTCAGCGAGCTCCTGCGAAACCATCTGCGTCACGTTGAGCCCACCCACCAACAGCGGCTCGCCGGGATCCTTGATGGCCAACAGACCAGCGTCGGCATCAATGTATTCCTGCAACGCAGAAATCGAACGCTCCGGAGTCAACTGAGCGATGAGCCTGGCCAGCTCCCAGGTCTCGTCGTCCCCATCGTGGCTCAGCAGCAGAACCCCCATCCCATCACGCAGAATGAGCCAGCCGCGGTCACCGCTGCTCGCAACCTGTGCATAGAGGACGAGGGCATCCTCGAGCTGCTCTTCTCGCACAGTCGCGCCACGCGACTGGGCACTCTGTTCGAAGGAAGCGCGAGCTTGTTTGGGGTCCACAGCGGCACTGAAGAGCGCGCCGACACGCTCCTTGATTTGCGCGAAGCCCACGGGCTGCTCGGGGCTGACACCGAGACTACGGATCTCTTCGGGGTCAAAGAGGTCGAAACCGAGCTCCTTTCGCAGCTCGTCGCGGATGAGGGCATCGAAATCGGGAGCACTCGCTGCAACTTCGGCGCGTCCGAGGGTGGAGACAAAGGCGCTGAAGTCGGGGCTGAGCACGAAAAAGAGCGTGTTGGCAGGCAGCAGCCGCAACACTTCCGGCCCGGAGAGTCGAAGACTGTCAAGACTTGGATCGAGTTCCGGCTTGGGTGGCCCGCCACACCCCAAGGACACCAGCAGCAGCAATAGGAAGGGACTGCAATTCCTTCGTAACGTCGAGAGGATGCGTATCCTTCGCTGACCTTCGATGGCCATACTCAAGCTCCTCATCTCGCTCACCTTCCTCTCCCCGATGGCGTAAGGCTGCCAACGCTTCGCCTATGCTTATTGCAGGCTTCCAGAGTCATGTCACGTTCAAGAGCTCGACTCACGCCGCAACAATCAGAAAACAAAGGGATTCCAAAGGGTAGAGCCAATGGCGGAGTGTGGGGCAGAGCCCTACATTCGTATTCTAGTTTCTAAAATCGCGTCCCCAGCAGCACCCAGAACTCCACCATCGTCCCAATGACGATGTCGAACTCTGCGGACCAACCCGCATCCGTCTGAAACGCCAGATCGAAGCCCACGGACCCAAAGCCCGGCGTGGGGATCAGTCCCCACAGGCGCGTCGCGCGTGAGAGACCACCGATCAGCATATCTGGTCGTCGCGAATAGGTCACCGCTAAGTTGACGCTATCCAAGAGGTTGAGCGAGAGCTCCGACTCCAGGACGAAGAGACTGCTTCGGTCGGTAAACGCCTCATCGGAACCCAGATCCTCCCAATCGTAGAATTCGAATCCGTAGCCTACTCTGGTCACGAAGAAGAGCCCTTCGAGGTGGGGGAGAAGTAATCCTACGTCCACAGACGCCTCGAAAATGGGGATGGTGGTCAGAACGTTGAAGCCCAACGCAGGAAAGGACTCGTAGCGGGTTTCATTGACCAGCGCGAGATAGGTCGCACGGCTCTCGCCACGCCAGAATTTGCCGCCCAGCTCGACACCGAGGCGCCAGTACTGGAAGTCGATCACGTCCATCATGCCCTTGGGAACCACCCAGAACCAGTCCCCGCGAATCGGCAACTCGGCCCCAAAAAGCACGTTGAGTTCGAAGGGATCGGCGGGCACCCAGCGCATGAACAAGCGTGAGCTGATCCCGTTCTCGTTGCGCTCGTTGGCGTAGAGCTCGCGCGCGCTTCCCTTGAATGTGCCAAAGATATCGAAGAGATAGCTCGTTACAAAAGCCACACCGCCCGTGAAGAAGAGCCCGCTCCAAACGGGGTTGAGCGTGTCTGCATCGTTCGAGAGCACGGCGATCACCACCGCTGAGGCCATCAATCCGAGGCCGGTCGCCTCCATGGCGAGCAAGCGGTAGTGGGACTCGTTGTCGCCTGCACATCGATGGGCCCAACCATGCCACACCGTCGAGACCAACACGCCCCACAATCCACAGCCCACTGAGCCTGGAGCACGTTCGCTCCCGCTGACGTGCCAGCCCTGCTGCTCGAGCTCATCCGGCGAGAGCTGCCAGGGGCCCTCCTTGTCGTCTTGCGCCAGCAAAGTCATGGGCAGACTGAGGAGCGCCGCACACAACAATGCCACCAACCAACGCCAGCTCCCTGGGCGCGCTGAAAACGAGACGAAGCGAGCGCTCACTGACTGCTTTCCGGAAGTGCGGCGGGTGGAGCGGCCTCACTCGAGATCTGCTCCAAGACTTCCCCGCGCAGCTGCACGAGCGCTGGGCTTGGATGACCCTGTTGCTCAGAAAAGACGATACGTCCACTCGCCCCGTCGTACTCCTGCAATTCCAAGAGCCGCGCAATCAAGCTGCTCCGGCGAGAGGCGCCCTCGGTCAGCAGCAGGTCGCGCAGCAAACGCGTCGCATCAAACGCCAAGGCCTCGTAGATCCCAGGCTGTCGCTCGTAGAGCGCCAAAAACTTCTCCCGAAAAGCGCGGTTCGCATCACCTTCGAGAGCGCTGTCATAGCTCACCGCCAGGCAAGCCCCATCGAGATAGCGGGCACCCTTTTCGCGGAGCGTCTCGGTCGTCCAGAGGCTGCTTCCCAAATAGACCACGAAGCGCCGCTTTTCCTTGGGATCTGGACTATCCAAGAGGCCCCTCGACCAGAGGTTCTCTTGCGCCAGGAAACTACTCAAGCGCAGCGCATCCTCCACCGCAGCAGGCACGAAGAGCGCGTCAAAAGACAGCTTGGAGAGCGCCGAAGCCAAGTCCCGATGGTCCACCTCCCCTGCAGCAAAGGTCTCCATGGCCACCAACTCACCGCCCAGCTCCGAAAACGCCGCTGCAAAGCGGTCGGCCAAGGTCAACATCAGGGAGCCTTCGCTCGCCACCAGGGCCACGCGCCGAACACCGTGATTCCAGGCTGCTTCAGCCAAGAGGCGAAGCTCCTCATCGAAGCTCGGCGCGATGCGAAACGCCGAATCCCCGTGCGCTGCCTGTTCGAGGGAGAAGTGGAGCAGTGGAATCCCGCGGGTCGACGCCTCTTGAGCGGCTGCCGCCGCCGCAGCAACGTTGAGTGGACCTAGAATGGCCAAGACTCCTCGCTCATCCAGAGATGCCACTGCAGCACGGGCAAGCTCTGCATCGCCTTGGGTATCTTCGAAGAGGAAGCTCATCCGTTGTCCCGAGCTCGCCGAGAATGCCCCTTGAGCCTGCAGAATCCCAGCCATCAACGCCCTGCCCATGCGTCGAGAGTCACCAGTCAACGGCAACAGAACACCAATCAACATGTGCTCGCTGGGCGCGCCTTCCAGCTGCGCCAACTGCACCAGCTCAGCCGCACGCGACGCCTGCTCCACCTGCAGCAACGACGCCGAGGCCCGCTCGACCAGCTCGCGTGTTCGCTCTGCATCGTCCGACAACAAAGCGCCGCGCGCCGCTGCATCCAAGAAGGCGGCCTGGCTCAGAGCTGGCCATTCACTGCAGTCCAGCCCCAGCTCCTCATCCGTCAACAGCGTCGAAAGCGCCAAGGCCCGCTGGACCACGAAATCGGCCAGCTCGCTCTGCTGCGCCGCCGCAGCCCAATGATGAGCGTGCCCGTAAGCCCGCAGCGCGCCCAGATGATCTGCGGCGGTCAAACGAGCCTCGGCGAGCAGAGCCCAGAGCTCAGGCCAGTCTGCTTTGCTCACGCCCGGTCCAGGCTCATCGAGATGCGCCACCAAAGAAGCCAAAGCCTGCTCTTCTTTGCCGCTCTCTGCCCAAGACAGGGCAGCATACAGACGCGCCGCGCTCGCCAAGACACCGTCCTGAGCTCGGCTTGCCTTCTCGAAGGCATCGCCCGCCTCGGCGTGACGTTGCGCGAGTCGCAATGCCCTCCCGCGATAGTAGGCGAGGCTGTGCAGCTCGACCTCCCCCTTTGCGTCGACACTGAGCTGCTCGATACGGGCGAGCGCAGTGTCGGCGTCTCCGGCCTCGAGCAGAGCGTCCAGGTCCGGCCATAGCTGCTGAGAGACGAGCTGTGGCGGTGGGGTATCGCCGTTGACCACCGTCCCCGTCGACGGGCATGCACAGAGCAAGAAAGCCAAGCTCAGGAGCAGGAACAAGACCTCTGCAGGGGTGCCGCGCGGGCGACCGGGGCGTTGCAACTCTGACATCGTATTCTCCATGCTAAGCATGGCTGAGCGCAGTCGTCAATCAAGCGAGCGCGGACGTAGTGAAAACTTGCGAGCGCGCATACAAAAAACCTGCGCTGCGCTGCGCTCGCTACGCTCGAGCGTGCAGCAGAAACAGCTGCTCGCCAATCTGCAGGAAGTCGCCGTCCTTCGCCCGATAGGGACGGCGCAGGCGCACGTAGGTACCGTTAGAACTGTCCAGGTCTTGGATGGTCACCCCAGTCGGCGAAGGCCTCAAGCAGGCATGCTGGCCAGAGATGAAACCATCATCGCGAAGGACGATCTGCCCCATCTCGCGCCCGATGACCTGCTCATCGTCGGTCAAGACATAAACATTGCTCACTTGACCCGGCGCATGCAGCAACTCGAGCGCCCCCCAGGCATCGACGGCGGGACCACCTTGCAGCAGGGTGTCGTCGCCGCTCTGTGCAATAGGAACACGCCGTTCCCAGTCGACATAGCGAAAAACCTCTTGCCCGATGCGTATCTGATCCCCATGCAAGAGGACCACAGGGTCGTTGGCCAACCTCAGGTAGACACCATTGAGGCTACCCAAGTCTTCGATGGTGATGTGTCCTTGAGCACAGTTCACCCGGCAATGCTGTGGAGAGACGAAGTCACTCTCACTGAGCACCGTGACCGAGCTCGAGCCAAGGATGTTCTCGCCGTCGATGAGCGCCACCGACTCCCCCTCGGAGCCATCTGGGTGGATCAGCACCAGACGACCACGCACCGGGCTGGTGGTTTCTGTGTTGGCGGGCACGGCCACATGGGCCGCCGTGGCAAAATCGGGGCCGCTGAGCACATAGCGCTCACCACAGCGGCCGCAGAAGAGGAAGTTGGGTGGCAGCTCCGTGTTGCATTTGCGGCAGATCCGCGGCCCATCGGTGCTCTCGCTTTGGTCCGCGCGCGCAAGCTCGTCCAGCGTGGGGCTGCCCACGAGCTCCGGCTCACTCGAGCGCTGGGCCCTCCGGTCAGGGATGGTGGCCTCCTCCATGGCGCCTGCAGAAGGCATCTGGCGCAAAGAGCCCGCGACGCCGGAGGGGCGCGAGGACGCGCTGCCTTCACTGCTCTTGATGAGCGGTGCGGACACGTTGACCACAGAGGCCGACACCGGCTCGAGCGCACGAGCGTCGCTGGCGGGTCGTGCTTCAGCGCTGTCTGCGGCTGCGCTGGCAACGGGCGGCACGCTCGCTTGTGAACTCTGAGCGCTCAATGGAGCGCCACAGCTCAAACAGAATTTGTAACGATCCTCGATTTTTCGGCCGCACTTGTGGCAAGTGATCATGCTTGGCTCCTGGGCGAAAGGTCAAGCGCTCCCAGCTCTCATTCTTCGTCTTGCGTGAGGGCTTCGAAATCGTCAACGGCATCCTGAGCGCGGGCGAAAGCGATGCGGCGCAGTGGTGCCACCCGCCGATAGTCCTCTACACAGCGCTCTTCGTGTCGCAAGGCCGCACGCAGCTCCTCGGCCCCGCTCTCTAGGGCTTTGTTCCATTGGATGCTGTCCTCGCTGTCGACGAGGTTCTCGCTGCTCGGCAACGCCTGGACCTGTTCGCACAAACGCTGGACCGCATCCAAGAGAAGCTCTGGCTGCCAATAGGAAACCCGGCCTCTGGGTTGAGCTGGCACATCGAGCTCGGCGAGCTCAGCCCTGATTCCATCAAAGCGCAGTCCAAGCCGCTTGGCCGCCAGCAACCGAAGGCGAATGGCCTCGCGCCAGGCCAGATAGGCGCTGTCGGCGCGAGCGCTGGCCTGTTCGAGAACGAACGCCGCCTCATCGAGCTGGCGCAGAAGCTCTCCAGAGCCGCTGTCTTTGCAGCTCTCTCGAGCATGCCGCAGCCCGTTCTCGATTTGAAAGAAGTTGAGCGTGTTGCTGCGCGGCATGAACCCACACCTTTGGTGATCGGAATGGTGGTTGGCGGGATTGCAGATTCCCGAGCTTCTCGTCCTGATTTCGATAAAGGCAGCGCTTTCGAGCGATGGCTCCACGAGGCTGCAGTCACGCGGGCGAAGGCCTTCGCGACGCGCCTGCAGAGCTTAGCAAGACTGTCCTCGCAACGCACGAGTGCTGCACGACAACGCGCACGCCGTCCTCGCCGCGACAGCCTACACCAAGCCAGGAAGAAAGATGAGAGAGCACTGGATGCTTCATCTCTCCAGCCCCCCAGCCATGGGGGTCAAGAGCCTATAGCACAACGGTTTTCTTCGCCTCGAGAAGCTTCCGAAGCGCATCTCGACTGCTCTGACGAGAGGCGAGTCGCAGCTGCATCACAACCTCACGCATCGCGATCGCCTCAGCGGGATCGATGCGTTCGCGATGTCCCGCCAGACCGCCAGCGGCCTGGGCCACCAGTGCGCAGAACTCTGCCACGTCGTCGGCAGCACGCTGCCCCGCTTGCTCATCGAGACTGGCGAGCAGATAGGCCAAGGTATGCAAACCAGCACGGAAGAAGTCCTCGCTCGGACGCTGCTCTAGCCAGGCGTGCAAGATGGCGAGTTGCTCTTCGGTGTCGATAGCCAAGCGCGGTGCCGTGGCGAGAATGGCGTCACGCTCTTGAACCTGCAGTTCGCCGTCGGACCACGCGACGTAGACCAACGGCAAGACCTTGAGCACAGGCAGTGTGCTCTCTTCGAGTCCAAGTTTGGCGGCGAGTTGCAGCAAATGCTGAGGGGCGGTCATCGCATCTCCTTCGTTCTGGGCGAGCGTCCAGGCGGATGCTATAACGCGGCCAACCCAGTGGCGCAAGCGATGCAATCGAAAGTGAGCGAAGGGCAGCCCATCCCCAGGAGCATCGAGTGGATCGGTTCCCAAGAGCGAATGAGGCGAGGAACGCTCAGGACTGTCGACGATAGGCCTCGATCTGCGCCAAAGCCCCACGAGAGTACTCGTTGTCCGGCCACGCTTGCAGTACCAAGTGGTAGTAGCGCTCCGCCTCTTCGACCTGGCCCAAGCCATAGTAGATGTCGGCGAGCGCCTTGACCGCTTCGGTTCGCTGGGGATCGCCCTGAACAACCTGCTGCAGGTGGTGCAACGCGCGGTCCCAATCCTGAGCCGCCCAGGCCTCTTGCCCCGCCCGCCACTGCTCATCGATCCAGGCCAGCTCGTTTGCTGGTGCAGCGGCTGGCGGCGAAGGCGCCCAGGCTTCCGGCGACGAGCCCTGCTGACTCGGCTCGACACCTGGGCTCGACCAAGCGCTGGGCAGTGGCTCGGCGGCTGGGCTCGACCAAGCGCTGGGCAGCGGCTCTGCGCTCGCGGTGGTCGACCAAGACGGCTCCAGCGCTGACGCCGGGCTGCCGTGGGCGTGTGGCTGTTCGGACCACGGCTCGGCATCGGGAGAGATTGCAGGCACATCGACAGAGCGCGGCGGCCAACCGAGCTCTTCTTCCTCGGACTCACCGGCTTCGATACTGCCTAGGACCAGCACCCCCAAGCCCGGATGCACAGAGGCCGCACGCTCGGGGTCGAGCGCCAAAGACTCGAGCACATAGAAGACGCCGCCCGCGAGCAGGAAAGCGGAGCCCAAGGAAGGGGTAACGAGCACGAAGTAGGTGCTGAACACGGCATCGCTGTCCGCCCAGATGGCGAGCCAATAGAGGAAGGCGACTGCCGCGGGCCACAGGAGAAAGGCCATCGCCGCGATGGGACCAGCGGCGAGCAGGCGCAGCTGCGGACGAACGATGGCCAAAGCAGAGTGTCCCATCAACAGCGCGCCTGCGATGGGACCGGCGCTGAGCACGACCAACACCGTACACAGGAAGAGCACATCGAGCAAACCGAGGCTGCCAGGGAAACTGCTCCAAATTTCGATGAAGGCAGTGCTCGCCGGAGGCGTGGCAAAGATGCCGAAAAAGAGCGGAAGCGTCGCCAAGAGCAGCATTGCAGAGCCTCCAAGCAAGCCCAGAGCCTGGCGGGCTGAGCCATCGCGGTCGGAGTCTGCATGGAAGGCCAGGCTCGCGGCCACTGCGCCAAAGAGCACGAACAGCAGCTGGTTGAGCCATAACGGAGACTCGAAGAACTGCGAAAACGACGTCACACTCTCGAAAACATAGAGCCCTGTGAGCAGAATGCCTGCGACGCTCAGCACCAACCCTTTGAGCAGGCGTGGCAGCGGCAGCAGCACCATGGCGGCCAGCAGCAAGCCGAAGAAGAGCTGCAGGATGGAGCGGATGATCTCATAGGCTTTTCCGTCCCAGCCAAAGCTCCACGAAGAAGAGAAGATCCACGAAGAAGAGAAGCTGCGAGGAAGAAAGAAACTGCTGAAGAGCAAGAGGGCCACGATGACGCCAATGCCCTGGACGAAGCGCTCCCGTCGATGTGTTTCAGTCTCCATCTCGCTCCCTCATGGCGCGCACGCTTTGGGGCTTGCTTTGCAGTGAGTCGTGGGGCTTGCTTTGCAGCGAGTCTCCGCACTTGGCGTCCGACTTCACGCGCTCGCCCGGCCGCTCAAGCTATCGACTCGCCAAGCTCAGTGTCAAGGCAATCCGCGTTTTCGTCCCCTTGCGCTCAGCGCACCGGCACTGCCAAGAGCGGCAAGACAGCGTCCTCGGCGTTGGCCTCACAGCCAGCCAAGGCGGCCTCGAGGCTGGCCGGAGCCTGTTCGGGTCGACTGGCGCAACTCGCTGCACCCGCCAAGGCCATGGCCAACGCAAGCTGCCCAGAGAGCACCCCGTCTTCGGCCTGGACCGCGATGGCCTCTCCTGGCGCAATGACCGTGCACAAGTCTCGATACAGCGTGTTCCAATTGTCAGCGCCATAGACACCCTGGTAGGTCCGACGATTCTTGCGTACTGAGGTCAACACGTAGCTGTCGCCTTGCAGGCGAAGCAAGGCGCGATCGAGCGGCGGCGGCCCTGCCAAGGTGTCGAAACGAAAGGCCGCCGCAGCCCCCAACAGCGGGCTGAAGAGCACCCACTCGAAGAGATGCTCGCCGTGTCCCAGACTCGAGCGCAACGCCCGCCGGATGACGCCAAAGCAGAGGCGCCTGTCGACGAGCAGTGAGGTCCAATGGAGCTCACGCTCTCGTGCGGCCGGCTTCGCAGCACCTTTGCCACTCAATGCAGCGCGTCGTGCGCAAGCCCGACGCTCCACATCGAGTGCTCCGCGATCGCGGATGAGGTCGTCCAGGCTAGGTCCCATTCGCGCGAGCCGACCGCGATCCAGCGCCTCTGGCGGCAATTTCCGCTGCTCATCGAGCTCGGCCACGAGGCGACCAGGGAAACGATAGCCGAGCTCGGCCTCGGGTATCGATAGTCCCCCCCGGTCGAGGCGGAAGCGAGCAGGAAGCCCCACGAAAATGGCCTTGGAAGTGAGGATGATCGAGGCTGCTGTGTCTGGTCGCGCTGCCTGGTCCAAAGCCAGAGAAGGCAACTCGAGCTCGGCACCGCTGGTCTCCAACATGGGCCATTGAACACTGAGGCAGAGCTGCTCGAGCTCTGCCTGCAAGGCGTCCAAGAAGCTCTGGTGCAGCGCGTACGCTGGAGAGGCCTCAAAATCCGTACGAAGCCGCTGAAGATTGTCGCTCATGTGGGAGAGCGCCCGGACCAAGACGTAGTTCTCTGCCCCCAGGTAGGCTGCGTCCTCAAGGTCGGCAAATCCAAAATGCCGAGGACCGCAAGCGGCGAGCAAGGCCTCCTTTCCCGTGGCTCCCAGGGCCTGAGCGCGTGGGCAACGAAAATCGCAGGCATCCAGGCTGTGGTCGCCCGCGGCGAAGGCCGCAAACCCCTTCGGACAAGGGAAGGCATAGTGTTCGGCCATGAAGCGCGGCTGTTCGAGCGGTTCCACCGAGCGCAAGGCCCGCAAGCTGAACAACGCGCTCGCCCCCATCAACAAGCGGGCGTTGTGGCTGATCTCGGAGTGGCTGCGCGCTATCGCGTCGAGCTGTTCACAACAGCCTCCTTGATAGTGGGCTAGGGTCTGCGCGAAGCTTTGTGCAGCGCTCATCTCCTCGGCGAGCGGCCCGCGGGCTTGCTCTTTCCCGAGTCGTTCAGCCACGCAAGCCGCCACCTCCTTCATCGAAGCCAGCTCTGCCGCATTTCCCCAAGGCGTCTCGGAAAGGGAGGCTGCGGCCATGTCACCCGAATCTCCCGCGGACACTTGCCCTTCGACGACTGTTGGGAGTGGGGCGAGGCCCAGGCGCTGGCGCAAGATGGCCTCCAACGCCTTCGCTTCTTCGTCTTCGCCTTGGGAGCGCGCAGTCAGCACTCGTGTGAGCATATCGAGATGGGTACGCTCCACGAGCCATCGCGCGAGCACAGCCTCTCGTGAATCAACCTGTTCCTCGAGAAATTGCTCGAGCAAGTCGAGCGCACGCAGACTGCGCTGCGGCTCGAACTGATAGGGATAGAGCCGCTCTCTGGCCAAAGTGACACTGGGGCGCGGCGGTTGGGGCGCATCCTTGTCTGCACAGGACAGCAACAACGCGCAGCACAGCCCCCATCCCATCAGTCGTCCTCGATGCAGCTGCAACAACGTCATCTCCCCATGGTCCGAATCGGCGCCCGCTCGGTTCTGCACGCAAAGAGCGGAACTCGTAGCCATGGATGGCGAAGAGTTGCGAGCAGAATGCGAGCAACAAGGCTGCCGTGAGAGTATCAGAAACAGCCTAAGATCATTAAGGAAAAGAGCCTCATGGCCATGACGAGGTAGGTGCTGACTCGGTTGGCAGAGAATTCCTGAGAAGCAGGCCTGGAGCGCGGGGGCCGGGGATGGCGTGCAACGACGAAGCTATCCCGAGGCTCCTGCGCTCGGCTCCACCGCTCAGGCGCCGCACAACCATCCGACGCTCGACAAGCCAAGTCAAGCTAGGCACTCGCGAAGGTCCTGACAATGCTCGCCTCGAGCTGCGACGAGGTGCAGGCCGTCACTGCGAAGCAAGCCCGAAGGGTCGTGCCAGGGATGGCACGCAACAAGTGAGCGA
>JAVFAO010000036.1:0-9348 GCA_034002465.1 Myxococcota bacterium
TGCGCCTTCAGCAAGCTCAACACTTCCTCCATCAAAGCGAGCTCGTCGCCGTCACAAGCCCCACAGGAGAGCAGCAATTGCCCATGCTCCACCGCATCTTGGCATGCCTGCTCGTCGAAAAAGACATAGCCTCGAATGCAGTCTCCAGCGTCGGCTGCTTGGCCCATGAGCACAGTGTGTGCGCACTGAGAACAGCACCCAAAGCAGCTCCGCACCAAGAGCCGTCGCAACTCCAACTGCTCGAAGACCGCCGCCAGCGCACGCGCATCCTCCTCGGCCTGCGACGACTGCTGCGAAGCCCACAGCGCCCGCTCCTGTTCGAGCAGCTCCGCGAAGACCTCAGCTTGAGCGTCCTCGAGCAGCGGGAGCAACATTTGCGTCAGCTCCTCTTCTGACCAGAAAGCAGAGCGCAGACGCCATCGAAGCTGCGCGCGGTATCGCTCATCCAGCCACCCAAGCTGCTCCGCCAGCACGACCTCGGGAGCAGTGACGCTCAACGAAAACGAGCGAAGGACACTGATCCTATTGGCATTCCGAAGGAAAAAGGCTCTGCGCTTCGAGGACCTCACGAGAGGCCGCGCATCCCGCGGACTTCGCATCAAGGTGGGCCCTGGTAGGCACCATCGACACAGATGGTGGCACCGTTCATGAATCGCGCTCGCGGTCCGAGCAGGAACGCGACCAGCTCGGCGACCTCCTCAGGCCGCCCTAGGCGCCCACCTGGGAGCCGCTGGCCCACTGCCGCTCGCGCCTGCTCATCCAGCATCTCGGTTGCGATGGGGCCAGGCGCGACGGTGTGCGCCCTGATTTCCCTGCTTCCGTATTCCACCGCCAGCGCGCGGGTCAGGCCCTCGAGCCCTGCTTTGGCGCTGGCATACGCACATTGCCCCCGGTGCGGCATACGACTCGCCACCGAGCCCACATTGATGATGACACCACATCGCTGACTGAGCATGCTGCGCAAAGCTGCCTTGGCGCAGAGCATCGGTGCAAGGAGATTGACGTTGAGGCTCGCGATGAGCGCGTCTGTCGACTGCGCCAGCAGCAAACCGGAGCTGCTCTCCGCAGCGTTGTTGACCAGCGCATCGATCCCACCAAGCCGAGCGATCATCTGCTTCATCGCAGGCTCGATGGATAGAGGCTGTGCGAGATCGAGGGGCGCAAGCTGCACCTGAGTCTCGTGCTCGGCCCTGAGGCGCTCAGCCAACGCTTCTGCGCGCGACTGGGAGCGGTGATAGAAGAGCCCCAGCGAAGCGCCCTCACGCGCGCAGCATGCGGCGATGGCAGCGCCAATTCCCCGGCCTGCACCGCTGATGACGATGCGCATGTGTTGCAGCTGCGGCCCTTCGCTCATCGCGCCACCTCATTGCCCTCTCTGCTGAGCGTCGCATTCGTTCGCTCTCGGGCCTTCAGCTCGCGGTGGCTACCCAGCCGCATCCGCACTGCCCTCGGCCTCGCCGTCGGGTGTCTGGCTGTGGCCACAGACCGGACACAACCACCGAACGCCCTCTCTCTTGACCGACTCCTCGAGACGGGCCTGGCCACAAGCCGGGCAGTCCTGCTCGAGGGGACGGTTCCAGGTCGCATAGTCACAGTCTGGGTAGCGGTTGCAGCCAAAGAAGACCTTTCCGCGCTTGGAGCGCTTCTCGAGAAGCTCACCGTCACAGCCCTCACGCGGACAAGGAGCCCCAGACGAGAGCGGCTCGGTGTGCCGGCAGCTCGGGTAATTGCTGCAGGCGACGAAGCGACCGAAGCGGCCAGCCTTGACCAACATCGGATGCCCACAGTCTGGGCAGGTCCCGCGGGTTTCGACCTGGTTCTCGATGGGCACCACGACGCCTTCATCGGTGCGCTGGAACTCCATGCTCCGCTTGCATTCGGGGTAGCGCGAACAGGCGAGGAACGAGCCGTTGCGCCCCCATCGGATGTTCATGACGGCGCCACACTTATCACAGATGACCTCGGTGGGCGTCGCCTCAGCCTTGAGGTTGCGCATGTTCTTCTGCGCGTCCTGGAGGGTGCGCGCGAATGGGCCATAGAACTCGCTGAGCAGCTCGACCCAATTCACCGTGCCACCTTCCACCCGATCGAGCTGACTCTCCATGTTTGCGGTGAACTCGACATCGAGAATCTGCGGAAAGTTTTCGACCAGCAGCTCCGTCACCACCGAGCCAAGCTCGGTGGGATGGAAGCGTCCCGAACGCTTCTCGACGTAGCCCTTTTCCTGGATGACGGAAATGATGGAAGCATAGGTCGAAGGGCGTCCAATGCCTCGCTCTTCGAGCTCCTTGACCAGAGTGGCTTCGGTGAAGCGCGGCGGCGGCGTCGTGAAATGCTGCGTCGAGCTCAGCTCCAGGAGCTCGAGCTTGTCGCCCTTCTGCACCGGAGGTAATGGCGCATCCTCCTCTTCCGCCTGGTCGTCGCGGCCCTCTTCGTACACCAGCAGGAATCCGGCAAAACGCTGTACTGCTCCAACGGCGCGAAACAGATGAGAGCCGTTGGCCACATCGATACGGGTCTGATCGAAGATGGCAGACGCCATCTGGCAAGCGACGAAGCGCTGCCAAATCAGCTTGTAGAGACGGTACTGCTCGGAACTCAGAAACGGCCTGAGGGCCTCGGGCGTATGCTGAACATGCGTCGGACGAATCGCTTCGTGAGCGTCTTGGGCACCTTTCTTGCTCTTGTACTTGGCAGGATTTGCGGGAAGATAGGCCGGACCGTAGGTCGCAGAGATGTAGTCTCGACAATCCCCCACGGCGTCATTGGAAAGGCGCGTCGAGTCGGTACGCATATAGGTGATCAAACCCACAGCGCCCTCTTCCCCGATGTCGATACCTTCGTAGAGACGTTGTGCGACCGACATGGTGAGCTTGGAGCTGAAGCGCAGCTTTCGCGCCGCCTCCTGCTGCAACTTCGAGGTCGTAAACGGAGGAGCGGGCTGTCGAGCGCGCTCCTTGGTCACCACATCGCGCACCACCCAGGCGCCGCCCTTGACCGCTTCGACCACCGCTTTGGCCTGCGCCTCGTTGACGACGCGAGCCTCTTTCCGGCTGATCTGGTGCAGCGAGGTCCAGAACACCGGAGGTGTGCTCGTCCCCAAGCGCGCCTTGATGTTCCAGTACTCTTGGGGCTCGAAGGCGCGAACATCTCGCTCCCGATCGACGACGAGCCGAACCGCCACGGACTGCACGCGCCCCGCAGAGAGCCCGCGCCGGACCTTGTCCCAGAGAATGGGGCTTATCTGATAGCCCACGAGCCGATCGAGGATGCGGCGCGTCTGTTGGCTCTCATAGCGGCCCTTGTTGATCGTGGTCGGCTTGGCAAGTGCCTCGGTGACCCCTCGCTGGGTGATTTCATTGATCATGACCCGGTAGGTCTTGGGTGCCTTACCATCGAAGTAGCCAATTTCTTCGGCCAGATGCCAGGCGATGGCCTCACCTTCGCGATCGGGGTCAGGCGCGAGGTAGACGATGTCAGCAGCGCGAGCCAGCTTCTTGATCGCCGACAAGACCTTCCCCTTACCCGAGATGGTCACGTACTCTGGTTGAAACGAATTTTCGATGTCGACGCCCAGCCCAGTCTTGGGCAGATCTTTGACATGCCCAACCGAAGCTGCGACCTCAAAGCCATCACCAAGATATCGCTTGAGGGTCTTCGCCTTGGCGGGAGATTCGACGACTAACAGGGACTTCGCCATTCGGTGCCACTCGGAGATGAGAGAACGAGGCAGCGGAAAGCCATCCCTCCACTGCCCACCATGAAAAAAGTCGACACATGCGATCGCTGAGTCTGCCGTGAGCGGCTCAGGATCGTCAGGAAACGCAGAAACGAAACGCCAAGAGCGTCGTGCCTTGCCACAGCATCGCAGTACCCCGTTGCGGGGTCATTGCCAGTGCTTACCCGATTCACCGTCGAGAGCGCAAGGGGCGTCAGCGAAAAGGCGAACCATCTGCAGTGCCTTCCCTGCTCCATGGCATCCAGCCCTGGTGCTGAGCTTCCCTGCAAACTTGGGGAAACAGGCCAAGTGCCCAATCAACAAGAAGTGGGGAAACAGGCCAAGCGCCCAATCAACAAGAAGTGGGGGGAACAGGCCAAGCGCCCAATCGACAAGAAGTCGAAGCCAGGAGGCGGAGACTCGCTGCGAAGGCAGCCCGAAGGGTGCGTGCCAGGGATGGCACGCAACAACTCAGAGCTCCACCGAAAGAGAATAGTGCTCGCCCGGATGCTGCTGCACGAGCCCTTCGAGCTCGAGCTCCAGCAGCGTTGTCCTCAGCAGCGCCGGCTCCTCCCCAAGCGACTCCACGAGCTCGTCGAAGCGCGCGCTGCCATTCTGCAAGCGCCGAACGATCGCCAGTCCCCTTCCGGTTCTTCCAACCGCCAGGTCCTCGCCTGGCTCACTTTCGGGAGGAATTCGCTCGCTCTCGGGCATCGAAGACTCGCTCCGCTTTGCGGGCACTTGCATTCGGGTGAACACCTGGGAGCTCTCGCAGAGCAGCTCTGCCTCTTTGCGCCGAACCAGCAGGAGTCCTCCTGCAGATTGAGGCTCGAAGCCTGCCGTCGCCACCACCATCACCGGACGCCCAAGCGCCAACGCAGCACGTGCAGTATACAGCGCGCCGCTGCGGAGCGGTGCCTGACCGACAATGGTCAGGCTACAGAGCCCCGCTATCGTGGGGTTGCGACGCACAAACTGTTCGCCCCGGGGATTGCTCCTGAGTGGAAACTGGCTGAGCAGCGCTCCCCGGACCTTCGCCTCGTCAAAAATGTCAGTGTTTGCTCGCGGATAGCTTTGATCCAGCCCCGTCGCCGAGACCACTACGCAGCGCCCCTGCACACGCAGGGCCGCGCGGTGCGCCAACGCGTCAATCCCCAAGGCCCCTCCGGAACACAGTGAGAGGCCACAGCCAACGAGCTCGTGACACAAACGCTGGGTGAGCTCGCGAGCCTGCCGCGTCGGCTGACGTGTGCCAACCACTGCCACCATAGGAGAACGCAGCGTCTGCAGAGCCCCCTGCAGGGCGAGCACTGCCGGACCATCTGCCGCTTCCAGCAGCGGTGGGTACTCGGCGTCTCCGCGACACACGAGCCGAGCGCCCAGAGCTTGATGCTCGCGCAAAGCCTCCATGCCCTCCTCGAGCCAAGCAGCCAACGGGCGCGCGAAGCAAGCCGCCCAAGCAACGCGCGCGCGTCCACTGAGCGTGGCTTCGATCGCAGCCCGACGAGGCAACTCCGCATAGACCTGGTCTGGATCCTCGCGAAGTAGTCGCAGCAGTCCCCGCTGCCCCAGCGCCCGTTGCCGCCATAGTCCCAGCACCAAAAGCCGAGCGCGCTGCGTCGTCGCCGCCTGCGCGCACTCCAAGCACAACTGCTCCTGCGTTGCCGCCATCGCCCCCTCCGCTCAACCCGTCATCTCCTCGAGAGCCCACACTGAGCCGAAGCGCACGCCACAGTCGACGCGCGATGAGTGATCGACCTGAGCGAGGCAAATGCGCCGAAAAAAATGCACTCGGCTGCAGAATTCTTGTTGATTGGGCGCTTGGCCTCTTCCTCCAAGCTCTTGCTTTCGCGCTCAGGCACCGAGCGCTAGAGCCGTGTGACTGTGGGATCTCGAAAAACTCGCCGCAGCCGCACATCCCTCGGACGTGTCGCGAGGATGCGTGCCCTTTGCTCACTGTCGAGACTGTGGAGCCGACACGGCCAGGCTCAGCAAGCCTCGAAGACCAGGATCTCGTCCGCTCGCCCCTGCTCGCGCCGAACCGCTCGGCTCGACCTCGGTCGTATTCGACGTACAAGAACACGTTCAATCAGACCGTATCCTAGTTGCGTGAGATTCTGCACTAGGGCGCGCGAGCAGGTATTGGGCTGCAGAACCAAGCGCTCCAACCCCAAAGGCCGCGGATTCACCCGCGAGAACATGGATTGCATCAATCCAGCACCCATGCCCGCCAACACCAGCGAGCTGCATTCGTCTGGGAGCAGTACCGACAATCCATCTCCCACCCGAAGCGAGACCCGGTCCTGCAGCTCCCAGGCCTGCACCCTTGGCCGCAAGCGCTCGATCAATGCCGGAACTCGGTCACTGAGCACAGCCATGGGGACCTGCTTGCGCAGCAACAGGACCATGGGCAGCGCACCGTGGTCGGTGCCCACATCGGCAACCGGCCGCCCTGGAAGGACCCACTGAGCGACGGTCTCGAGCCGCGCAGAGAGCTTGGGGAGCGCTGCAGAGCTGTAGTCGGCGTTACTCACATCGCGAGGGGAGCGTCTTGCACCGACAGCGCGTAGAGACGACCACGGTTGCTCAGCACGTAGGCTCGACCTTGATCGAGCAGCACCGGTGCGCTGACCCCACTACCTGGATCGAAGAGGGCTGCGGTGCGTCCCGTCGCGCGGTTGAGCATCAGCAGGCCAGTGCGCTGCAAGCCGAGGTACAGGTATTCCTCTCCAAGGACGAGGCGCGATGCAGCGGAATCATCAGAGAGGGGCTTGAGCCAGAGATCTCTGCCATCGCTCATGGAGGCGGCGTGGACTCCCTCGATGGAGCTGAAATAGAGGGTACGCCTATCACTTTGAATACTGCGAACACCCTCGAGCTCTCGCCACCAGACAGGCTCTCCGTCCTCGGGAGAGAGCGCATAGAGCCCTCCCGCGTAGCTCGCTGCGTAGAGCCGCTCTCCAGCGAGGTGGAGCGCGTCGACGTCACGGTAACGCGTCTTTCCGGCGGAGAGTTCCTGCGCCCAGAGGGTGGCACCATCGCTGAGCGCATACGCCACCACCCAACCATCGGAGAACGCAGCGATCAAGGAATCGCCATAGAAGACCGGGCTCGCGTGTCCAAAGAGCGTAAAATCTTTGACCTTTCCACGCTCCTTTCGCCAGATGAAGTCGCCGCTGCGCAGCTCGAGCAAGAAAACTCTGTTGAGGGAATTGACGACGGCGAGGTGCTCTCCCTGTACCGCCACGGCAGACTCGATGGGTGCGCCTGTGTCGAACTCCCACAGCAGCACACCTGTGGCGGCCTCGAGGGCATAGACGTAGCCGTTCACACCCGCGACGAAGAGACGACCCCCTTGACGCACTGGCGCGCCCACGAAGGGTCCCATGCGCTCGAAGGACCAGGCCAAGCTCCCGTCGGACTCGAGGAGCGCAACGAGGCGCCCTTCTCGGTTGCCGTAGTAGACCATTCCGTTGCCACCGAGGCCACCGGAGGCGTATTCCAGGCCTCTGCTCTCCCAAGAAATGTCGTCATCGTTCAGCAAGACGCTCCAGATGTGCTCGAGGAGCAAACTGGGGTGAGCGATGGCGGTTCCTTGACGCGCCCCGTAGCCTGCGCACGCAGCGCTGCTGACGAGCAACACGGAGATGCAAACGAACGGCAAGGCCCGACTGCGCAAGGCGGCGCAGCAGGCGAGACCGATGGGGCGAGCTGAGTTCATGTACAGCCTCGAGGCTACTGTCGGTTCAGCGACAAGCCGTCACGCATCCTCGTCGAGCCCCGTTGGGCGAATCGCAACCGAGAGCGAAGCGGTCAATTGACGGGGACAGCGCGGATGATGGCTTCGGGGTCGTCGGTGATCATGGCCAGCCGTGCCTTGGCACGCGGCGCATCAGCGTACTCGGGGTAGCGCGCGGCGACCCGGGCAAAGGCGTCGATGGCTTCCTTGGTGTTGCCAGCTTGCTCGGCGATGATGCCAATTTGCATGGAGGCAAAGGCGCCGTAGCGGGGTTCCGAGAGCGCGGCGAGCTGACGCAGGGTTTCGATGGCTTCGTCAGTCTGCTGGGCGTTGGCTTGTGCCATGGCGAGGGCATGCAGCGCGAACACCTGCAAGCTCGGATCGAGCTCGGTAGAGGCGGCCTTGGCGTAGTTCAGGGCTTCTTCGGTCTTGCCGATGACGCTCGCCGAGGAGGCAGCGATGAGCTTGGCTTCGCCGCCAATTTCGGAGTCACCATAGTTCTCGATGGCCTTGACACTGGCGTCGTAGACCGCTTCACTGCGGGCGGCCTCATCGGGAAAGAGGCGTTCGTCATTGAGCATGCCCGGATCGAAAACGCCGCGTCGCATTGCCGCCGCGAGAAACTCGGACTGCGTGGGCGTGTTCTGGGCGACGAGGGCTGCGTTGAGGGCTGCGCTCTGGGCCTCCTGCTCGGCCTCGATGTGATCGAGGTAGAGCGAGGTGCCAACGAAGATGGCGATCACCGCGGCGACGCCAATCGCAATCGGCAACCAGTGGGCTTGCATCCACGAGCTGAACGTGACGCTGGTGCGCACGAAGCGATCGTTGACAGCGAGCTCCTCATCGACCTCGACTTCTGGACTTTCGACTTCTTCGACTTGCTTCTTCTTCTTGATCTTGATCGCCACCTGGATTCTCCTGGGAGCGGGTTGTCGCGAGCCGCGATGGCCAGCGAACGAACCATCAGGCAAGGCGCGGACTATAGGAGGGCACCTTGTTTCTGTCAACGCTTTCGAGAGCATCCCACGCGCGAAGGGTGAGCACTTCCGCGCTTTTTGGCGCGATTCTGGCGTTCATGCTCATGCTCAGTCCCGCCCATGCTCTGGAGGATGAATGGAGCGCAGGGGGAGGCCTGGTGCTCGCCTCCATTCCTTCGCAAGAGAATGGCGTCATGGGCGTGGGAGGACTCGCCAAGCTGCGCTATGGCTTGGATGACGCTTTTGCGCTCGGCTTGAGCGTGCTCTACAGCCATCACTTTGCAGCAGCAGGGAGTGAAGCAGACCCTGACGGTGCGGGACCGATGGAGGTCATCGTGCCGCGCCTGGGCCTCTCCTATGCCATCGACATTCTGGAGCTGGTGCCCTGGGTCGAGCTCGACCTGGGTTGCTACTTCGCAGGCGAGCAACTCCTCGAAGAGGCAGACTGGGGTTTCGGAGCGAGCATCTCGCTGGGGCTGGAGTACCGGCGCTGGCGCTCCACGGCTCTGGGCGTGCAGCTCGGCTACCACGCCTTCTTCCAGCACCTCGATCAGTACCCCGCCTACGTCCACTTCGCCCTGACGGCCTCGTGGATCAGCGACCCTTTCGACTTCGATTGAGCTCGAAACCGAGCTCACCCGAAGGCTTCGTGAGAGTGTCGCAGCATAGCTGGCACGCGCTCACAGTCAGATGGACTCGCGGGGTGGGGTTTGGACAGCGCCCACAGCCGTATTCCATTCCCCACACATCCCCTCTGGCGTTCACAAAAACTTGGGGGAACGGGCCAAGCGCCCAATCGACAAAAACTTGGGGGAACGGGCCAAGCGCCCAATCGACAAAAACTTGGGGGAACGGGCCAAGCGCCCAATCGACAAAAACTTGGGGGAACGGGCCAAGCGCCCAATCGACAAAAA
>JAVFAO010000036.1:9358-29520 GCA_034002465.1 Myxococcota bacterium
AGCGCCCAATCGACAAAAACTTGGGGGAACGGGCCAAGCGCCCAATCGACAAAAACTTGGGGGAACGGGCCAAGCGCCCAATCGACAAAAACTTGGGGGAACGGGCCAAGCGCCCAATCGACAAAAACTTGGGGGAACGGGCCAAGCGCCCAATCGACAAAAAAAAGGCGCACCCTTTGATAGGGCGCGCCTTTTCACGCAGCGAAGGCGAGGAGAAGTTATTCTTCTTCTTCTTCTTCGCCGGTCTTGACCAGCTCACTCAGCTTGTCTTTGAGCAAATCGCCGAGGTGAGCAGTGCTGGAGTTGTCGTCGTCGATGTAGGAGCGCAGCGTACCGGTTTCGGAACGGCGCACGAAGCTCTTGATGGAGAGCGCGATCTTGCGATCCACTGGGTCGATCGAGATGACCTCTGCGCGGTGCGCCTCGCCGACCTGCACCACCTGGCTGGGCTCGTCGACGCGGTCGCGGCTGAGCTCGGAGATGTGGATGAGGCCCTCGATGCCATCGTCGAGCGACGCAAAAGCGCCGAACTCAGTGAGCTTGGTGATCTTGCAGTCAACGATGCTTCCAGGCGGGAAGCGCTCGGGCAGCGTTTCCCAAGGATCGGGCGTGAGCTGCTTGATGCCCAGGCTGAAGCGCTCGTTGTCGACGTCGATGTTGAGCACGACCGCCTCGACCTCGTCGCCGCGCTTGTAGATTTCGGCGGGGTTGCGGATCTTCTGGGTCCAGGAGATGTCGCTGACGTGGACCAGACCATCGATCCCGTCCTCGACGCCGATGAACAGACCGAAGTCGGTGATGTTGCGGATCTTGCCGATGATGCGGGTGCCAACGGGGTACTTCTCTTCGAGTAGCTCCCAGGGATTGGGCTCGGTCTGCTTCATGCCCAGACTGATCTTCTTGGACTCGGCGTCGATGTTGAGCACCACCACGTCGATGAGGTCACCGGTGGTGACAACACGGCTCGGGTGCTTGACGCGGCGGGTCCAGCTCATCTCGCTGATGTGAATCAGGCCCTCGATGCCCTCTTCGAGCTCGACGAAGGCGCCGTAGTCGATCAGGCTCACCACCCGGCCCAGGGCGCGGATGTTGGCGGGGTAACGGATGGCAGCATGTTCCCAAGGATCGGGCATGAGCTGCTTGTAGCCAAGGCTGACGCGCTCGTTGTCCGGATTGAACTTGAGCACTTTGACCTTGATCTCGTCGCCGATGTTGACCACTTCGGTGGGGTGCAGGACGCGGCCCCAGCTCATGTCGGTGATGTGCAGCAAGCCGTCGATGCCGCCGAGATCCACGAAGGCACCGTACTCGGTGATGTTCTTGACGACGCCATCGAGGATGGAGCCTTCACGCAGCCGCTCGAGGGTCTTGGCCTTGAGCTGTGCCCGCTCTTTCTCGAGCAGCGCACGACGCGAGAGCACGATGTTGCCGCGCTTCTTGTTGAACTTGATGATCTTGAAGCGGTAGCGCTGGCCGATGAACTTGTCGAGGTTGCGGGTCGGGCGAAGCTCGACCTGACTTCCAGGCAAGAACGCGCGCACTCCGATGTCGACCGACAGACCGCCCTTGACGCGGCCAACGATGGTGCCTTCGACGGTTTCGTCGAGCTCTGCAGCCTTCGCGATCTCCTCCCACACCATGAGGCGATCGGCCTTTTCCTTGCTCAGCACGCACAGGCCCGACTCATTCTCGATGGCCTCGACGAGCACGTCGACGGTGTCACCGATCTTGATGGTCAGCCCGCCCTCGGGCGCGGCGAATTCCGCCTTGGGTACCTGTCCTTCGGACTTGAAGCCGATGTCGATGATGACGTAGTCACCAGCAAGATCAACCACACGGCCAGGGACGATGTCGCCTTCGCGGGGGGACTTTGTGTCTTGTTCGAATTGGGCCAGAAGCGACTCGAAGCTTTCGAGATCGGGCTGGGACTGAGAGTTGCTCACCTGAGTCATTGCGACTCCTACCACGAAACGGTCAAAAGGGTTGACGAACAGCCGACATGGCCAGAGGGTCGTCTTCGCTCCCGCGAAATACGCCCCCGAACCGGCGCTTCATACTCACTCTGGGCCGTCAAGTCAAACCCTTTGCCGCCCTCGAGGTGATTTCTTGTTGATTGGGCACTTGGCCTGTCCCCCTTTCTTGTCGATTGCGCGCTTGGCCTGGTGCCCCCATTTCTTGTCGATGGGGCGCTTGGCCTGGTCCCCATTTCTTGTTGATTGGGCACTTGGGCTGGTCCCCCAGTTCTTGTCGATGGCGCGCTTGGCCTGGTCCCCCCATTTCTTGTCGATTGGGCGCTTGGCCTGGTCCCCCATCATCATATTTCGGGGTCTGCGGCTTCGCAGCACCCGAATACCAGCGTCGAAAGAGCCGCATTGCCCAGCCCTCGCCCGCTGCTCAGCTCACTCTCAATTGATGGCAAACGGATAGTTCACAGGCGTGCGAAATTCACTGGGCGGGAACTTCAACCCCTGTACCACGCCGAGAACGCACTCGGCGACACCGCTACCTGCGTATTCCTCCGACTCCACGCTCGCCTCCGAGACCGAGCCATCCATCTCGATCATGAAGCGCATCTCCAGCTTCCCTGCCGGTGAGCCAGGGTTGGCTTTGTTGCACTTGCGGATCTGCGCGAAGCTGCCGCGAATCACCACCCGTACCTCGTCCTTGCTCAAACCTTGCTCCTCAACGAGCTCGGTCTCGGTGCCCTCCGCCGGTGCTGTCGGTTCCTGCGGTAGTCCGGCTGGCAATTCCAGATTCGACGGCGTCGGCACCGCACCCTGCCCTGACGGCTGGGACCACAATGAGCCCCCCTGTCCTTGCCAAACTGCCTGGCCCTTGTCCCCACCCTGACCCAGCGCGGCCAACTCGATGCGGCCCAGCGAGGCGCGAAGGCCCTCGACAGGGCTGCGCGCGCTCGAGCCACTCAGCAGATCGAAAGACTGGCAGCTTTCCTCCGTTTGACCCGCACAGGTTTTCTTCGTCAACGCCTCGGCCTTGGCCAGGTCCACCTCAACCCCGACGCCCTCACGATAACACCGAGCCAGCGCCGCGCAGGTGTAAGCCTCATAGCCACACGCCTTCTCATAGAGAGAGAGAGCCTTGGCCAGATCCCGCGCGAACAGCTCGCCACGCTCATAGAGCGACCCCAAGGTAGAACAGCCCACTGCATCCTCGAGGGCACAGGCCCTCTCCAGCATCTTCACCCCTTGCGTCGCATCCTGCTCGACCCCCTTCCCATAGAGCAAACACGCGCCCGTCAAAGAACAGCCCGCTGGATAATCCAGCTCACAAGCCTTCGAATAGAAGGTGTAGGCTCGCTCGACACTGGCCTCCACCCCGTTTCCGTCGCGGTAGAGCTCAGCGAGGTCGTAGCAGGCTCCACCAACGCCGCGTTCGCAGGCGCTCAGGCAAAGCCTGGCAGCAGTGGCCGCGTCGACATATCCCTTCGAGCCGTCGAGACAACGGGTCACGGCGTTGAGGCAGAGCGCTGCCTCGTACTCGCAGGCTTTCTCGAAGAGGATCATGGCTTTGATGATGTCGCCATCTTCGCCGCTCTCGGTCATCAGACCAAGCGCCACACAGCCTTGCCCCAAGCGAGCATCGCAGGCCTTCTGCAAAACCGAGCGGGCTCCCTCCTCATCCACCGGTCCACCGAGCCCTTGACGCAACGCCTCCCCAAAATGCAGACAGCCCATGGGCAGCTCGGCCTCGCAGGCCTTGCGCAGGTCGTTGCGTTGCTGTGCCGGGTCGGTGCCGTAGACACCAGCGTTCAGGCACCCGTAGGGCTGCCCTTCGGCACAAGCCTTGGCGAAGAGTTCGCGCCCTCTCGTCACATCCTTTGCATCATCGTTGTCCACGAGCAAGACGCCAAGATCGTTGCACGCCACGAACTCGCCAGCCTCGCAAGCCGTATTCAAGTACTCGCGCGCCTTTTTGAGGTCGGCGCTCACTCCGTCTGCTCGAAAGTACACGCTCCCTGCGTTGGCGCACGCCACGGAGACCTCGGCAGCGCAAGCGGCTTCGAAAAGGGCGAGGGCTCTCGTCTTGTCCTCGGCACCGCCGAGTCCTTCGAGCAGCGCCACCCCAAGCAGATTGCACCCCTGCTCTTCCCCCAAATCGCAGGCTTTCGTCGCAGCTTCGCGAAAGCGCTCGAAATCCTTCTTCGCTCGATGCCAGGCAGCCAGCCAAGCGCAGCCAGGTGCGTATTCGCCAGCACAGCCCTTCTCGTATTTGCTTCCGGCACCACTTTCGTCTCGGTACCCGCCAAGTCCTTTCTCCATCATGCGCCCTAGACCCGCGCAGCTCTCGGCATCCTCACCGTCGCAACCCTTGGTGAACCATTGCCGCGCCTGGGTCTCATCGTAGAACGGAGCGCCTTGGGTCATGTGCATCGAAGCACGTCGGGCACAACCGTCGAAACGGCCGTTCTCACACAAGGTCGCAGAAACCTTCAGAAGCCCGCTGGCATTCTTGCTCTCCTGGTAGTGTTTCGCCAGCGTATCACAGTCGTCGAGCCGCTCGAACTCCAGGCACGAACGCTCACAGGCGTGCATCTCTCCCTTCAAACAGGTCTCGTGCGAGACGTCGGCTTGTTTGCAACCCATCATCACAACGAGCAGCACCCCGAACCCAACAATCTGGGGAAACAGGCCAAGTGCCCAATCGACAAAATCTCTGGCCATTGAACAGACGCCCCTCGTTTTGCACGAACAGCCAGTCGAATTCGACTGCGGGCACCCAGGAACCATTCCCGGATGCCGGCTGCTCACCCTAATGGAAACAATCGATGCACGGCGAAGGCGAAGCCTTCGACAGCATCGACAGCTCAGCCCTTGGCCCGCTCGAAGCGCTCGCCAATCCAGTCCCAACGCAACACGTTGAACCAGCCGTCAACGTATTCCGCACGTCGATTCTGATACTTCAGATAGTAGGCATGCTCCCAAACGTCGCAAAGCATCAAAGGGATACTGCCGCGGATCGTCGTATTCTGATGCACCTCTGCCATGAAGACCATTAGCTGTTCGGTTCCAGGATCCCAGCCCAGCACTCCCCAGCCGCTCCCATCCACCTGCACGGTGGCCGCAGTGAACTGCGCTCGAAATGCGGGATAGCTCCCGAAATCCTGCAGAATCTGGTCATACAGCCGCCCCCCTGGCTCGCCGCCACCGCCAGGCCCCATGCTCGTCCAATAGAGGGCATGGTTGACCGCCCCAGAAGCATGGAAAGCCAGATCCCGGCTAATGGCCTTGACCCCTGCATAGTCGCCAGCGATGCGCGCTTGCTCGAGCTTCTCCAACGCAGCGTTCGCGCCATTGACATAGCCCAAGTGGTGCTTGCCATGATGCAGCTTCACCGTGGCCTCGTCAATCCAAGGCTCCAACGCTGACGTGTCGTATCCGAGTGCAGGGTGTTCAAAACGCTTCATGTTCGCTCCTTTGTTGTATCGCTCGCTCTCGCGAGCTCCTCGCTTCCCCAGACCTAGACCAACAACAACCTGAATTCAAAGGGATTCCAAAGGGCACTGCCCTTTGGCGGGGCGTGGGGCAGCGCCCCACACAAAGCACCTGCGCTCATTCCTCGCTCTGTTCATCGAAGAGGCCTCGCTGCTTGGTCGCCGGCACAGAGGGCTTGCGGGAAGACGGCTTGGTCTCGGTCTCGGAGCGCTTCACCGCCCTGCCTCCCACGGGCTCCACGCGGGCAATTCTGCTGATGCGAAACACCCGCTCCGACTTCCGCCGATGGCAGTAGGCGTGCAGATACTTCTCGGCCTCCACCCGCTGTGGCTTCACCCGACGAGCGAGCAGCTCACCGCGCCCTCCCGTGTAGTAGAGCATCTCCAGTTCGAAGCCCTCCGAGATGGCCCGTTCGATGAGTTCAAGCTTGCCCTGCTCGGGGTCGAATTCGATGCCCTCGTCTTCTGAGCTCGCTCCTTCCTCGGCTACCACTGCATCGTCGCGTCGAGCACCACCACTTCGAAGCTGCGTCGCAAGCCACTGCATCAGATCGTAGGCCTCGACCTCCAAGCTCATCAAATCCTGAGCGTTGAGCGAGGGAAGCAGGCGCTCCATCAGGTTTTCCAAGCCTCGCGATGGCAGCCGCGAACCCGAATGGCGCAACAAGTTGGCTGCCAAAATCCCGGAGAACGCCGCTGCAGCCTTGAGCTCCACAGTGTCGAGCTGCACAGCTTCTCCACTCGAGCTCAAGCGCAGCGTCTCGCCACTGTTTCGAAGTGGCGTCGCCCGACGCAGCGTCCGAAAGAGCTTGCCACGTAATACCGGAATGGGAATCTCCTTGCGGCTCTGTGGCACGCGGCTCGGCGCTGCCTCAGCCTTGATGGGACGCGCAGGCTCTCGGCGCCGAGCGTTGATCGGTCCTGGGACACGCAGTCCCAAGTCCTCGCCTCCCCCTTGAGCTCGACCATCTGCACCTCGCCGTTCATCACTCATCACCACCTCACACGCCCTGAGCCCGATTGAGATTACAGGAATGCTTCGCGACTTGTCGAGAGCAACGAGCTCGACGAGCTCGACGATCGCGCTCTTGATTCTCCTGCGCGGCTCGTGTCCAATGAACACTGGACAACGCGACAGTGCACAAGCACCGCGTCCGACTTGGGAGCACACCGTGCCCAGACGACTCATCACTCTCTGCGTTGCGCTACTGCTCAGCGCCTGCCAGCTCTCCTTCGAGCCAGCTCCCATTCCAGACACACTCTTGCCAAACCCAGAGCTCGACGCAGAGCTCGATGAACAAGACCTCGACACCCCCGACGACACGCTCGAGCTCGACCTGCCCACTGAGCTTGACCCCGATGTCGAAGCTGACGAACTCGTCGAACAGCCAGAAGAACTCGACGAAGCCGACAGCACACCGGAGCGCCATGTGGAGGCCCTGCTGCAACATTACGCCGAGGCCTTCTGCCAGCGCACCCACGAGTGTGCGCTGCCTTCGCTGACGGCATCTGTTACACAAGCGTTTCTGCAGCACCCACAATGCCCGGAGCTGCTGCTCAGCAACTTCGGAAACTGGCCCCGAGAGATGATCGCTGCCGAAGAAGCCGGACTGCTCAGCGTCGACCTCGACCAAGCCACCCAGTGCATCGACAAGCACGTGGGGCTCTGCAAACCCTTCGTCGAAGACTACCTGCGCTCCATCTGCCGCCGCGCCATCCAAGGCGGTGTTCCATCCGGCCAACGCTGCTGGTCACACTGGGAGTGCACTGCTGGACACTATTGCAGCACCCCCTGTCCAGGTGTGTGCACCCCGATGTTGGCTGCCACAGAGAGCTGCTCCTCCCATTTCCAATGTGACCCAGAGGGACAGGAGCTGGCTCGCTGCCTCGATGGCTCCTGCGTGCCAATGAGCATTGTCGACGCGCCCGGCGAGGGCGCGAGCTGCGGCGAATCCTCCGACGGCACCCTTGCCATCTGTCCCCCTGGCCTGTTCTGCGCCGAAGAGGGCGGCGAGCAGCCTTTCTGCACGATGCCCATCCCCGATGGTCAGTCCTGCGGCAGCAACGATGCTTGCCAGCCAGGCAGCCTCTGCCTCAACCACATCGCCGCAGGTCTGATCTGTCAGCCCATCAGCATACGCAACGAAGGCGAGCCCTGCCCTCAGAATACGGAAATCTGCAACCCCCTGGCCAACCTCTACTGCCTCGACGGCAACTGTGTCGAGCGAGGGAATGGCAGCCTGGGCGCAGCGTGCATCCCCCTCTCCCCCGCGGCCTGCACCGAAGGCTCGTATTGTGCTACCCCAAGCCTGAGCTGCACGGAACAAAAAGGGCTCGGTGAGGCCTGCGCCAACAATGGACAATGCGAGTCGGGCTATTGCAATGGCACCACCTGCGTCGGAAGCTGGTGTTGGTAGACAGACATTTGGAATACAATTCCGAGCACCAGCTCGCGCCCTCCGCTGAACACCGCCGACGAAGGGCCGCGACGACCAGCCTTCAGGCAGGCTTCGTCCTCATGAACCGGCTCAGTGGACCCAGCTGAGCACCAACACCCCGGCTGCGATCAGCAGCGGTGTAGCCCACAAACCGAAGCGTAGATATTCGAAGTAGCCCAGCTCGTAGTGGCCCTTCGCGCGCTCTGCGACGATGATGTTGGCCACCGAGCCCATCAAGGTCAGGTTTCCCGCCACGGTGGTGGTCCATGCGAGCAAGACCCAAGCACGCTCCGTCCCTCCGAGCTCGTGCAGATGCGGGCCCGTCACCAGGGTCATCGGGACGTTGGAGACGAGGTTCGAGCCCACGCTCATGGTCGCGCTGAAGGCGGCCACCCCACTCGATTGATCCAAGCGTAGATAGCCCCCGAGCTGTGCCCACAGCGCATCCACCAGTCCAACACTGACGAGACCGTGGACGGCGATGAAGAGCCCACAGAAGAAGACCAGCAGCGGCCAGTCGAGCTGCGCGAAGGCCGATGCCGGCTCCTTGTGGTCGAGGAGTAGCCTCAAGGTCACCACGGCGAGTGTGGTGTAGGCCAGATGCAAGCCTGCGAAAAAGAGCAACAGGAGCAAGGCTAGCAAGGCGAGGTCAATCCAAAACAACTTGCTGGGAGCTGGCAAAGCCAAGCGCTCGAGCTTCATGGGCCATTGCATTCGCTCGCTCTCGGGCACCGAGCTCTCGACAGCGGCCATTCCCGCGGAAGGTCGAGAGGATGCGTGCCCTTCGCTCACTGGCGATTGCAGGCGCCGCCGATACTGCAACCAGAGGAAAGCGAAGTTGAGCAACAGTCCGAGCGCTGCGATGGGGGCTGCATAGAAGGCAAAACGAGAGAACGAGAGCTCGCTCATGCTGCCGATGATCATGTTCTGCGGGTTGCCCACCAGCGTTGCGGCGCTACCCACGTTCGCCGAGCTGGCCAAGCCTATCAGGTACGGCCCCATGGGGAGCTTGGCACGCATACACATGCTGACCACCAGCGGCGTCATGAACAGACAGATGGTGTCGTTCATCAGCAGCGCAGAGAGCAGCCCTGACATCAAACACAGCAGAAAGAGCAAGTGCACAGGGCCTCGACAAACACCGAGAAGCAGGGCGGCGAGACGCTCGAAGAGACCATCTCGCTCGAGATAGACCGTGAGCAGCATCATCCCGAAGAGCAACAAGATGGTGTCGTGATCGATGGCTTCGTAGCTCTGCTTGGGTGAGAGCACGCCGAAGACCACCATGAGCAGCGCGCCAAGCAGCGCGCCAGCGGGCCTCCCAATGGGCAGCCAGCGCAGCCGCCGTGCAGTGATCAGCACATAGGTGAGGGCGAAAATGAGCAGCGCGGTGAGCTGCATGTCAGTCATCCACCCGTTGGCGCTCTTGCTGCCTGTTCAGGAGCTCATCCTACGCCTCATTCGATCCCCATCGAGAAGACTTCGCGGAAACAACTTGGGGAACAGGCCAAGCGCCCAATCAACAAGAACTTGGGGGAACAGGCCAAGCGCCCAATCAACAAGAACTTGGGGAAACAGACCAAGCGCCCAATCAACAAGAACCTGGGAAACAGGCCAAGCGCCCAATCAACAAGAACTTGGGGGAACAGGCCAAGCGCCCAATCAACAAGTAGTACCGCAACGCCGTCAGGCCGACTGAGAATACGACGGTGGCGCGCCATCGGCGGCTGACGCTCACCTTTTCGCGAGGATACGCGAAAGGGACAGCGAAATGCAAGCGTCGGCGCATGCCGTCTCTGTTTCCTGTCTGAGCACGATTCTCAGCGCTGGTGGAGGCGGCAACTTGCATCGATCGCGTGCGCTTTGGCTTGCTGGGCGCCCCCTTTTCTGCTCTCTTGAGCTCCTGTCGAGGGACATGGCAGCTCGGTCTCGTTCACCCACCGCACTCTCCGACGCTCTGCCCTGTCCACTCGGGAATCTGGTGAGGACTGCAGAGGGAGAAAGTGATGTCGAAGAGCTGCATTCTGAGGCGAAAAGTCCGCTTGCACCCCTCTGGGGTGGAAATTCTGCATGACCCGGTGCTCAACAAGGGGACTGCTTTCACGCTCAAAGAGCGTGAAGCCTTGGGGCTGACGGGGCTGCTCCCCCACGCCTATCTGAGCATCGAGCAGCAGTGTGCGAAGGTCAAAGAGAACTACGATCGAAAGCCCAACGACCTCGAGAAGTGGATCTTCCTCACCGCTTTGCAGGATCGCAACGAAACCTTGTTCTATCGGGTGCTGCACGAGCACATCGAAGAGATGATGCCCATCGTGTATACGCCAGTGGTTGGGGAAGCCTGCCAGAAATACAGTGCCACCTGGCGCCGACCACGCGGGCTCTACATTCGCGCCGAGGACCGCGGCCGCATCGCCCAGATTCTACGCCACTGGCCCGAGAGGGAAGTCGGAGTCATTGTCGTCACCGACGGCGAGCGTATTCTCGGACTCGGCGATCTCGGTGCAAACGGCATGGGCATTCCGGTCGGCAAACTGACCCTCTATACTGCCTGCGCAGGCGTACATCCCTGCCTCTGCCTGCCCATCACCCTGGACGTTGGAACGAACAACCAGAAACTGCTCGACGATCCCCTCTATATCGGCGTGCCGCACCAACGCATCGACGAGGAGAGCTATGACGCCCTCCTCGACGAGTTCGTCGAAGCGGTCCAAACCGTATTCCCAACCGCGCTCCTTCAGTTCGAAGACTTCCACAACCGACACGCCTTCCGCCTGCTCTCCAATTACCGCGACAAGCTTTGCTGCTTCAACGACGACATCCAAGGCACCGCAGGCGTGACTTTGGCGGGGCTGCTCTCGGCGCTGCGCATCAGCGGCAAGCCCATCACCAGCCAGAAGTATCTCTTCTTTGGTGCCGGTGAGGCAGGCATCGGCATCGGCGAGCTGGTGGCCAGCGCGCTGCAAGCCAAGGGCTTGCCTCATGACGAGGCGCACTCCCGCTGCCTCTTCCTCGATTCGAAGGGGCTTGTCGTCAAGTCCCGTACCGATCTGCAAGAGCACAAGCTGGCCTTTGCGCACGACCTCGAATTCTGCGCGACCCTCGAAGAGGCCATCCGCCGCCATCGTCCCACCGCCCTCATCGGCGTCTCGGGCCAGCCCCAGACCTTCACCCGTGAGGTCGTCCAGGCCATGGCCGAGGTCAACGAACGGCCCATCATCTTCGCCCTCTCCAATCCCACATCCAAGGCGGAATGCACCGCAGCGCAAGCCTACGATTGGACCAACGGACGAGCGATCTTTGCCTCGGGCAGCCCCTTCCCTGCGCATGTCCTCAACGGCCAACGCTTCGTGCCCGGTCAAGCCAACAACGCCTACGTCTTCCCTGGCGTCGGGCTCGGCGTCACCGCCGTGCGCGCTCGCCGCGTCACCGACGAGATGTTCTTCGCTGCCGCCGAAACCCTCGCCGCCATGGCCAGCGAGGACGACCTCGCCAAGGGCTGCATCTTCCCGGCCCTGACCAAGATCCGCGAGGTCTCTGCCCAGATCGCCTGCGCCGTCGCCGAGGTCGCCTACCGCCGCCACCTCGCCTCACTACCCCGCCCCTTGGATCTGCTCGGCCACATCCAGAGCGTGCAGTATTGGCCTGAGTACGAAGAGTACATCGAGTAACACTCGTCCAGGCTCGAGGCGACGTGCGCTGGCTGAGCTCTGCACATCCTGACGAGCAGCTCGGCCAAGCACACCAAGATCGCCGCGCATGTGGCTTTTCCTGCTTCGCCGGGATACACTGTTGGCGCTCGAGCGACGTGCGGCGCCAGTCGCCGCCCACGCCTTTGCTCGCTCGCTTCACGCGAACCGAGCAGCGAAAAGGAAACGCCGATGAATCAACGGTCTGCAGCCAGGCACAGTGAGCTACCCCAGGCTTCGAGGCCCTCTCGAGCCGCCTCAGCTCTCGCGCTCATCGCCATCTTGTCGGCAGCCCTGCTCAGCACCTGCGGAGACGAGCCCAACGAGCAGCTTGCCCTCGATGACAGCGTCACCACCCGAGAAGACGTGCCCATCGAGGTCGATGTGCTGCGCGACGACATCGCCAGGCTTGGCGTGCCGCTGACCTTGGTCTCCGTCACCCCAGCAAGCAACGGCAACGTCGAAATCATCGACGAGCAGCGCGTTCGTTACACGCCTGCCGCAGACTTCTCGGGCAACGACGCCTTCTCCTATTCCGCCGCTGAGCGAAACGGAAAAGTGCACAGCGCCGAGGTCTCCGTCGTCATCGTCGCCGTCAATGACCCCCCAAGCCCTCTGCCCGATGACGCCGCCACCAACATCAACACCGCCGTCGAAATCAAGCCCCTCGGCAACGACACCGACATCGAAGGAGACCCTATCGTCGTCAGCGGCGTCACCACGCCTCAACAAGGCCGAGCCAGCTTCACCGCCGACAGCGTCACCTACACCCCGCGGGACAACTTCCTAGGTACTGACAGCTTCTCGTATACCGTCTCCGACGACTCCGGTGCCTCGGCCTCCGCCACCATCCGCGTCAGTGTGGTCGCCGTCGGAGATGCCCCAGTCGCCGTCGCAGACAGCGCTGCCACCAACGAAGACCAGGCCGTGCTCATCGACGTCCTGGGCAACGACCTCGTCGCCCAAGGCAGCCTCACGCTCGTCTCCAACACCGATCCCCCCAACGGTCGCGCCGAGGCCCGCAACGACGCCAAAATCACCTACACGCCGGACATGGACTTCCATGGGACCGACACCTTCACCTATACCATCCGCGCCGACAACAACTGGGAGGCCACGGGCGATGTGACTGTCACCGTGCGCTCCATCAACGACGCCCCCTTCGCCTACGACGACAGCACCGTCACCGGAAACCGCGCCGTCACCATCCCCGTCCTCGACAATGACTGGGATCTCGACGGCGACCCGGTGCGAATCCTCGAGGTCGACGCGCCCAGCAGCGGCACCGCCACCGCCAACCCCGACGGAAGCGTCCGCTACACGCCCGCAGGTGCATGGGAGAATGACCTGCGCTTCGAATACACCATCTCAGACACCGGCGGCTTGACCGCCACCGCCGAAATCCGCATCCGCTACAACGAAAACTGCGCTGGCACCAACCAACACTGCGACTCCTCCATCTCCAACGGCTGCGAAACCGATACCGCCACCGACTCCCGCCATTGCGGTACCTGCGGTCATCGCTGCAAGAGCGGCGAGAGCTGTGAGGCAGGCGTCTGCATCGCCTCCTGCGAAGAGGGACTGGCCGACTGCGATGGCAACGCCGCCAACGGCTGCGAGACGGTGCTCGCCGATAGCGATCAACACTGCGGTGAATGCGACAAGCCCTGTACTGGCGCCACTTTCTGCCAGGAAGGCGCTTGCGTCGAGGGCTGTCGAGAAGGCCTCGGAAACTGCGACGGCAACGCCGCCAACGGCTGTGAAACGCTCTTCGCCAGCAGCCACGAACACTGCAGCGGCTGCGACCTGCCCTGCGGCGACGCGCAGTACTGCGCAGAATCGAGCTGCACCGACTGCGAGGCCCAGCGCGGCGACTGCGACCTCGACGGCAGCAACGGCTGTGAAAGCAACCTGCTGACGAGCCAGGAACACTGCGGAAGCTGCGGAAATGGCTGTGATTCTGGCTATTCCTGCGACGCCGGAAGCTGCGTGCTCGGCTGCGCCCCCGACACCGCCGACTGCGACAGCAACCCCACCAATGGCTGCGAAGCCCAAACCCTTCATGATCCAGACCACTGCGGCGGCTGCAATGCCCCCTGCTCCGACACCCAGTTCTGTGACGGCGGAAGCTGCAGCAACTGCGCAAGCAACACCGCCGACTGCGATCTCGACGGCAGCAATGGCTGTGAGGCCAACCTGCAGACCAGCAACACACACTGTGGAGCCTGCGGCAACGACTGTAGCGGCACTCAGAGCTGTGTCGCGGGAGTGTGTGAGACGGTCTGCGCCTCCGGTACTGCCGAGTGCGACAGCAACCCCGCCACGGTCTGCGAAACCCAAACCAACTCCGACAAGCTCAACTGTGGAGGATGCGACATCACCTGCTCCGACACAGAATTCTGCAACGCCGGTAGCTGCGACACCTGCCCCGACAACAGCGCCGACTGCGACGCCAACGCCGCCAACCAGTGCGAGACGGCCCTCGATGAAAAGACCAACTGCGCCGCCTGCGGCGTCGTCTGCAGCGACCTGCAGACCTGCACTGCCACTGGCTGTGAGGACTGCGCCTCTGGGCTCGCCGACTGCAATGCGCTGCTCGCCGATGGATGCGAAATCGACCTGCAGACCGACGACAGCAATTGCGGACTCTGCGGCGGGCTCTGCTTCAGCCCCGAAACCTGCCAAGCAGGTGGCTGCGTAGAATAGCGCTGGGTGACCGAATCTCTCTAGGCGGGCTGCGGATTCTTGTGCTAAGTGCTGAAGGGTTGGGCCGCGAAGGCCCTCGTCCAAGCGCAGAATCATGCAGTCCTTTTCGTATCCCCATCGGTCTCTGGCGCTGCCCCACCCACACACCGCCAACGCTTCGCGCAGCTTCGGCGCGCCGCTCGTCATGCTCGCCGTGCTGGCGACGCTCGCACTCTCCTGTGCGACGAGCTCGACGCCCCTCAGCTCGCGGGAATTCAAGCTGCTCCTGAATGCGGAACGCTTTGCACAGCCCGATGAAGCGCTGCACGCCTACTGGAGCTTGGTCGAGGCAGTCGCGCTCGAGCGTGGGCTGGTGCTCAAGCCCAGCTACCAAGGTTGGAAGGAGAAGCAGCGCCAAGTCACCTTCTTCGACAGCTCTGATGGCCTGCTTCGCAGCCACAAACTGGTGCTGCGACAACGCATCAAACGAAAAGGCGGAGCGCTGCAAGACAAGGTCGAGTTGACCTTGAAGTACCGTGACGAAGACCCCTCTCGCGCGGCGCTCGCGCAGACGCGAGCCGCGCATGGACCCGACGACACCCTCATGGAGGAGGACGTCTTGCCCATCGCAGAGAGTCTCCCCTGCCCCGCCAACGCCGACGCGCCACTTCGCTCCCTCTACTCCAAACGCAGCAAAACAGAGCTGCTTACCGTGCCCGCTCCCGAGCTCGGCGCCTTTGCCACGCTCTTTCCGCTGCTCGGCGAGCTTGGCGCAAGCCCCCCCCTCGAAAGCGTGGTCTACGAGGAGAGCACCTACTCCCCGGCCGACCTCGTCCTCTCTCCAACGCTGCGCGTCGAGCCAACGCTCACACTCTGGCGCGCGCCAGACGGCGCTATCAGTGTCGCAGAGTTCTCTTTCTCCTACCTCGCCAAGGACGCCACCCCAGGGGCCTTCGAGCCAGAGGTCCTCGCTTTCTTCGGCGCCCTGCGTTGCGCCTCAGCCGACTGGTTGGGTGAGGCGCGAAGCAAAAGCAGCATCTCCCAAGACGTCATCCAGGAGCACACCTCAGAATGACCCGTTCCGCCTGCATCCTGTTGGTCCTGGCTGCAACCACGCTGGCCAGCTTTCCTGCCTATGGGCAGTTGCGCCTCGAAGACGAAAACTTCAGCCTTGAGCTGGGAGGCCGCGTCCAGCCAGGTTATCAGTTCGACCTCGAAAGCAAGGAAGACCGCCACTTCTTCTTTGGGCAGAATCGATTGTCCTTGGGGCTCGAGGCCTGGGGACTGTTCGAGGCTGAGTTCACCCTGGATTTCAACTCCAACGGCGGCTATCCCGAGGTCAAGGATCTGTACGCCCGCTATGTCGGGCTCGACTGGATGAGCGTGCAGATGGGACAGTTCAAGGTGCCCGCGTCCAAACAGCGGCTGGTTTCGGGGAGCTCGAGCCTGTTCATCGAGCGCAGCCCCCTCTCATCGGACTTCGTCCCCGGTCGCGACCTGGGGCTGGCGCTCTCGCTGCACACCCCGCTGCGGCACTATGCCCTGAAGCTGGGGGCCTTCACCGGCCAAGGGGAGAACATGCGCAAAGACGACGAGGAGGGCTTTCCGCTGTTTTCCGCACGCTTGGAGGCCATGCCCTTCGCGCCACTCTCCAAAGGAGAGGGCGATGTGGAATACTCCGACGCCTTCTCCATGATGATCGGTGCTTATGGCACCTACTCCCGCGACGCCGCTACTGAACCCGATTTGCAGCGCATCGATGGCGAGCGCTGGCTCTACGGCGGCGACCTGAGCATGAAGTTTCGGGGGCTCTTCGTGTCCGCCGAGTTTGCCGGCGCATACTACCAGCCCAGTCTGGGGGAGAGCTACTACGGGGCTGGCTTCATCGCACAGGCCTCCTACTTCATCGCCCCCATCTATCTCGAACCGGCACTGCGCTTCGACCAGCTCAACCCCAGCGATCTGCTCGAAGACGACCTGCAACGCTCACTCAGCTTCGGGCTCAACGCCTATCCGTTGCAGTCGCACACGTTGAAGTTCATGCTCAACTACACGCTGGGTCTCGAAGGCCAAGACGACCTCGTCGCCTTCATGATGCAGCTCGCCTATCCCTAACTGCGATTGCGGAAATGCTATGAACCTCCAGCCACTGCGATTCCTCATCTTGTTGCTCGTCGCCGGCACCTGGAGCTGTGGCGTCGAGGACGATCCCAAGGTCCAAGAGCCCAGTCCCTCTCCCATCCGCTTCAATGAAGTGGTGAGCGCAGGGCAAGACTGGGTGGAGCTGCTCAACACCTCCGACGAGTCGGTCGACCTAGGAGGCTACACGCTCTCGGACGACGGTGGCAGCTGGACCATCCCCGCCAACACCGTGCTCGCTGGCCAGGCGTACCTGGTCATCGACTGCGACGGTAGCGGCGTTGATGGCAAAGCCAGCATCAAGCTCAGCGCCGACGGAGAGACGCTGCGCTTGCGCGACACCAGCGCACGACTCGTCGACGAGCTCAGCTTCCCCGCCCTGCAGGAAGGGCAGTCCTACGGACGCATCCCCAACGGCAGCGGAGAATGGACCCTGCTCGAGGAGCCCACGCCCAACGCCTCGAACTCCGGTGGCAGCAGCGGCGACTGTCTCTCGAGTCCCGACGAGCTGGCCCAGTGGCTCAAGCTCAACGAGCTGCTCTCGAACAGCGAGAGCAGTGCCGACTGGATTGAGCTCTTCAACACGGGCACCCGCTGCCTCGCACTCGAAGGCTACGCCATCAAAGAAAGCGAGAGCGACGCCGCGCTGGTCTTCGGCCCCCTCGAGCTCGGCGCAGGCGAGTACCTGATGGTGATGGCCGACGACGACGCCGAAGGCGAGGGTCTTCACGCTCCCTTCAAGCTCTCGGCGAGCGGCGAGGCTATCGCCCTGGTGGCACCAAGCGGCGAGCTGCTCGACAGCGTCGAATTCCCTGCGTTGGCGCTCGACCAATCCTACGGCCGTATTCCCAACGGCACCGGAGACTTCGAGCTCTTGCTGCAGCCCAGCCCCGGCGCGGCCAACATCCCAAATGACGCACCACCAACCCTTGATGTGGTGCTCAACGAAGTGCTCAGCAACGCGAGCAACGGCGACAGTGACTGGCTCGAGCTCGCCAATCGCAGCAACGAAGAGGCCTTGCTCGATGGTTGTTCGCTCCAGGACAGCACCACGAGCTGGCCTTTCCCGCTCGGGACACGTATTCCTGCCGGCTCCTATCTGCTCCTCGAAGCGGACGGCAGCGGCGAGGGGCTCCATCCCTCGTTCGGGCTATCGAGCAACGGCGAGTCGTTGTCGTTGATTTGCGGGACCGGGAGTCTCGACACCGTGGAGTTCCCAGCGCTGGCGGAGGACCAGTCCTATGGTCGTATTCCAGACCAGACGGGTCCGTTCAAGACTCTGCGCACTCCCACGCCCGGCGCTGCCAACCTCGACGACGGCGAGCCCCCTCCCCCGGTCGACGTGGTCCTCAACGAAGTGGTGAGCCAAGCCGCAAACGGCGCGTCTGACTGGATCGAGCTCTTCAACCGCGACGTCCAGGCCGCGGAGCTGTCGGGTTACCAGCTCAGCGACTCCACTTCGACCTGGCTCTTCCCCTCGGGCACCCTCCTGCAACCAGGCGATTACCTGGTGATCGAGGCCGATGGCAGTGGCGACGGGCTGCACGCCTCCTTCCAGCTCTCTGCCAGCGGAGAGCTGCTCAGTCTGGCCAACGCCGCAGGAGAGGCTGTGGACGCTGTGGAGCTGCCCGCGATGGTCGAGGGTCAGTCCTTTGGGCGTATTCCCAATGGAACCGGTCCCTTCAGGTTGCTCTCCCAACCCAGTAAGGGCAGCGTCAATCTCGAGGAGCTGCCCGCTGTGTCGCTCTTCATCAACGAGGTCTTCAGCAACGGCTCTGAGTCCGCAGATTGGCTCCAAATCTACAATGCTGGCAGTGAAATGGTGCGGCTCGACGGCTTCGGTCTCAGTGATCAGCCCGAAGCGCCGCACGCCTGGGTCTTTCCAGAAGGGACTGAGCTGCCTGCAGCCGCCTTCCTGCTGGTCTGGGCTGACTCGGGCGGTAGCGGCGAGGGGCTGCACGCTGGCTTCTCGCTCTCCAAGAATGGAGAGAGCTTGAGCCTCTCGCGCCCCGAAGCCGATGGCGGCGCCTTGGTCGACAGCGTCAGCGTCCCCGAGCTGGACACGGACCTGTCCTGGGGGCGCTACCCCGACGGCTCGGATAGCCTGGCCATCTTCGACTTCCCCACCCCAGCGGCACCCAACGATCCCACCCTCGCAGTGAGACTCGCGGTCAACGAGCTCCTGAGCACGGGCTCCCCCGACTGGATTGAGCTCGTCAACCTCGGTCGCGGCAGCGTCGACCTGCAAGGCTACGCGCTCTCGGATGATCCCACGCAGCCCCTGCGCTGGCTCATCCCCAGCGGCTACACCATCGAAGCCGGAGGCTATCTGTTGATCAACGCCGACAACGGTGCCACCGGCGCAGACTTCGCGCTCTCTGCCAATGGTGAGTCGCTGCTCTTCTCTGCAGCAGACGGGAGCTTGCTCGAGCAGCTCGAGTTCCCAGCCATGGAGGCAGGTGAGAGCTACGCGCGCTCTCCTGATGGCACGGGCGAGTTCACCATCAGCAGCACTCCCAGCCCAGGCGCTGCCAACCCATGAGCCCCAGCGCCGCCTCACAGACGTGTGCCGAAGCTGCCGGAGCCTGCTCACCTGCACATCAACCGCAGCAAGGCAGCCAGGAAGACGCCGCCAGCGTCTTGGCCTCCATGGACTCGTTCTCGCTGGCCACGGTCAAGAGCAAGACCCCTAGCGCCAGCGAACGGTGGATGAAGTACCTGGGCTTTCCTGCTGGGGTGGCGGCCTTCCTGGCGCTCTACTACATGCCCACGCCCGAGGGCCTCGGCTTCAGCGGTCAGGTGAGCCTCGCCGCCTTCGCAATGGCGCTGATCTGGTGGACCACCGAGCCCTTCCCAACCTTCTTCACGTCCATCGCGCTCATCGTGATCCTGGTCTTGTTCAACGGCTGGAACGAGAAGCTCGCCTTGGGAGTGCTCGGGCTGGATGTGATCTGGCTCAACATCATGGCCTTCATCCTCGCCTCGATGATGGTCAAGACAAGGCTTGCGCGACGCCTCTCGCTCTTTCTCATCGTCCACTTTGGTCGCCGCGCGGGCACCATCATGCTCGCTTTCCTGGTCATGCAAGTGGGCCTGGCCGCGCTGATCCCCGCCACCGCCGCCAGGGCCGTCATGACCCTGCCCTTGATGCTGACCGTGGCGGCCATCTACGGCTCGACCAGCGACAAACCCAATAACTTCGGCCGCGCGATGCTGCTGCAGAACCTGCATTGCATCAACACCGGCTCCGCAGCCTATGTCACGGGCAGTTCGGCCAACCTCATCGCCGTCGCCTTTATTCTGAGCATGGGCGGTATCGAGGTTTTCTACTCAGACTGGTTCCTCGGCAACGCCCCCATCGTCTTCCTCGCACTGCTCGGCTCTTGGTGGGGTACCCGTCGGGTCCTCTTCCGCATGGCTGACAGCGAATGCACGCCGCAGCTCGCCGGTGGGCTTGACGCCATGCGCGCTGAGTACGAGAAACTGGGGCCGCTGCGCTCCGATGAATGGCGGACCATCGCCATCTTCGCTGCTGTGCTCTTCCTCTGGACCACCGATCGTTTCCACGAAGGCTGGTTTGGTTTCCAGATCAGCGCGGTCATGGCCGCCGCCATGGGCGCGCTCTTTGCCTTGGCACCGCGCATCGGCGTGGTCAACTGGAACGAGACGGATATCCCGTGGCACCTGATGCTCTTCAGCGCGGGCGCCTACGCGGGTGGCCTCTCGCTGAGAGACTCCGGGGCGGCGCGCTTCGTGGTCGCC
>JAVFAO010000037.1:0-29209 GCA_034002465.1 Myxococcota bacterium
CGACTGCGGCTGCGTCATGCACCAGCAGCGCGCACCTCAAGCCGCCATGCTCCTGCTCCTGGCCACCGGCTTCGCGATGCTGAGCTGGAGACGACGACGCTAAGTTTGGGAGATGGAATGCGAGGGTGGGGCGCTGCCCCACACCCCGCCAAAGGGCTGTGCCCTTTGGAATCCCATTGATTTCGCGTTCTTGCCGATTGGGCACTTGGCCTGTTGATTGGGCGCCTCTTGGTGTTAGTCGCCGACGCTTCGATTCTGACAGCACCTGCTCTCGTGCTGGCGGACCCCAGTCTGCTTCTGCTATGGGTCCCTTGCTGACAGCCCTTCGGCTGTCGAGCATGATGCCCCCAGGTACCGGGCTGCCCCTCACCGATTCTGCCTTACTACCATGCCAAAAAAACTAAATGATGTTCCACTGTTGACCGCCGCGGAAGTGCTCTCCCGACACGAGCTCGTGCTGCTCGACGCCTACGGCGTCTTGGTGCACTCCACCGGCGCAATCCCCCACGCCGCCCAGTTCATCGAAGCCCTCCAACGCCTCGGCAAACCCTACTTCGTGCTCACCAACGACGCCGCACGGCTTCCGAGCACCTGCGCGAGCTTCTACGCCAGCCACGGCATCCACATCCCCGAAGACCGCATCATCACCGCAGGCTCGCTGCTCAGCCCTCGCCTCGCCGTCCTGCACCAGCCCAAGGTCTGTGTCGTCGGGCCCGCCGACTCGCTCGCCTACGCCGAGCAAGCCGGCGCTCGCATCGTCGGTGAGGACGAAGCCTCACCATTGCTCGACGCAGTCCTGGTCTGCAACACCGTGCCAGACCTGCTGCCCGCCGCCGAACGCGCCCTGAACCGCTGCTTCCGCAGCATCGACGGCGGCCAGGTCCCACTCCTGCTCGCCCCCAACCCCGACGTGCTCTTCCCCAAAGGTGACGGCAACTTCGGCGTCACCACCGGCGGACTGGTGGCGCTCATGGAGGCCGCCCTGCAAGCCCGCTATCCACAGCTCGGCCTGCGCTTCGAACGCCTCGGCAAACCCTACGCCCCCATCTTCGAAGCAGCGCTCGCCCGCTCCCCCAGCAAAGACATGGTCCTCTTCGGAGACCAACTGGAAACCGACGTGCGCGGCGCTTGCGACTTCGGCATCGCCTCCGCCCTGATGGGCACCGGCGTCGCACGCATCGACGCCGACACCCCCTGTGAACACGCCTGCCCCACCTACCGCCTCAGAGACCTCTCCATCTGATGCGAGCTCGGTGGAACTGAAAGCAGGGGACCCGTTAGCACGAGCAAAACGATTGCTCCGCTGAATGCCCCTCCTACTGCGATCGAGGTGTCGGGAAGGCCAGGGCGGGCGTATGGCCATACGCCCCTGCTGCTGCATGTTTCGTAGATATTGCGTATGATTTTCAAGCGCTTATTGGTGATGCACAGCACGTGGGCAAAGGGCTGGCCTTTGGAATCCCCTTGATGGGTTGGTGAGCCTTCGAACGCCAATGGTCGCGCGCTTCGCGAGGCTCGCAAGCCCTCGTTCCTCGTTCCCGCTTCAATGCAGCTCAGCCGCCTGCTCCACACGCTCTCGGAAGCGGGCACAGGCTGCACGTAGGCCCTGCGGGTCTCGATGCAGGTCACCGCCGATGAGCAGGACCACATCTCGACCATAGAAGTCGATGAGCTCGGCAACCCGGCCCATGCTCATGCCCCCAGCGGGAGCAGGCCACAGAGGCGGCAGCTCCCAAGGCTCCAGGGAGGCATCACGAATACCGCGGCACTGCTCGGGGGAGAACGAAAAGCGCCCACCGTAGCTGGGGAAGATGCTCACATCTGCGCCGGCTGCCCGGGCGAGCGTCCCAAACAGCAACGCATGCGAGAGGCCGCTCTGGGGCGAGCTCACGAAGCTGCCCAGCAGAGCGGGGTGCATCAAGATGACCATGCCCAGCGCGTCGTCCTCGGCAAGTGCCCGCATGGCGTCGAAGCCTATCAGCCCCGGTGCGAGGAGCAGGCCACCAGCTCCAGCGGCCTTGGCAAAATGAGCCCGCTCCTGGGTCTGCGCCGAGCCGCAGGGGTTGGGACAGTACACGGTCTGGCCGCCGCTACGCAGGTTGGCCTCTTGTACGGCCTCGGCGCAGGCGCGAACCCGATCTTCGAAGGGGCAGAAGGGCTGGTTGGCCAGACCGTGGTCATCCTTGATGAGGTCGACGCCACCCATGGCCATCTCGAAGGCCATGGTGGCCAGCTCCTTCACCGACGAGCCCATCGGTTTGAGGGCCGAACACAAGAGCGGTCGGTCTTGTGCGCCCAAACGCTTTCGCAGGCCCTCGAGCCCAAAGCGCGGCCCCTTCACGCCTGCTGCCCGGAAGCTGTCGACCGCCTCCACTCGGATGCCTGGTTTTAGGCTGCTGTTCCCGAAGAGCACGTTGAGGAGCTGCCCCAGCTCCCCTCCGACCAGCTCGTCTGCGTATTCCACATCCAGCACAAAGCCGTCGCCGGAGGGCAGTGGACGCAGCGCGCGCTGCTGCCCTACGATCTGCTCGCGAATCCAGGGCGACGCCACCAGCTCCAGTGGGAACTCGATGGTCTGTTCGACGGTGAGCTCTGCGGCCATCTGGCGAGCCAGCGGCTCTGGGGCGAAGAGATGGTAACGAACGCGCCATCGGTTTTTTGTCGATTGGGCGCTTGGCTTTGTGCTCACAAGGCCTCCGCTTTGTCTAGGCTATGCATGGGCTGCAGCCGCACCGCGCTCAGCTCTGAGCCTTGGATTTCTAGCGAGCGGCCGAGGAGCTGCTCGGCGGTGGTGATGACGGCTTGGGCGTCGAAGCCGTACTTGGCCATGAGGTAGGCTCGGCTGGCGCCGTGGGCGTAGCAGTCTTGCAGGCCGAGTCGGCGCAGTGGCAGGCCCAAACCAGCTTGTGCCATGGTCTCGGCGATGGCTGAGCCGAGGCCGCCGATGACGCTGTGGTTCTCGACGCTGATGACGCCGTGTCGTATTCCCTTGCAGGCGTCGAGCAGTGCTGTGTCGTTCCAGGGTTTGTGGGTCGAAACATGCACGTGACGCAGGCCCACGCCGCGGCTTTGGAGCGCCTTGGTGGCGCGCAGAACCTCTTCGGTGCAGATGCCACTGGAGACGACGAGCAGGTCATCGCCGTCGCTGAGGCGGCGGGGGGTGCCGAGGCGGATGGGTTCGTCTGGGGCGAAAAGGCGGGGCACTTCACCGCGGAGCATGCGGAGGTAGACGGGTCCGTCGATGGCTTGGGCGAGGTCGAGGATGGTTTCGACGTCTGTGGCGTCGCCGCATTCGAGGATGGTCATATTGGGCACGACGCGCATGAGGGCGATATCGTCGATGGCTTGGTGGGTGACGCCGCCTGGGGTGGTAATTCCAGGGAGGAAGCCGAGGAGTCGCACGGGCAGGTTGGGGTATGCGATGGACATGGTGAGTTGATCGAAGGCGCGTCGGCAGATGAAGACGGAGAAGGTGTGGATGAAGGGGGTGAAGCCTTCGCGGGCGAGTCCTCCTGCCATGCTGAGCATGTTTTGCTCGGCCATGCCCATGGAGAAGAAGCGGTTGGGGTAGGCGGTGCGAAAGGCGTCGGCTTCGCAGGAGGCGGTGAGATCGGCGGAGAGGACGACGACCTCGGGGCGATGCTGGGCCCAGGTGACGAGATTGCGTGCGTGTGGCCGACTTACGAGCTCCATCGTTTCCTCCTCGAGGCTTAGCCATCAACCCTTTTTCGTCTCAGACTTCTTCGAGCAGCCCTTGGTAGCGCGCCCGCTCAGCGTCGCTCTTGAAACGGACATAGTGCAGCAGCGGCGCGCGCTCCCTGAGGAGCTCCATACCACGACAAGGATCGGTGCGGGCGAGCAGGACCAGGGGCTTCTCACTCGCTCGCGCAGCACCCGCGATGAGCTGCTGCGGTGAGTGCCCGTCGACCTCGAAGGCGTCGACGCCAAAGGCGCACAGCCTCTCCGCCAAGGGTTCAATGTTCATGACGTCTGCCATGGCACCGTCACATTGCTGCGCGTTGCAGTCGACGATGACCCGAAGATTGTCGAGTCGATGCCATGCCGCTGCAGCGAACGCCTCATAACACTGTCCCTCCTGGAACTCGCCGTCAGACATGAAGACCCAGACGCGGCCGGTGTCGCCGCGCAGTTTTCTGGCCAAGGCGATGCCACAAGCCTGGCTGATGGCCTGGGCGAGGGAGCCCGCGGTGAGCTCATGACCGGGCGAGTGCTCGGCGCCGATGAGCTCGAGCACGCTGCCATCCTGATTGAAGCTGCTCAACGCTTCAGGGGCCAAACGGCCAACCTCAATCAAGGCGGAATACAAAACGAGGGCGTAGTGCACAGGTGAGAAGATGAAGCGATCGAGCTCGGGGGCGCTGTCACCGTTGTATGCGGCGCCAGTGCGACGCGGCAGTCCAGGCGCAGGTACGGCCTCGAAAGGAGGCGGCAACAGAGGTGCTGTGGACGGACCGATACGCAGAATGTCGGTATACAGTGTAGCGAGTATCTCGGCAGCCGAACAAGCTTGGCTGAGGTAGCCGCCATTGTTGCGGAGCGTGTGTTCGAGCACCCGTCTACGAATCGCTGCAGCGACGTGCACTGCCTCCCTTCGCTCGCCAGCACCGACCGTTGTCGATGACGCCTGTGCGTCACGTCTCTCGATGGTTTCTGCGCTCACCTTCTCCTCCTCTGGCACTCGTTCGCTCTCGCGAGACTCGCCCGAGCGTCTGCGCACCCACAGCAAGGGGCAGCGCAAAGTGGGACCGCGCCCTCGACGCGTCCGGTCGCCGCCGAACCGAAGGTCTCATAGGGCGAAGCGCAGAGCTACGCAATAGAGCTGCCCCGTGCAGTGGCCACTGCAACAGGTACCACACCCCCTCGCCCTCGCCTACCGCTCCTCGCCCTCCTCGTTCCTCGCCCTCGTTCCTATTCCACCCCTGGCGTCCTTGCTCAGAGGTCGTTAAGATGTGCGGGGAGGAGGGCTCATGTCCGGCAGTGTACGTCCCATGCTTCTCATCGCTGCGCTCGCTTTGGGCGCCAGTGCCTGTTATCAGGCTCCATTCGTGCAGTTGCCTGCCCGTCGTGCGGCACCAGTCGAGCAGAAGCCGCTCGCGCTCGACGAGGTAGAGTTGCTGCCGCTCTACGTGCTCCCCACGTTCAACGATACGCCATCGCCAGCGTTCAGCCCGTCCGGTCGCAAGGTCGCGTTTCGTGCGCTGCTCTCAGAAAATGATGGCAGTGCGCAGCATGCCATCCAGATCATCGACCTCGCCGTGGGTGAGGAGAGCAGCGCGCTCGTGGTGGATTCGAGCGTGAACAACGATCCCTACTACTACGATGAGTACGGCTACTACGGCGGTGGCTACTACGGCGGTGGCTACTATGGTGGCTATGGGGATTACTACGACCCCTATAGCCAGCCGGTGGTGGCGTTTCAAGCGAGCGTGATGGACCTCTACGCGCCAGCCTTGCTCGATGATGAGCGCGGCATGAGCGGGAGCGCGACGCCGTATTCGACACGAGTCGTCCGCTATAGTCTCACCGGAGCGCGCCAATCATCCATCGAGGTGGAAGGCCACAAGCCTCGACCGAATCCGCAGGGCACGAGTTTATTGGTGCAACGTGACGGAAGCGTGGCGGAGTATTCTCTCAGCGGCGAGTTGATTCGCACCGTGCCGGGTTATGAGCCGCTGTGGAGCCCTCGAGGGGAGCGCTTCGTGGTGCTGATGAGCTCGCCACAATACGTTTCGCTGCCGAGCTGGGACGAGGACTTCGCCTTGCCGCCGCGGATGGGAGAGGGTCTGGTGTTGGTGCAGGGCAAGACGCTCACTCAGCTCAGCGAAGAGGGTTTTTCGCCGAGCTGGCACCCCGACGGCGAGCAGCTCGCGTTCGAGTGCATCACTGAAGATGACGAGCACGAGCTGCGACTCATCGATGTGCGGACTTTGGAGCAACGGCGCTTGGGCTCGCAGATGGGGAGCCCGAGCTTTCACCGTAGCGGGCAGTTTCTCTCGGTGATGCGGGATGGAGAGGTATTTTTGCTGAGTTTGGATGGTGAGCTCCGAGCGCTGGGCATCGAGGGTCGGGAGGCGCATTTCTCTCCCGATGGCCGCCACCTGATGCTGCTCCGCGACAGCAAACGGCAGGGTGAGCTAGACCTGGCCTTCTATCGCCTCGTTCTGCCTTGAGCACGTTGTCTCCAGAGTCCTCGAAGGCGCTGCGCAAAGAGCTGGCGATAGCCTACCTCTCGAGCATCGTGGTCACGGGAACGGCGGCGGGGCTCGAGCCTCTGGCGCCGGGCCTGGGGCCCTATCTGTTTGTGGGGGTGGCGCTCTTCTTCTTGCTGTTTGCGCCGTGGTGGGTGAGACGGCGCCGCAACGAGAGCGCCCAAGAGGCAGGCATGGTGTATGGGCGCTTGCTGCCTGGCATCGCCTGGGCGCTGCTCTTCACGGTGTTGACGGCGCTCCCGTTTGCGTTGGGATATCACCTATGGCAAACCCGAGTCTTGGGCTCCAAAGCAGAGTTTTCGTGGTCGAACTATCTGCAGTGGCCCCTGGAACTCGAAGGCCATCCAGGTCGCATCGAGGCAGGTGCGCTGTACGTGTGGACGGAAGGGCGTGTGCTTCGGGTGGCTTGGTCGGAGCTTCGCTATCAGGTGTCCGTTGATGGGGCCGAGGCGGATGCGGCTCAGGTGCAACGCCTGGACGAGCGCAGCGTGCGTCGCATTCCGGCTCGGCCAACTGCGTGGCTGGAGTTTGCTGACGTCGAGCGCTTGCAGCTCGAGCTTCGGGAAGATGGCTTGGAGGCGAGCGCGGCAGCGTCGCGGCAGGCGAGAGAAGCGAGTCAGGGCGCGGCATTGGGAAGGGAGGAAAGCAAGGGGGAATTGAGCCGAGCCGAGCTGATTCGGCTTGGGCGCGGGCAGCAGGAGGCAGAGGCCAACCCGTTGCGCTTGGAGCGGAGTTGGCTGTGGCTCTTGAACCTGTTTCTGACGCAGATCCTGTTCGTGGGTCTGCCGGAGGAGTTCTTTTACAGGGGCTATCTGCAGAGTGGTTTGGCGCGTCTCTATCGTCGTTCTTGGGGTTGGGGGCGCTGGCGCCTGTCGGGGAGCGTGCTCTTGGGCAGTGCGCTGTTTGCGCTGGCCCATGTTTTCGTCGATTTTCGGGTGGCGCGGCTTGCGGTCTTCTTCCCCAGCCTGTTGTTTGGCTTCCTACGTGAGCGGACTGGAGGAATCACCGCGCCGTTGCTATACCACGGGCTGTGCAATACGATGGTAGAGCTTGCTGCGGTGCACTACACACCGTGAGCGACTGAAGAAAACAAGTGCAATTGCATTCGAATTCGGGCAATTTCGAGAACAGAGACTGGGTCGTCGCAAGGGACGGCGTGGTGATCGCCGTGGTGTCGAGGAGGGACCGTGTTCGAAGTCAACGCCAACTCCAAACTCTACGTCTCACGTGGCGGCGGCAAGGTGCTAGGCCCCTTTCCGCTTCGCGTGGTCGAACAGATGGTCCGCTCTCGGCAGCTCGGAGAAGATGCGGGTATCTCTGTTGACAATCACAACTTCGTCAGCCTCGGCTCACACCCCCATTTTGCGCCGCTGCTCAGCCAAGACTTTGGGGGCAAAGTGGCTCGCACCACGGCGGATGCCGACTTGCCTGCTCCGCGGGCCGAGCTGCCCTCACCCAGGGTGTCTGACCTACCGGCGTCTCGCGGCGGCATGCCGCGTCCCCAGGTCGCAGACCTGTCCATGAGCCAGCATCCACTGATCGATTCAGGGGTGCAGGGATGGGGGCAAGAACTCGAGCAGAGCGACGCGCTGGATCTGCCAGTTCCGGCGGGAGGCGAGATGTTCCGCCCTCGCTCGTCAGGGGATTTCGGCCTTCAGGGCAATTTTGACTTACCTTCGCCCAAAGGGCCAGAACTCCCGGTGCCCAAGGGTGCCGGTCTACCCCTGCCCAAGCCTGCTGGCTTGCCCGTGCCCAAGCCTGCCGGCCTGCCGGTGCCCAAGCCTGCCGGCCTGCCGGTGCCCAAGCCTGCCGGCCTGCCGGTGCCTCAAGGCCACAATTTGCCATCCCCTGCTCAGCAGCTCCCCTCGCCGGGCTATGGGGCGTCCACGCCCAACCCCTTCCAAAACGCGCCTACGGGGACTGGGCACCGGGTTCCCGCAGCAGCGGATTCGGGAGAGCGCTTCTCAGGCTTTCAAGGGCAGGGATTGAATAGCCCTACTTCCCCCAGGCAAAAGCTCATCAGCGGCCCTTCCCAGCAACGCAGCGGAACCGAGATGCTGGGCAGCTTCAGCCCAGACGAGGCAGACGAGGCCCCGAATTTTGGGGGTGCTCGAGCAGGTACGCAAATGCTGGGTAGCTTCAGGCACGACGAGCCAGAGCTGCCGCTGATGTCGGCCAACAATCTGCCCCTGCTCGATCAGCAAGGAGAAGACGACTTTCTGATGGGGAACCGGATGAACACGCCGCCCAAGGGCTCGCGTGGCAACATCTGGGACGAGCCCGCGACGGAAGCGCCCTCGGATTTCGATCCGCTCTCGGCGCAAACCCCAGGCTACGGCTTCGAGGACGCAGATCCGCTCGGATTGGGCTCATCGAACAGTAGCGACGTCCAGGAGGATCCGCTGGGACTGGGCGGGGCACGCTCAGCCCCTCCTCCTCGCCCCAACCATGATCCCTTGGGTTTGGGCGCTTCTTCAGGAGGTGCTGCAGCAGGCGGGGATCCTCTGGGTTTGGTGCAGGATCCACTGGGCTTGGGCGCCTCCCCTCCGCCCATGCCGGGCCAAGCGAGAGGGATCAGCGCCGATCCCTTGGGACTGGAGTCGTCCATCCCCCACGCCGTCAACTACCCTGAAGACGATGAGGTCGATGGCTTCGCCAACGACGGGATGCTCGCCTCGCCCAATTCGGCCCGCTCCTCCAGCTACGGCCTCGCCGATACAGAAGAAGAGGACGAAGCGCTCGAACTCGACTTTGCCGAACAACAACCGGTGGCCCCTCAAACGCCGAGCAGCGAACCCCAGCCAAGCGCAGGCAGGCCTGCCGTCATGCGACCCACTGGCAACTCTCGTACGCTGGTGATGGTCGGCTTCTTGGTCTTGGTGCTGCTCGGGGCCGCCCTGGCTTACTTCTTCTTAGGCTCCGCTGAGCAGAAGAACGAAGCCTCGGGCGCGCAACAGGGCAACAACGCAACGCCCCAGATTGAGAGCGCGCTGGAGCTTTCGAGCTTGCAACCCGACACCTATTTGGCGTATACCAAGTTTATTGATGCGGCCAACGCGGAGCTCACCAAAGGAGACAGCCCCAAGACCCGAGGCCTGCTGCTTGGCACGCTCGCGCTGACCCTCACCCGATATCCGGAGCTGAGCGAAAAGCAGGAGTCTCGAGGACTCGACCTGCTCAGCCAAGTACGCAACGACGAAGACTCCCCCTGGAGCAACTTCGGCCAAGCCGCCTGGCTCGCCTACAAAGCCGACCGCGAGGGCTGTGAGCCCCTCCTCGTGAAGCTGACCAACACACCGGAGTTCGCCGAGACCAGCGACCTGCTGCGCGGTCTGGTGCAGCTGCGCTTCGCCCAGCTCGCTCAGGCAGATCGGGCCGAAATCAAAGACGCCCACGAAAAAGCCGTGCTCTCCTTCGAGAGGGCCGACCAACTGCCCGCCGCCCACTTCTTCCTCGGGCTCACCCTCGAAGCACAGGGCAAACCCTCGCAGGCCACCCGCGCTTTCGAAGCCACCCTCAAGGTGGCCCCCGAGCACATCAGCGCCAGGCTCGAGCTCGCACGGCTGAAAACTGCCTCGGGTGAGCTCGACGAAGCCAAAGACTTCTTCTCCACAGTGCTCACCTCTCCCGACGCCGCCCCCAATGAAATCGCCACCGCCCACCAAATTGCTGGCCTGCATGCCTTGCATCGCAATGACATCGAGTTCGCCATCGCCGAGTTCCAAGAGGCCCTCGAGCTCAACCCGCTGCACGAGCAAGCCCTGCGCGGCCTCGGAGAAGCCTACGTGCGAGGCGACCGCTACAACGAGGGTATTACCTTCTTCACCGAACGCTTCGGTGCCATCCCCAAAGAGAGTGAGGTCCAACTCGCGCTCACCCGCTGCTACCTAGGCGTCGCCTCCACCGTCGCCGACAAGACGGTGCTCCTCGAACAAGCCAAGAAGCTCATTCAGACCGGCCGCCAAAGCTATCCCAACAACGCCCAGTTCCCCTACCTGCAAGCCCAACTCGAAGAGATGGAGGAGCGCGTCTCAGAAGCCGAGTCCTCCTACCAGACCGCCCTCGATATCGAACCCGACTTTGCCCTCGCCAAGATCCAGCTCGCCAGGCTGCTCTCGATGAAGGGCACACCCGACGCCGACCTCAAGGCGAGCGAGCTCGTCAAGGACGTGGAGCGAGCAGACGTCGGCGCCGAAGAGCTCACCGCGCTGGCGCAACTGCTCATGAGCAAAGGCGAAAGCGCCGAAGCCATCAGAGTCCTCAACGTCGCACTCGAGCGCAACCCAAGCTGGGTCCCCGCCCACCGCATGCTCGTCGAACACTACGTCTCGACGAACAACATGGATGGTGCCACCAAACACCTCGACGCGCTGCGTCGTCTCAATGCCCTCACACCTGCCCTTCGCTTCCTCAGTGCCAAAGCGCACTACACCAAGAAGGAATACAAGGACGCCATTGAAGTCATGGCAGACGTGGTGGCAGAACAACCAGAAAATCCAACTTATCAGGCATTCTTGGGAGAGGTCTACTTCGCCCGAGGGTCCTTCAGTACCGCCCAAAGGTACTTCGAAGACGCACTCGCCTTGGATACGGGATACGTGCACGCGAGGTACTTCATCGGACGCTGCCACCTCGAAAACGGCGACTTCGACGAAGCCCTCAAGGTCCTGCGCCAGGTTCATGACGACCGTCCATCCAACGGCGAATACCACTTCTGGCTCGGCTTCTCCCTCGAGAAGAACAACCGCTATCCCGACGCACTGCGTGAATACAATCAGCTGCTCGCGCGGGCTGGTGATTCCGACGAAGAAGGCTCCCGCTTCGGCCTCGAAAACCCCTTGCCTCTCTACCGCCGCGGCGCGGTGCAACGCATCCAGGCCAAACGCGCCAAGGCACAAGCCGACCTCGAAGCCGCCCTCAAGATCGACCCCAACTTCACCCCCGCCCGCGAAGAGCTCGCCCGCGTCCTCTACGAAAGCGGACAAATCGCCTTCGCCGCCACCGCCCTAGAAACAGTGCGCGAACAAACGACAGGAGAGATGAACCCCGAGCTCTACTTCATCCTCGCCATGAGCTACCTCGATCTGCGCCAAACTCAGGACGCCATCACCGCCTTCGAACAAGCCCGAGACCGCGGCTTCTCCGACTCCAAGACGGTCAACATCATCGGCGTCGCCGATCCCGCCGACGTCCACAGAACGCTCGGATACCTCTATCGAGACCAAGGCAGAAAGAACGACGCCCTCAACGAATTCGAACTCTATTTGCGCAAATCTACCCGCCTCGATCGCAGCCTGTCCCGCGAAATCGAGCTCGAGATTTCTAGACTCCGCTAGCAGCGGCATCGCTCTGAAGTCAAGAGGATTCCAGGGGGTACGCCCTTTGATGAGGCACGCAAAGGCGACCAATCAAACGCGCTCACGCTCTGAACATCCAACAAGCCCACCCAACGCCTGACTGCAGCGGCAGACACGGCTGCCCGAGAAGCGAACAGGCTCGCGCTCATCGTCGACCCATCCGAAGCACGCGCAGAACCACTCTCGGCCTACTTCCAGGCCGCAGACAACAATGTCGAACCCCTCGCCTCGTGGCTCGAGGCGAGCCGACGCCTGCCCAAACCACCAAGACCCGACATCGTCGCCATCGCCTTCGAGGCCATCACCTACGATGGGCTCGCCTCTCTGCGCTCTGCTGAGGCGCAGCTCAGGGTCCTGAAACTGCGCACCATTCTCTACTACGAACCCGAGCAACGCCAAGACGTCGCTGTCCTCAGTGAGCTCATCAAACTACCACCCTGCGTCGAGCTCTCAGGCTCTCCAGACGCCTTTCTCGATGCCCTCAACCAAGTCAGCTCGGGCATCGCCAAGCTCACCCGCACTTGGTCGCGCCAAGGAAACGACATCGAGTTGCTGCCAGGTGACCTCGTCGATGGGCGCTTCGAAATCGTCGAGCTCGTCGCCCGCGGCGGAATGGGGGCCATCTACCGCGCCATCCAACACCCCCTGGGTAGAACCGTCGCCATCAAGATCATTCGCCCCGAGCTCTCAGACGACACTGAGCTGCTCCAACGATTCCGACTCGAAGCACAGACCATCAGCCGACTCGAACACCAAAACACCGTCCGCATCTACGACTTCGACTACGATGATCTCGGACGCATGTTCCTCGCCATGGAGTGGCTCGACGGCGAGTCCCTAGCCAACTTGCTCATCGAGCAAGGACCCATGAGCTCACAACGCTGCGCCCTCATCGGCATGCAGTGCGCCTCCAGCCTCGCCGAAGCACACAGAAAAGGCATCGTCCACAGAGACCTCAAGCCTGCCAACATCTTCCTCCTCGCACAGAGCGATCCCCCAGACTTCGTCAAGGTCCTCGACTTCGGCATCGCCAAGCTCATGGACCAGTCAGCCACAGAAAACATCACCAGAGTCGGCGCCATCTGTGGTACCCCCGAGTTCATGAGCCCCGAACAGGGGCTCGCCAATGAGCTCGACGGACGCAGCGACCTCTACTCGCTCGGCTGCTGCCTCTTCGCCATGCTCACAGCACGCGCCCCCTTCACCGATCCAATGCCGCTGCGCGTGCTCGCCATGCACCAGCAAGCTCCGCTGCCCGAGCTGCCCCCACACGTCGACCGTCGCCTCGCGCACATCATCACCAAGTGCACTGCCAAAAACCCCGATGAGCGCTACCCCACCGCCGACGCCCTCGCCGACGCCCTCAAGGCCATGCTTGCTGCGCCAGAGGAAGAGGACATCGGCCTGCTCAGCAACCCCTTCTCCGCCCAACAAACCATCAAACAAGCCGCGCAACCTCGCTACGCTCCCTCCCCTGTCGTGCACACCGTGCCCATGCCCTCCCTGCGCAGAGGGCGCATCACACCAGGAATGGTCGCGCGCATCTTGTGCATCCTCTGTCGCCTCAAAAAAACGGGCCAGTTCGCCGTCGCCCGACAGCAGCAGGTCATGCGGCTCAGCCTCAAGGGGGGCAAGCTCCTTCGCGACCCACAGTCCAGGCGAAGCATCGAAACCCTCATGGCAGCAGTCGCTTGGGACGCCGGAAGCTACGAATTCCTCGACACCGAGGTGCCCGATGAAGGCGAGCCCGTCGACACTTTCAGGCTCGTCTACGATTCGCTGCGCCTCCATCTCTCCATGAACCAACTCGCCATCGAGCTCGGCGAAAAGAACACACTGTTCCCTGCCTACACACAGTACCTCGAGCTCTGCAAAAGCGAGCTCCAGGAGCTCGGCATCGCCTCCATGCTCGAGCTCTGTGATGGCCAAGCCGACCTCAACAGACTCTTCATGAGCGCGAGCGGTGGCTTCGAAGAGGTGGCCCGTGCCGTGCACTTCGGCTACATCAGCCACACCCTCGTCTTCCTCAACAAAGCACAAACCGCCCCGGTGCAAATCGAATTCGGCCCAGAGGCCCAGCCCGCAGAAGGACATGGAGCCCTCATCTCCACTTCCCGCGTCAGCCACGTCAGGGTCATCCCGCAACAGCACGCTCCACTCAACGCAGCAGAACAGCAACTCATACGCACGATGCAAGAACGACAGCGCGGCTTCGAAGGCCCTCAGGTCCACGCCGCCTTCGGATTGCCTCCAGGATACGACGAGAGACAGATCGACGACGCCTACTACGAGCTCGTCGCCAAGCTGCACCCAGATAGATTTGCCGACTACGACCACCCAGAGGTCAAGGAGCAGATCAACAACACCTTCATCGCACTGCAGAACGCCCACCAGCGACTGCTGCTCAGCTCCAAGCAAGCACGCCCCACCCAGCCCAGAATTCGTGCCTTGGATTCCAGCGCCCAGGCTCCCGAGAGCCCTCGCTACGACCTGCCCAATGACATTCCCCGTCCGCCCTCGTCCCCCATCGCTCGCCCCAGCAGTGCCGCAGTCAGCCGCCCCATCTCCACCGTTCACAGCCCGGCGAGCGGGACCAGAACAACGCCATCCACGGTCGGAGTCCAACGCCCACCATCCAACGCCATCGCCCGTCCCCCTTCCTCCAACTTCTCCCCCACCTCATCGCCAAGCGCACGACCACCTAGACCCTCCGCGGCGCCAGTCTCCACTCGCCCACCCGCGCGAAGCCCAGCACCGCCTCCACCCGCTGCTCGCCCCATCCGCATGAGCGATATCCTCGCCGAACGCGCCGCAGAGGCCCAAAGGGTCGCCGAATCAGACTCTGTTCCAGAAATCGACACCACGCCTACCCAAAACGAACGCGCACGCATGGCGCGACCGGCCATCGCAGGACTCAAAAGCGCCGCCGAACTGCTGCGACAAGGGATCAAGCAACTCGCTCAACAACAAAACGAACAAGCCAAGCGCAGCTTCCAGGTCGCCCACCAAACCGAACCCAAAAACGCGGAAATCTCCGCCTACCTCACCTGGGCCGAGTTTCTCTGCGAGCCAAGCACGGTAGACACCGCCAAACAATCCCTGCGAGAGCTGCGAAAAGAGAAAGAAGCGGCCATCCCAGCCTCCTACTTCCTCGGCAAGATCGCCATGCAAAGCCAGGACTTCGAGGCCGCCAAAGGCTACTTCGAGGCCGTCCTCGCCAGAGATCCCAGACACGTCGACGCCACCCGTGAGCTGCGCCTCGTGAAGCAGCGCATCCAAGAAGCCGAAGAAACCAAGACGCTCTTCGGACGCCTCAAGCGCAAGGTCAAGACAGCCCTCGAAACGGAATAGCCACTCCGGCGCTTTTCACGTGCGCTGAAAACTTCTACAAGACCACCTTTTAAGGCACAATGTCCGTTGCCTGATACATGCTCGCAACGGAGCGTGCTCAAGGCAACGTGCATTCGAGCCGTGCTGCCCATCTCTATCGAGATGGGCGCGCGACCTCAGCGCTGCAACACGCCCCGCCGGAGGAAACCTTGAAGAAAATCATCGGCATTGACTTCGGAACCACGAATTCCTGCGTGGCCGTGATGGAGAACGGTGATCCCGTCGTCCTGCCCAACTCCGAGGGCGCCAGAACCACTCCTTCCATGGTGGGATTCACCGAAAATGATGAGCGCTTCGTTGGCCCTCAGGCCAAACGCCAAGCGATCATCAACCCAACCCGAACCATTTTCGGCGTCAAACGCCTCATCGGACGCAAAGCCGATGACCCCGAAATCCAACGCATCACCCCACTGCTCCCCTACGAGATCGTGGCACACAGTAACGGCGACGCGTGGCTCCGAATCGACGAGCGCAGCTTCTCCCCTCAAGAAATCGCTGGCCTCGTCCTCGCCAAACTCAAAAGCGCGGCCGAAGACTACTTCGGCGAAGAGGTCAGCCAAGCCGTCATCACCGTCCCCGCATATTACAATGATGCGCAGCGCCAAGCCACCCGCGATGCCGGCCGCATCGCTGGACTCGAGGTCCGCCGCATCATCAACGAACCCACCGCTGCCGCCCTCGCCTACGGATTCCAGCGCCGAGAACAAGGTCGCATCGCCGTCTTCGACCTCGGCGGCGGCACCTTCGACATCTCCGTCCTCGAGCTGCGCAAAGGAACGTTCAAGGTCCTCGCCACCGCCGGCGACAACGCCCTCGGCGGCGAAGACTTCGACCGCGCCATCCTGCAATTCATGATCGAACAGTTCCACGAACAGACCGGCATCGACATATCCGATGACAAAATGGCGCTGCAACGGCTCAAAGAAGCTGCAGAAAATGCCAAGTGTGAGCTGTCCACCATCCGCGAAACCAACATCAACCTCCCCTTCCTCGCCGTCGACGACAACGGACCCCAACACCTCTCTCTGACCCTCGGACGCTCCCGACTCAACGAGCTCGTCAGCTTCCTCGTCGACCGCGTCGAAGGCCCCTGCCGTGACGCCGTCCGTGAAGCAGGCCTCTCCATGAGCGATATCAGCGAGGTCGTGCTCGTCGGTGGCATGACCCGCATGCCCCTCGTCCAAGAGAAGGTCGAGGCCATCTTCGGTCGAAAACCACACAAAGGCGTCAACCCCGACGAAGTCGTCGCCATCGGCGCCGCTGTGCAGTCCGCCATCCTCGGCGGAGAGCTGCGCGAAATCGTCCTCCTCGACGTCACCCCTCTCAACCTCGGCATCCGCGTCGCTGGCGACGCTGTCTCCATCCTCATCCCCAGAAACAGCCCCATCCCCACCCGCGCCAACAAGCTCTTCACCACCACCGAAGACCAACAAGAGTTCGTCCAGATCACCGTCGTGCAAGGCGACTCGCCTCGCGCCAGCGAGAATACGCAGCTCGGCCAGTTCACCCTCACCGGCATCCCCAAAGGACCAGCCGGTCAGGCCAGAATCGAGGTCAGCTTCTCCATCGACGCCGACGGCATCGTCAATGTCTCCGCCGTCGACAAGCACACACAACAAAAGCAGGGCATCACCGTCCAACACGGATTCGGTCTCACCGCAGAGGAAATTGAAGGCGCCCGCAGCCGAGCGGGCTGAGATGCCAACTTGGGGAAGCAGGCCAAGTGCCCAATCGACAAGAAATGGGGAAAACAGGCCAAGTGCCCAATCGACAAGAAGTGGGGGAAGCAGGCCAAGTGCCCAATCGACAAGAAGTGGGGGAAGCAGGCCAAGTGCCCAATGGACAAGAACTCCATCTCAACTCAGCGCTGCCTCGACCAGGCGTGGACCCTGTTGCTCGAACAGCAAACACGACGCACCGATCGCAAGCAAAACGGCGCCTTCTTCACACCACGATTCATCGCCGAAGCCCTCGCCAAACGCACCCTCGAGCCCTTCCTGCACCAGGCCAGGGCCACACAGCAAAGCCAAATCCTCTCGAAGCTCCGCATCATCGACCACGCTGTCGGCTCCGGTGCGCTGCTCCTCGCCGCACTCGAGCTCCTCGCCCAATGCCGCCAGGACATCCTCCGCGACACTACCCCGCTCGCCCTGCATCGCCGACCGTTCCTGCACCAGCTCTACGGGGTAGACCTGGACGCCAGCAGCCTGCGCACTGCGCGTAAAGCCCTGCTCCTCGCCTGCGCCCTCGACGACGAAGCAGAGCAAGAGACCGAGCTCGGCCCAAAGCTACTCTGCGCCGACGCGCTGCTTACGCCACAACCCCTCGAGTGGCCCCAACGCTTCGATATCGCACTCGGAAATCCCCCCTTCGGGTCGGTCAACCGACTCGGTCGAAGGCATCCCACCCAGCAGGCCCTCGCCAGTAACTTCGCCGATATCTGGCAGGACAAGCTCGATCTCTCGGCGTTCTTCCTACGCTTCGCCGCTCGACAGAGCGCGCGTCTTGGTTTCGTGCTCCCCTCGGCGATCCTTGCCGCCGACAAGGCCAGCCGCCTGCGCACCTGGCTTCGCGACCACTGCAGAGGTCACGTCCTCGACCTAGGCGATGCACGCCCCTTCAGCGCGCAGGTCTGCACCTCGCTGGTGGTCCTGAATTGCCGCTCACTCACGCCCACGCAGCTCGCGTTGTTCGAAGGTTCCGAGGAATATCAAGAACTTGGGGAAACAGGCCAAGCGCCCAATCGACAAGAAAATGCGCGGCCCGCTGTGGATTCTGAGACAGAGTGGACGCTCTGGCGAGTCAGGAGCTGCGAACGGAATCAAAAGGAGAACCCGCCGAAGAAAAGTGAGCAAAATGCACTCCATCCCCGCGAGTCGTCCAGCGGGGTCGTTGCCCAAGAGCCAACGAATATCAACGAAGCGCTCGAGGCCTTCGCCAACGCCTCCAGCCCGCCACCCTCGGTGAGCGCCGCCCCGATCCGCAGCCAACGATGGAACGTCATCTCTTCTGACGAGCATGCCATCCACACGCAGATGGCAAGACACACCCAGCCCTTGGGCGAACGCTTCCAGCTCGGCAAGGGCATGGAAACCGGCGCCAACGCTGCTTTCGAGCTGCGGGAGCAAGACCATCCAGAACGTTTTCACCCCTTCGTCCAGAGGAGAGTCTTGGGCGCGGATATTCAGCCCTTCAAGCTCGCGGCGCCAAGCAGGTGGCTCATCCTTCCACAGCTCGCTGACCACTTTGACGCTCTCCCCCATGCCTTGCAGCAGCAACTGCGTGAGTTCGAGCAGAAGCTTCGAAAGCGAGCCGCCTTCCGGCGAGGAAACTGTGAATGGTGGCGTTTCAGTTTCCCCCTTCACGCCGAGCGCTACGAACGGGCACATCGAGTGCTCACGCCATACCGCTCACGCACCCACCGCTTTGCGCCAGTGGCACCAGGAGAAGGCGTCGGACTCACCGACACCAGCGTCATCTTTACTGACACCGCCGACGAGGCCTGGGCGCTGTGCGCGCTGCTCAACAGCGCGCTGCTCGCGCGGCGCTACCGCGCGTTGTCCAAACACACAGGTGCAGGCGTGCTGGAGTTCTTCGAAAACCAGCTGCGCGAAATCCCCTTGCCGCTGCGCTGGCACGACTATCAACCAGCGCTTGCCAGGCTCGCTCGCTCGAGCGCCGCGCTCGACACCACAGCAAGACAGGCGACACAGGCACAGGTCGAGGCCCTCTTGCATGAAGCCTACGGTCTGTCACCAGTCCCTGCCGCGCGCGGCTGACGCAAGCAGAGAATCATGCTATGCCTGTGCATCGCCACGTAGGTGTGCGGCAGCTATGCTGAACAACCTGCATTCATTGAGTAAATGAAGTTGGGGAAGAGGCCGAGCGCCCAACCTACAAAAACTTGGGAGAAGGCCAAGCGCCCAATCCACAAAAACGTGGGAGAACAGGCCAAGCGCCCAATCTACAAAAACTTGGGAGAAGGCCAAGCGCCCAATCTACAAAAAAACGATGAGGAGCCCTATGAGCAGCTTTGCCGATGAAATTCTTGAAGGCATCCCATCCACCCTGCCTGCACCGCCCATCGAAGACCCTGCGGTCAACCACGCCCCGGTACGTCCCCGCTGTCTCGACGCCGCAGGTGCCAAGCTCGCGCTCCGAAACGCGCTGCGCTACGTGCCCAAGGCCTGGCATGGCGAGCTCGCACCAGAGTTTGCCGATGAGCTTCAGCGCTATGGCCGCATCTACATGCAGCGCTTCCGGCCCCGGCACGCGATTCGTGCGCGCGCCATCGATGCCTACCCCGCGCGCTGTCGAGAAGCTGCGGCTCTGATGCTCATGATTCAAAACAATCTCGACCCCGCCGTGGCCCAGCACCCACACGAACTGATCACCTACGGGGGTAACGGCACCGTATTCCAAAACTGGGCACAGTACCGAATCACCATGCAGCTTCTCTGTCAGATGAGCAGGGAGCAGACCTTGGTCCTCTACTCGGGACACCCACTTGGACTCTTCCCCTCACACCCTGGCGCGCCACGGCTGGTGCTGACCTGCGGCATGGTCATCCCCAACTACTCGAGCCGCGAAGACTACGACCGCTTGGCGGCGCTGGGCGTCAGCTCCTACGGGCAGATGACCGCTGGCAGCTTCATGTATATCGGACCGCAGGGCATCGTCCATGGCACGACCATCACGCTGCTCAACGCAGGGCGTCGCTATCTGGGGCTGGCTCCGGACCAGAAGCTACACGGGAAAGTGTTTGTATCGTCAGGCCTTGGCGGCATGAGCGGAGCGCAGGCCAAAGCAGCAGTGATCGCAGGGGCGGTCGGCGTCATCGCCGAAATCAACCCCAAGCCGCTGCAGCTTAGACACGAGCAAGGCTGGCTCGACGAGGTGGAGAGCGACCTCGACAAGCTCGTCAAGCGCATCGAGACCGCCGTCAAGGCCCGCGAAGCGGTGTCCATCGGATACCTCGGCAACATTGTCGAGCTCTGGGAACGTCTCGCCCGCGATGGCGTACAGGTCGACCTCGGCAGCGACCAGACCTCGCTGCATAACCCCTACTTGGGCGGCTACTACCCGGCCGGCTTGAGCTTCGACCAAGCGCAGCAGATGATGAGCACTGCGCCCGACGAGTTCCGGAACGCCGTGCAGAGCTCCTTGCGCCGTCAGGTGGCGGCGGTCAATACCCTCGCCAAGCGCGGAATGGCCTTCTGGGACTACGGCAACGCATTCTTGCTCGAAGCCTCTCGCGCTGGCGCCGAGGGTATTCTCAATCCTGACGGAAGCTTTGCATACCCCTCCTATGTCGAGGACATCATGGGGCCGCTCTGTTTCGACTACGGCTTTGGACCGTTTCGTTGGGTGTGCACCTCGGGAGATGACGAAGACCTGCGCACAACTGACGCCATTGCAGCATCAGTGCTCGAGAAGATGCTGGAGGAGGTACCCGAGCAGGTCCAGCAACAGACCCGAGACAACCTCGATTGGATCCGCGCAGCCGAGAGCAACAAGCTGGTGGTGGGCTCCCGAGCCCGTATTCTCTATGCAGACCGCGAAGGGCGTATGCGCATCGCCGAGGCCTTCAACCAAGCCATCGCCAAAGGTGAGCTGAAGGCAGCGGTGGTGCTTGGACGAGATCACCACGATGTCTCAGGCACCGATTCGCCCTTCCGGGAGACCGCCAACATCAAAGACGGCAGCCGTTTTTGCGCCGACATGGCGGTGCACAACGTCATCGGTGACGCTTTCCGCGGCGCCACATGGGTGTCACTGCACAACGGCGGCGGTGTGGGCTGGGGAGAGGTCATCAACGGCGGCTTCGGGCTAGTCCTCGATGGCAGCGCAGAGGCCTCCGAACGCGCACGTAACATGCTCTCTTGGGATGTCGGCAATGGCCTCGCCCGCCGCGCCTGGGCGCGCAATCCCGGCGCCATCTTCGCCGCCCAACGCGCCATGCAGCAGGACCCCCGCTTCCACATCGTCCTGCCCGAGCTCGCCGAGGACGCGCTGCTTGCCTCCGCTCTCGGTGAGCAGAGCTGAGCGGCGCAGCGGCATGCGCGGCGTGTTTGGTGTTGACATGAGATCGGCACGTGTCTAAGGTCTCTCGACCGATTCGTGGCCCGTCGGAGTCGCCTCACACTTCGCGCACCACGAAGCGTGGCTCGTGCCCAGCCTAAGGAGGAGTTGGAGCAATGTCCTATTTGACCGAAGAGCAGATCAGCGCCATCCAATCGTCCCTCGAGGGTCAGATCGAGGAAATCAAGCGCAACATGCAAGCGCGTCGAGATGAGGAATTCGAACCCGAGACGCGCGGAGATGAGGCCGACATTGCCAACTCCGAAGGCATCGCAGCCACCCTCGATCGCTTGCACACCCGCGACATCCGCTTGCTCAAGAAGCTCGACGAAGCCTTGATCTGGCTCAAGGATGAAGACTTCGGGTACTGCGAGGAGTGCGGCGAAGAGATCGGCTTCAAGCGACTGCTCGCGCGTCCGGCCGCTCGCATGTGCATCGAGTGCAAACAGAAGCAGGAGCAAGTCGAGCGCGGGTTCTACCACCCACGGCCGCGCAAGCCCAAGCCTCGCTCCTCCGATCTCGGCTGAGCGACGCGAAGCCGAGGCTCACTCCAGAGACGAGTGGCTGAAACGACAACTCAACAGACTTGGCCAAAACTCCGCCTCGAGGTCATAGCGGAGATGCCCATGATACATGACTTGCCCCCGATCATTGATGATTTCGAAGGGCAATGTGCTCATGCTCTCCAGAATACGCCAGGGCCAACGACTCCAGCGATGCGTCGAAATCAAACGAAGCGCTCTGCCGTCCGCTCCACGCCACGCCAAATCCCAGCTCGCCTGACGACGAGCACGCTCCACCACCAAAGTACCCTCGAAGAGTGCAGCTTCGCATCCCGGCAAGCTGATGGCGCCATCAACCAGCCACTCCCAGCTGCGACGCAACATGGGCAGTGGACCCTCAACACTGCTCTGCACAGTCATCGCCGAACGCTGCCCAGTCTCCACTGAGACCGCATAACCCGTGAGTGGCACGCGTAGCCGAGCCCGCAAGCCGCGGCTTCGACGACGACGATGCAGACTGCGCAGATCAGGCAGACAGCGGCGTTGGCGATGACTGTCGATGGTCGCAGCCAGCCCCTCGTAGATGCCCGGCACGTTGGGCGCAAAGCCAAGCTGACGAAGCTTCTGCGAAGAAAGCAAGACGTCGTCGCAAGCCCAGTCCAAGAGCGCCAGGTTCAACTGCGGCTTGAAGTCCTCACACAATCCATAGTCCTCTCGCAGCTCGTCCCACCACGTATCAAGCAAACGTTGCAAGACCTGAGCAAACGACGGACACCCGAAGCGAGTAGGGGGGCGCCCCGATGAAACGCTCGGCGAACGACGGCCACGCGGCTGCTCGAACACCACCCGCAAAGCCCTCAACACCGCGTGGGGCGGCCAGCTCAACAGCGGCCCAATCGGCAACTCCTGAGCCGCCGTCAGATAGGTCAGCAACTCCCCTGCGCCCAACGGCGTGTCCTCTCCAACATTGAAGCACTGCTGCCGCGCCTTGCTCGAACCCAGCACGAAGTAGGCTGCCTGCGCAAGCTCATCGGCCGAACACCAAGTGCTGCGAGGCCCTCCTCGGAACCCCGGCAGTAATGCCATGCGCGCCCCAAGCAAGACCGGCACCACCGCAAGCGTCGACACCAAGGAATAGCCCCCAACCCCATACAAAAACGCCGGCCGCAACACCGTCACCGCCATCGCAGCACGCTCGCCACAGGCCAAGACCGCCGCCTCGCTGTCGAGCAGAAGCTGCTGCTTCTCATCGCGCGCCCGCAACGGCGTGCGCTCGTCACGCAACCCCCTCTGCTCCTGATAGAGCGACGCCGAGCTGATGAACACGAAGTGCTCTACACCTGCCTGCTCACAGCAATCCAAGATGAGCGCCAAGCTCGAGAGCTGCAGCAAGGGCGACTCCCCCGACACCTCCCCAGACTCCACCGAGGGCAAGAGACGACTGTCCCGACAACGCGCACAGATCACATGCTCGGCACCTTCCAAGACGCGCTGCAAAAATCGGCGATCCGAAAGCTCCCCGAGGCGTGCCTGCACCCCCTGCGGCAGCTGAGGTGGATGCTCCGCATCGTCCACCACCGCCACCACCTCGCGACCTAGCCTGAGCCCCTCGCTCACCAGAGGAATGCCCATCAAACCACTCGCCCCCAAGACCACCACTCGCTTCTCGGACATCAACCCCTGCCTCCAGGCCATTCGCGCCTGCACTCTCTCTGCGCTTTCGAGATTTCGCTCTCTTTCGAGTTCGTGTCGGCGAGCGCGCTGTTTTCCAAGTGCTCTCGAGCAGGCCACCAGCAGAGCCAGCGCACACGCTTCGACCACTCAGCTCGGCAACATCGGCTTGAGCCCCAACATCGCCGTCTCTGCTGCCCCCTTCTCCTCCTCCTCCGGCAAATCCGGTTCCCCTCGCTCGCGCCGCAGCGCCTTCACCAAAGGCTTGGGCAAACGATCCGACATCAACATGCCCAGCTCTCGACACTCCGCCACCGCCGCATCCACCATGTGCTGCAAATTGATCGCGCTGTTCGCGCGCCGCGCATAAAACGCAGAACGCAACACCGCCTGCTTGATGTGACCACCGCTGATCTCGAAGTGCTGACCGAGAAGCTCGAACGGAATCCCCTCGGCGACAGGCGCCGAGGCCGGAATCAACGAGCGCCAGAGCTCGCCTCGGGTGAGGGCATCGGGCATCGGAAAATAGACGCGATACCGAATACGACGTTTGAACGCGTCGTCCAGGTTCGCCTCGGCGTTCGTCGTCAACACCGTGACACCTTCGAAATTCTCCATCCGCTGCAAGAGATACGCAACCTCCAAGTTGGCGTACTTGTCGACGGAGCTGCGGACCTCGGTGCGCTTGCTGAACAGCGCGTCCGCCTCGTCGAAGAGCAACATCACCCGACCACGCTCAGCCTCGTCGAATACACGCGCCAGGTTCTTCTCAGTCTCGCCTACGTAGCGGTTCATGATCCGAGACAGATCCACCCGGAACAAATCCAAGCCCAAGACGCTCGCAATGATGCACGCCGCCATGGTCTTTCCCGTTCCCGGCGGACCATAGAACAGCACCGAGAGGCCACGACCATACGGAAATCGCTCCCCAAAACCCCACTCGCCGTAGATCACATCGTGCTCGTGGGCATAGAGCATCACCTCTTCGAACTTCTCCTTCTCGTTCGCAGGAAGAATCAGCTGCTCAGGCTTGAACGCCGCAGGTGGCACCAAATCCGCCAGGTCCGAGAGCTTGTGCGCAAAGTAAGTGCGACAAGCACGATCAATATCGTTGAGCTCGATCCGACGACGACGCGCCACCTGCGCCAGACGCTTGGCCTCACCTGCCGCCTGCCGAATCTGCGCCGCCGACATCTCGTAGCGGCGCGCAATCACATCGATCGCATCATCCGTAGGAGGACGCTTCTCACCCTCGAAAGCGCCCCGCCAAAGCTCGGCCCGATCCGAGGCCGCCGGCATGGGGATGTGCACCACCGGCCAGCCAGCGCTCACACTGGAGAGCCACACCGTCATCCTGTCCACACCCAAGAGCAACTGGTCGCGCTGCAACATCTGATGCAACACCAGCGACATCGGGCCCGTCAAGGTATCAGGCAGGTCATGTCCCCGAAAATACAGCAAATCCTGGCCTAAACGCGCTTCGCGCAGCAACTCCGAGAGCCGCACCTGCAAGGTCTCCGGCTCCAACGCCAAGAGTGCCGTCAAATCGGCGCTCACCAAGCCGCGGTCGAGCAAGGTCGCCAAGGCCTGCGCCACCTGCAGCTTGCCATGATCCTCAGGGCCCTCGAGCAAGACAGGGAAGTTCTTGCTCCGAGAAATCTGCACGATCGCATCTCGACTCACCGCCGGCAGCTTCAGCGTCTCGAGCGAAACCGCCTCCCGAAGACGACTACACGTCGCCGACAGCGCCTCGTCCACAGGCGCCACCTCGGTCGCCTCCTCCCGCAAGAAATCAATCACCCGATCTGCCGCGCGGACCCGCCGAATCAACAAATTCTTGTCGAGATTGTCATCCGAGCCCAGCCGCGCCTCCACCACCAAAAGGCGATGACGACGCAGCGGTGCATCGAAGGACATGCGCCGCAACAAGCGCTCGAAACGCTCGCTGTCGCCTGCTGCCAAGACCTGGCAAAGAAAGCCCACATCGGCGCACTTCTTATGGATGTTGTCCCAGACAAAGGCGTAGAGCTCCGAAATCGCCGGATCGATGGCTGGTGCCGCCGCCATCATGAACAACTCGGCATCCTCCGTCTCCAAACGAAACAGCGCAGCCAGCTCGGCAATCCCCGCAATCTCCAAAGGCGGCTCCAACATCCAGTGCCGAACCAGCTCTGCAAGCTCGCGCCGCTGCGCCTCCACATCCAGGTCCAAGACGTTCGGCGCTGCTGCCACCAACTGCTGCGCGACCCGCTCCGGCGCGATTCGAAATCCCCCCCAAGGATCGGTCTTTTGCGCCTCATCCCGATGACTCACCTTCAAAAAGAGGCGAACCACCCGGCGAGCATACTCGGCAAGCAGCGCCACACGCTGTCCAACGGGCCTTCGTTCCTGCTCTTGCACCTCTCTCCCCTCGCCTCTGCTCACACGCCCTCCCGAGCACATGTCATGGCGCGCGAAGCACGTCAAGCACCGTCGAAAGGCGCGCGAACCCACAACCCATGTTCGCTTTCACAGCCGCGGCCTCACCTGCCGACGCAGACGCGCCCACCCTTGCCAGCGTCACTGCCCCAAGACAATCTGTACCCGCCTTCGCCGCTTCATGGAGAACCCCATGCACTGCCAACGACCTGTCCTCCTCCTCAGCCTGCTTGGCGTCATCACGCTCGCCTGCCAAAGCAAAGAACCACCCTCAACGGCCAGCGCCCCCGCCAAACAGGTCGCCGCCGAGGCCCAAGCCAAAACACCAGCTCCAAGCATGGTGGAGCCGACGCTCCAAGCTCCCACAGCCGAAGGCGAAATGTTGGCCCGCGAAGCCGTCTCCGGGGCTATGGCTGACGTGCTCCAAGATTCCGAAAAGAAAGACGAAGAAGCGCGACCAACCGATGCCAAGAGCAAGGCTGGCGAGAAAGGCGAAGACGACAAGCTCAGCGATCCAAACAAGAGCTGGCAACGCTCCACCAACGCCTCCAACGACGCACGCCTGCGCATCGGTGACGAAGCGTCACTGCCCCTGCACGCCGTGCAGATGCGCGTCGAGGTCGACGCCTTCCGCGCCCGCGTGGTCAGCGACTACTACTATTTCAACGATCGAGACCAGGTCCTCGAAGGCAACTTCGACCTGCGCCTCCCCAACGGCGCCTCCCCGTTCTTCCTCGCCTTTGGCCAGACTGTGTATTCGAAAAAGGAGGATATGCAGTGGATTGAGAGCTCGAAGGGAGACGCCAAGGTCTCCCCAGAGAGTATTACCGAAGCGCGCAGCCGAAGCTGGCAGGAGCCCAAAATTGCTAGGATGGTTCAGAAAGAGAAAGCCGCCTTTGCCTACACCGAAACGGTTCGAAGACGCGTCGACCCAGCCATCAGTGAGTGGGCAGGCTCGGGCATCTTCAGCACCCGTGTCTACCCCATCTCCCCCAAGCAGCTGCACCGCATCACCGTCGCCTATGACGTCGATCTGCTCTGGCTCCAAGACAACGCAGAGCTGCTCCTCGACCTGCCCGAAGCACAGTCCCGCGTCGTCGACCTCAGCGTGCTCGAAATCCCCAATGTCGAGCTCAGCGTCACCCCAGAACAACAATTCGAAAGCATCAACCAACGGCGACACTACCACATCACTTCCAACACCCCTGCTCAACTCAGGCTCAACCTGCAAGGCCTGCGGGCCGCCGCCCTCAGCGGTGAAGACACCGCAGGCAGCTTCTTCGCCGCCGACTTCCTGCCAGAGCTCGAGAGCAGAGAAAACAGCACCCGCTCACATGCCGTCTTCATGCTCGACAGCTCACTCAGCTCCAACCCGGACCAGTTCAATGTCTGGCTCGCCTTGCTCCGCAAGATCCTCGACAACAACCGAGAAAATATGAAGTATTTTGCCATCCTCTCTTTCGATATCGAACAGAGATGGTGGAAACAAGAGTTTGTTGAGAATACCCCGGAGGCAGTCCAACAGGCCATCGACGATGCTCGAACCCTCGCCCTCGAAGGCGCCACCGACCTCGCTGCCGCCCTGCGCCAAGCCAACAGCCCCGCCTGGGCAACGGCAGAACAGCAGCCCTTCGACATCTTCCTCCTCTCCGATGCCGCCTCAACCTGGGGTGAGTCCGACAAGAATCGCATCGTCGCCATGAGCTCCAGTCCCGCAGCAGTCTTCGCCTACCACAGCGGCTTTGCGCAAGCAGACCGCTCCTTCATGCAGCAGCTCTGCAGAGAGACGGGCGGCGCGCTGTTCTCCGTCGTCGGCGAGAGCGAGCTCGACGCTGCCTCGGTGGCTCACCGCAACCGCCCCTATCTCATTGAATCCATTGAGGTCACTGACGACTCTCAGCGGCCCACCCAAGACATCCTCCTGGCTGGCCGCGCCACCTCCCTCTTTCCTGGGCAGCGCATCAGGCTAGCTGGCCGAGGTGCCCTGGTCGGCGAGCTTCTCGTCACGCTCAAGGTCCGCGCCGACGACGGCGTGCAGACCATCCCCCTGCGTATGCCCACCTTCGACTCTCCCCTCGCCGCCCGGAGCTATGGCGAGATCGCGGTCGCTCAGCTCGAGGAATTCGGGGAGCCAGCCAAAGCGTATGCGGTGCCTTTTGCACGACACTTCAGAATCACCGGGCCCTCCGCCTCGCTGCTGATGCTGGAGAGCGAGGAAGACTATGCCCGCTTCGAGCTCCACCCCGAAGAAGACCAGGAGCTGGTCGCCAGAACCCCAGTTGCTCCATTGGTCAGCTCCCTCTTCGCCCAGCTCAGCGCGCTGCTTGGCAACCCTCGCGCCGATTTCTTCGCCTTCCTCGGCTCCCTCGAGGAGATGCAGAACCCGCGCGTCGCCCTCCTTCCCAAGACCAAAGCCCTACTCGAGAGCCTCCCCGATAGTGCCTTCAGCCTCCCCCCAGCGCCGCTGCTCGGCACCGCTCCACAGCGGAGCGCCTTGAGTCAAGCGCTGCTCAGCGCCCTCGAGACACGGCAGATCGATTACCAACAAATCACCGCCGAAGCTGAGCGTCGCCTCACCGAAAACAGCGCCGCCGACGCGCTCTCCACGCTGAGCAGCCTCGTCGAAAACCGCCCTGGAGACACTGTCCTCGCCCGAGACATCGGCTACCAAGCGATGCAGTGGGGGCTGTATGAGCAGGCGTATCACCTCTTCTCTCGGGTGGCTCGTTCGCGCCCCTGGGAGCCTCAGAGCTATCATGCGATGGCGCTCGACCTCGCCGAGGCGGGTCTGGATGAGCTGGCGTTGGCCTATTTCGAGATCGCCCTTGCTGGGCAGTGGGACAGCCGTTTTGGCGCCTTTCATCAAATCGTCAGTCTGGATTATCTGCGCTTCTTGCGCACGGCGAGCAGTGGCAATTCGGAGCATGCTGAGTATATGAAGACGCGGCTCAAGGAGATGGAAGCGCAGTTCGACTTTCGGCAAGCGGATTTGGTGGTTTCAATCACTTGGAATACGGACAACAGTGATGTCGACCTGCACGTGATCGAGCCCAGTGGTGAGGAGTGCTACTACGCTCACAACGTCACTGCGAGTGGAGGAGCGCTGACTCAGGATGTGACTCAGGGATACGGTCCGGAGATGTACGTGCTGCGGTCGGCGCCGAAGGGGCGGTATCTGATCCGAGCGAAGTATTTCGCCAGTGACGCTGGTAGAGAGGGTGCTCGGAGCAAGGTATATGCGACGATCATCGAGCATTGGGGACATCCTGAGGAGCGGTTACAGCGCAAGGTGATTACCCTCGAAACGGGCAAGGATATGCATGACCTGGTCGAGCTCAAGCTCTGACCGCTACGCGTATCAATTTGCAAATAAAAGGGATTCCAAAGGGCGAGCCCTTTGGCGGGGTGTGGGGCAGAGCCCCACAAAACCGAGGCGAGCCGCGCGAAGCGCGCAAGCCGCGAGCCACGAGCCGCATATCGAACTGAAAACAAAAGGGATTCCAAAGGGCGAGCCCTTTGGCGGGGCGTGGGGCAGAGCCCCACACCGACACCGCATGCT
>JAVFAO010000038.1:0-29050 GCA_034002465.1 Myxococcota bacterium
CGCATCCTAGCTCAGGAAAGTCATGCACAAGAGCCTCGGAAATCTCAGTCGTCGGGGCGACCGGCCGGTCGCCCTCCCCGGATTCTGCATCCGCATCCAAGCTCTGGAAAGTCATGCACACTAGCGACGGAAATCGCAGTCGTAGGGGCGACCGGCCGGTCGCCCTCCCCGGATTCTGCATCCGCCAAGGGAACTGGCGCGATGCCGCTCTTGTATTCGCGCAACCGCCAGAGACCTCACCCCCCAACCCCCTCTCCATATATGGAGAGGGGGAGTCGCGGATAGAATTCGTATTCCTGGAATGAACTGAGAGCTATGCCACACAGGACACAAGGAACAGACCATGAGACGCCTCATCACCCTCATCATCGGGCTGCTGAGCAGCGCCTGCGCCAGCTCGACCACGGAGCGTCTGAAGCTAGACCCTCTGCAGACGGTGCCCCAGGTCGACTTGGAGCGCTACCTCGGTCTCTGGTACGAGATTGCAGCCTTTCCCCAGAGCTTCCAGAAAGGGTGCACGGCGAGCACCGCGACCTACACCCTGCGTGAGGACGGTGACATTGACGTGCTCAACCAGTGTCGCCTCGACAGCGTGGACGGCCCGGAGAAGAGCGCCCACGGACGGGCGAGGGTGGTCGACAAGAGCAGCAACGCCAAGCTCGAGGTGAGCTTTTTTCGTCCCTTCTGGGGGGACTATTGGATCATCGATCTCGGGACGAACTATGAATACGCAGTTGTCGGCCACCCCAGCCGCGACTACCTATGGATATTGTGTCGTGACAAGGTGATGGACCCGGCCCTGTATGACGACCTCGTCGCTCGTCTCGACGCCGTAGGATACGAGACGGCGCGGCTGCGCCGTACCCTACATCCCTAGGGCCTCCCGGACGATCGTTCGAGCCGTCCAAGAAGTCGCAGCCAGGAGGCGGAGACTCGCTGCGAAGCAAGCCCGAAGGGTGCGCGCCAGGGATGGCGCGCAACAACCGCCACAAAGCGCGCTTCCCCCATCGACCTCGAGCGCGACCGAACCCATATCGACATTGCTCGCGCTCTCCGAGCGACTCGAGCAGCCCTTTGATTTATCTTCGTGGGGCGCTGCCCCACACCCCGCCAAAGGGCTAGCCCTTTGGAATCCCTTCTCTTTTTTCGTATCGTTCGACGACCACTCTTGATGAGCACGCTCCGTTGACCCGCCACGGGAGTCCACATGTTCGAGCCCCTCCCCTCTTCTGCCTCCATCTCTGCGGCGCTGCAACAGCGGCTCGAGGAGGCCTATCACGGCCGCAGCGCCTACCAAGCCCGCAGCCGCAACCTGCGCGAGGGCCAGCCACGCTTCTGCAACCGGCTCATCCTCGAGAGCAGCCCTTACCTGCTGCAGCACGCCCACAACCCCGTCGACTGGTACCCTTGGTGTGACGAGGCCTTCGAGCGCGCAGCGGCAGAGCAAAAGCCTGTTTTCCTGTCAGTTGGTTACGCCACCTGCCACTGGTGCCACGTCATGGAGCACGAGAGCTTCGAGTCGGTGGAGATCGCCGCGCAGCTCAACCGCGATTTCGTCTGCGTCAAGGTCGACCGTGAGGAGCGGCCCGATGTGGACTCGCTCTACATGGGTGCGGTCCAGGTGCTCAGCGGTCGCGGTGGCTGGCCGATGTCGGTCTGGCTCGACCCGCAGCGTCGGCCTTTCTTTGCCGCCACCTATCTGCCGCCCCACGACGGCCAACGCGGTGCCGCCTTTGGCTTCGTCACCCTGCTCCAGGGGCTCGCCCGCACCTATCGGGAAGAGCCGCAGCGCGTCGCTGAGGCGGCGGCCCAGGTGGTCGAGGTCTTGCGGCGCTCGAGTGCACGCAGCCAGGCCGCAGCCCAAGCAGACCCGCTCTCTCTGCAGCAGCTCGAACGACTCGCCGAGCGCGCGGTGGAGCAGGCGCGAGAGGACTACGACCCGGTCCATGGCGGCCGCCGAGGAGCACCCAAGTTCCCGTCGTCCTTCCCGATTCGGATGCTGCTGCGGCACGCCCTGCGCAGCGCTGAGCTCGAGGCCTTCGAGCTGGCAGGTCGCAGCCTCGAGGCCATGGCCTGCGGCGGCATCTACGATCAGCTCGGCGGCGGCTTCCACCGCTACAGCACCGACGAGCGCTGGAGGGTGCCGCACTTCGAGAAGATGCTCTACGACAACGCCTTGCTCAGCGTGGCCTATCTGGAGGCGATTCAGCTCGGCAGAGAGCCTCGCTTTGCTTCAGACGACACGAGCGCCCTGCTCGAGACCTTCGAGAGAGTGGTGCTCGACACCTTGGACTTCGTGCGCAGGGAGCTCGCGTTGCCCGGCGGTGGTTTTGCCAGCGCCTTCGACGCCGACAGCGAGGGGGAGGAAGGCCGCTACTACCTTTGGGAGCCGGAGCAGGTCGACGCGGTCTTGGGCGAAGCGGCGCCAGCGTTCTTGCGGGCGTATGTGGACGCGAAGGGTGCAGCCGAGGCGGGCAAGGTGCTTCATCTTCGCGAGTCGGACGAGCTTGCCTGGCGACGGCACGCCCCCTCGCGAGCGCGGCTGCTGGCGGCGCGGGCGTTGCGGCCGCCGCCGCTTCGCGACGACAAGCTCATCTGTGCATGGAACGCCTATACCATCTCGGCTTTGGCCAAGGCTGGTGTCGTCTTGGAGCGACCGGATTTGCTGGACCTTGCGCTCGGAACGGAGGCGGCGCTGCGCGCCAAGCTCTGCGTGGAGGGTCTGTATCGGCGCAGTCATGCCGAGGGGCGGGCGAGCGCTCAGGTGTTCCTGGAGGATCAGACGGCGGTCTGTGCGGCGCTGCTCGATGTGTATGACGCCACTTGGGAGCCCGACTTCTTGGAACGCGCCATCGCGCTGGCGGCCAAGACCGAAGCGGTGTTTGGGGATCGCGAGCACGGGAGCTGGTTTTTGGTGCCCGAGGACAGCGAGCTGCTGGTGCGGGAGAAGCCCGAGCACGATGGTGCCGAGCCTGCTCCGAGCTCGCTGGCCATCGACAACGCCCTGCGGCTCGCCGCCTATGCGGGGGACGCGCTGGGCGAGGGCTTGGACTGGCGGGGAATCGCAGAGCGGGGGCTGAGGGCGCAGCTTCCGTTGCTGAGTCGCTATCCGCAGACGGGCAATGAGGCGATGGTGGCGCTCTTTCGAAAGCTGATGTTCGAGAGCGAAGGCGAGCGCCAGGTGCTGGTCGTATGGTCGGAGGGCGCGCAGGCGCTGGCTGCGGCCTGCCGCAGTCAGCTTGGCAAGCGCTTGCGGCCTGGGGTATCGGTGCTTGGGGCGCGGGAAGAGGAGCTCGAGCGGCTGGGGCGCCTCTGTCCCTGGGTACGCGGGAAGACGAGCTTGGGCGCGGGGCTCACGGTCTATGTCTGCGCGCAGGGGCGCTGCGAGGCGCCGTTGCTGCTGAGCACAGCAGCGCAGCTTTCGGAGCTCGAGGAGGTGCTGAAGCAGAAATGCGACTGCTGAGGGCAGGCTTTCGACGCCCAGTAGGGGCACGTTCGCCCACGCCTCTTCCAAGTCCGCGCGCAGCTGCTGAAGGGCAGGCTTTCGACACCAAGTAGGGGCGGACCTGCGTGTCCGCCCTCCTCCGATTCTGCATACACTTGTCGAATCACCTCGCCGTACGGCCGACGGTGAAGCGGAAGTAGAGGTGCACGCCAGTCATCATGGGGTCGACCTCGACGGAGTGACCGTCTCCACCTATCAGCTCTTCCTTGAAGGGAAAAGAGAGCGGAACCTCGAAGCCCACTCCCACCGAACCGAGCTCGGTCTGGTGGACATACTGCAGATGCGGGGAGAGTGTGAGCGACATGGTGAAGGCATTGATGTGATAGAGAAAAAAATCCGCGCTGGCACCTGCACCAATTCTGAGTTCATGATGGCGGTCCGTTGTGAGTGGGAGCCGGACACCAGCTCGTGTCCCTGCGCCGAGATAGCCGAGGAAGAAGAAGGGGTGCAGCTCGAGCACCGTGAGGTAGGCTGAAGGCCACTGCAGGGTGGCGATGAGGATATCCGTTCGGGGAACCGCGCGGTCCACTTCGAGGCCATAGTCGTCAGGGTCTTGGCGCCCAACGTTGAACCAGTTCCAGCCCATGCCGAGCTGCATGCCAAACCACTCGATGCAGCGCTCACAGCGAGGCTCCTCCTCCTGCGCGCTGGCGATGGTAGCGGTGGTGGTGACGAGCAGCAATATGTTCAGGCTGACCAAGAGACGTTTCATGCTGTTCTCCTCTGCGTCGTCGTCAGAGCCGCGTCACGGAAGCAATCCAAAGTGAGCGAAAGGCACTCCATCCTCGCGAGTCCTCGAGCGAGGTCGGTGCCCGAGAGCGAACGAATACAAAGATATCGCCCTCGCCCCAACGCGTCGACCTCGTTTTCAGTGAGGAGCACGAAGCTTGGTGGATGGACTGCTCTGCATTCGCTTTCCTCCGAAAGGTCAACAGCGGTTTCATGAGCGCCGACGATTTTTCTTGGTGGCCCCGCTCATCGCTGGTATGCTCGCAAATGGTTTCACCGTGCTGCATGGAGCATTGGCCATGGCTCGAAATCTGATGTTTTTTTTACTAGTTACGTCATTTGCGCAGGCGATGGGTTGTGAACCTCCGCCCGTAGGCGGTGCGCCGGAGGATCAGTTGGAGTATTCGAACGCTCCAGTTGAGCACGCACCCCGTCGCCAAGCTCTCGAAGCAGCCCCTGACGACGCGGCTATCTTGGCGCTTCAGGCGGAAGGAGGCTTCGTTGGCGTCGATGAGCATGGCAACACGCTTCGCTTCGAAAGCAGCCCCATCCTGATCGCAACAGAAAACGGGGTCCCTCCAGCGCCAGAGCAAACGGAACAGGAGCGTTGGGCAAATCGTGTCGACAGCTCCCGCGCACTCCTCCTCGCTCAACTCGAAACGTTGGGCGATGAGCCCTTCGTCGAAGTCGTCGCAGTGCTGCCTGAGCCTGCAGGCAAGGAGAGCGTCGACTACTCGAGCGCAGAGGGAATCAGCCGGCGAAAAGCAGCTCTCGACACCTATTTGGAGCCCTTTGCCCAATCGCTCGAGGCGGAGGGGGTCAAGGTCTTACACCGATACTGGCTCTTCCCTGGCTTGCACCTGCACATCCCTCGTGCAACCCTCACCACCGTTCTGGAGCGCCATCCGGGCATCGAGTTCACCCCTTCCGCAACGGCCATTGCCGGTGAAATGGACGGGATGCAGTACCAGGATGCGCTGCTTTCCGAGGCATTCATCCAACAGAACTACGACGGCTCCGCTGGTTCGAGGTTCTTCTCGGGGTTTCCTTACCCATCCATCGGTTGGAAGCAGAAGCTCGCCTTTCTCGAGGAAGCTCCGCTCAACTGTGAGCACGTCGGCTTTGCAGAGGGACGAGACGGGCCCCTCCGCATCATCGGGAAATCATGCAACAGCACGGCCTATCCAGCCACCGGTTGTTACACCTACCTCGAGGAGCCTACACTGCCTGAAGCGTGCCATGACCAGGAATGGCTCGAGACCCATGCCACCAAGGTGGCGTGGGTTGCAGCCGGCTCTATTCGCGGCGGCGAGGACTGGTCGATTTACTTGCCGGAGATGCGGCGTCAGCGGAGCGGCATCGCGAGTCGGGCTCGCTTCTTCCAGTACCGGCTCCAGTCGCCACTCTACCCCTCGCCGACAGCGCACAACTGCTCGGTGACCTTGGCCATCGAGGATGCCGTGGAGAACGGTGTCGACGTCTTGAACTTCTCCGGACGTCTGGTGTTTTCTTCCGACCCTGAGGAGTATTCGGCAACGGAGCTCTCTCTTTGGTGTGGCAAATACAACAACGTCTGTGGCCTCTCAAGCGCCATCGATGCCGCCTGGGACGCTGGGATGTTGTTCGTCAAGTCGTCGGGCAACGCTCATGATGAAGAACCGTCCATGTGTAACGTCACGCTTCCGGGCGAACATCCTCGGGTGCTCACTGTCGGGGGGCTCGACGATCCGAGCTGGAGCAACCCACCAGACCCGCGCTATTGGGTTCGTCGGTCGGAGTTGTCTGAAAGCTCTTCTCGCGGGCGCGTCGCGCACACGCTGCAGGGCGGAGCACACACCTTCGTGGATCTCGTCGGCTTGGTGGCCCCTGGGCAAATCGTCAGTTTCTTCAGCGACACGAGTACTCGGGGCTACGCCACCTACTCCGTCAGAACAGGAACCTCGTACGCCGCGCCAGGCGTCGCCGGAGTAGCAGTGCTGCTCCGCCACTATCTGAACGCCAACTATCCATCCTTTGGTGCCAACACCACCGGACGCCTCTTGGCCAACCTGCTCGTCATGGGTGACGGCTACACAGGAGGGCACTACTCGACCTCTCACCTGACCTCAATCTCTGCAAACTCGGGCTTTGGGCGTCTTCGTGCACATTTTCCCAGCAGCAACAATCTCACCGCTCCGTGGGGCTGGGGCTCACACTCGTTCATGCTGTATCACGGCCAAACCGTCGCCTTTGATGTGGGAGGGCCCGGCCCAGAGAGCTCGCTCATCTCCAACTGGAAGTGGGCCGTGGTCATGGACTGGCCGTACGGGTATGTGGAGACTCCGAACATCGACATCCGGGTCGTCAACACTTGCCAGCCTCCTGTGACCTATGACGAAGTCGGGGACATGACTGAGGTCTTTCGGCACCGCATCCGCCTCTACTCCAGCCAAATCGCTGGGCGTTGCCTACAGATGCGTGTCACCGGCGTCAACGTCCCCAGCCAAGGGGTGCGTATCTACATGGCAGACTACTACCACAGTGGTGACCCAGAGCTGCACTGAGCACAAAGGAAGGGAGACAATGAACGGAGCCCAATCCGATCTATTTTCAACCCGAGCCGCCCTCGTCTGCGCGATGCTCGCCGTCGTTCTGCTCTCCTGTGAGCCGAGGGAACTGTGCGCCGACGATCCCGGTTGCGCGCGCTGCCCCGATGGGCAGGTGGCGCTGGGCTTCGCGCTCTACGAGCCGTACCAGCCTTGTATTCCGCATGTCGCAGAGCTGGTGTTGTGTGCCGACCCGAGCGAGCTCTCTGCGGGTTCGGACTGTCTGGTCTACGGTGACAAGACCTACGCCTCGCCGCACCGCTTCTTTGGCCCCCCTGCTGAAGGCAGCGCGGCGAGCGCGCTACGCGAGCCGCCTTTCGGGATGCAACGTTGTGTCGCCGACCACCCCGCCTACGAGGCACCGCTCTGTGGCGAGTGGCAATGCACTCACTTTTGGAAAGGAACGCCCATCGATTTCGAACGACAGTGTGCACGTCCGTTCTCGATTCCCATGGGCTGTGGTCCGGCTATGAGCACCCACGAAGCAATGTCCGTGTATCGAAGAGAGTCAGATGGGGTGGTCGTCGTCATTTACCACGGGGCGGGTGGAAACGTTGGAGCACCAGTGGGTTGGGAGGAATGCAATGACTGTGGCGAGGTGGCGGCATACCCTAGGTGCCCAGATTGAAAGCGAGTGAAGCTCGGGTCGTCTGAACCTGTGCTTCCGATGCACGCCGCCAAGCCTCGGCTGCCAGCAAGTTAAGGAAACAGGCCGGGGGCCCAATCGACAAGAAGTCCTTGCCAGAAGACGAAGACTCGCCGCAAAGCAAGCCCAAAGGGTGCGCGCCAGGCGTAAAACCTTCGACCAGCAGCGACAGGAGCAGTATGAAGGCACTCCCCTTTCGAATGGTGTTCCTTGCCTCTTTGTTCAGCGCAGTCACGCTCTCCTGTGAGCCGAGGGAGCTGTGCGCCGACGATCCGGGTTGCGCGCGCTGTCCCGATGGCCAGGTGGCGCTTGGCTTCGCGCTCTACGAGCCGTACCAGCCTTGTATTCCGCATGTCGCAGAGCTGGTCTTGTGCGCCAACCCGAGCGAGCTCTCTGCGGGTTCGGACTGTCTGGTCTACGGTGACAAGACCTACGCCTCGCCGCACCGCTTCTTTGGGCCACCTGCCGAAGGCAACGCGGCAAGCGCGCTGCGCGAGCCACCCTTTGGGATGCAACGTTGTGTCGCCGACCACCCCGCCTACGAGGCTTCGCTCTGTGGAGAGCAAACGTGCACCCAGAGCTGGACCGGAATTCCCCTCGACTTCGAACGAGCTTGTTATCGCCCGTTTCGAATTCCCATGGGCTGTGGTCCCGCAACCAGCACCCACGAAGCCACATCCTACTTCCGACGAGACTCTGATGGACTCGTTGTGAAAGTGCCCAACGGAGCGGGAGGGATTGGGGCACCGCCCGGCTGGCAGGAGTGTTATGACTGCTCTAGCCCTCATGTGAACGAGCGCTGCCCAGATTGAAAGCGAGTCAGACAAGTCGTCATCAGGAGGCGAAGACTCGCTGCGAAGCAAGCCGGAAGGGTGAGCGCCATGGATGGCGCGCAACAACTTTTGGGAACAGGCCGAGTGCCCAATTGACAAGTGGTTCGGAGAACAGGCCAAGTGCCCAATCGACAAAACTTCGACCAGCAGCGACAGGAGCATCAAAGCAGTATGAAGCCACTCCCCTTTCGAATGGTGTTCCTTGCCTCTTTGTATAGCGCAGTCACGCTCTCCTGTGAGCCGAGGGAGCTGTGCGCCGACGATCCGGGTTGCGCGCGCTGTCCCGATGGCCAGGTGGCGCTTGGCTTCGCGCTCTATCATCCCTCGACTCCGTGTATTCCGCATGTCGCAGAGTTGGTCTTGTGCGCCGACCCGAGCGAGCTCTCTGCGGGTTCGGACTGTCTGGTCTACGGTGACAAGACCTACGCCTCGCCGCACCGCTTCTTTGGGCCACCTGCCGAGGGCAACGCGACGAGCGCGCTGCGCGAGCCGCCCTTTGGGATGCAACGTTGTGTCGCCGACCACCCCGCCTACGAGGCACCGCTCTGTGGCGAGTGGCAATGCACTCACTTTTGGACAGGAATGCCCATCGACTTCGAACGACAGTGCGTTCGCCCGTTCTCGATTCCCATGGGCTGCGGTCCGGCACTCAGCTCCCACGAAGCGACGTCGAACTATCGACGCGTGTCGGATGGGGTGGTTGTCATCATTTCCAGTGGTGCAGGTTTTGACATCGGAGCACCAGCAGGTTGGGAGGAATGCCACGGCTGTGACGGCGGGAGGTCATTGCCTCTCTGCCCTGATTGAACAATCTTGCTCCTGGCGCTCAAATCGGGAACACCACCAACGGTGCGCTCAGATTGACGAAGCGTGCATGCAGCTCGAGGGTCCATCCACAGGCAGAGATGTACTTGATGAAATCGGTCTTCTTGAGCCCCGAGCCCTTTGCCGCCAGCGCGCTCAGCAGCTTCGCCTCGAGCGCGCACTCGGCGAGCTGGTCAACGAGCTCCTGCTCACTCGAGCCGAGCTTCATGCCCTGCTCCTGCACGAAAGACTGGAGCGCCCCGGCCTGCTTGCGCAGCTCCAGCGCAGCGGCTGTCAACGCCTCGGGCTCGGCCACCTTCCCAGCCAGAGTGTCCACGCCTCCCGCCCGCAAGCCGTGGTACCCGCGCAAGGTCAAGCGAAGGTGGCGCTCGAAGTCTGCACGTGTCCCCTGACCAAGCTGCGCCATCCAGCGGTCTTCCACCTCGGCTGTGAGCGCTTGGGCGTCGTTCATGAGCTGCTCGGAAATCTGAATCATCAACGGCAACTTGCTGCTCAACGCGTCGTGGAGCTCAACGCCCCGCGCACACCCATCCTCGTCATACTGCTGATATTCATAGTACTGGTTGGCGGCGCTGCTCAGCGGCACACACTCCGCCATCAGGGTCGCGACTTTGCCTGCCTGTCGGTTCATTTTGGGCGCATCGAAGGCCGCGTTGTCTGCCGCCTCTTGGCATTGCTCGACATAGTGCTCGGCGATCTCGTAGATGCCGTAGGTGATGAGCGGCTCTTTGCAATTGGGCTTGGCCTTGGTCTGCCACGACTGATAGCGCTCCCATGAACGCCGTGACGCCGCCCAGGACCCAAACAGACAACGACCCGTCAAGGCCAGGGAAGTGAGCAGATGCTCATCGGCTCGGTTGGGAATCGCCACGTCCAAGGGCTCATCGTCGAGCGGCTCGTCCAGCGGATCGGCGCCACCCTTCGTGGACAAATCCAACAGATGCGGCGCGTTGAGCATCTGCGTCGGGTCTGCCGGCAGTACGTTGGAAGCGTTGGGCAGTTGCATGGGCGGCTCGTCCTGAGCCAACGCATCCACAGGGTCAGCAGGCTCGGCGTCCGGCAGAGGAGCTGCAGGGCTAGGCTCAGCGTCGGGCTCGTCGAGCGGCGCCAAGGCCACCTCTGGTGCCGTCGCCGGACGCTCACCTGCAACCGCCTCGACACCGTCCACAGAGACCGTGGCGCTGCCCCGCTTTGCCGTCACGCTCGCCTCCTCTGCGCCAGGCTCCGACCGCCCCAGCGAGAGGTACGCCACCAGTGAGATTGCACCCGCCGCCACCAAGACCGCAAACCCCAGAAAAAACAGGCCAAAGACCAAGCCGCGGCTACGCCCTACGCCCGCTGCCGGTGCCGATGGCTGTGGGACCAGCGCTTCGCGGCTCGGCAGCGTCCCCAGCGACGGCGTTTCTCCAGGCTCGGTCAGCGCATGCCCTACGCCACTCTGCGCGCCGCTTTGCCCCATGATCCGGGGCGAGAGCGGCGTCGATGGCGAAGATGGGCTCGGCGCCGCCACGAGCTTGGACACCAGACTCGGCGCCGTTCGCTCTGGGCTGGTCCCATCCGCCGTCTGCATCACCGCCAACGTCAGCCCGTCTCGATGAAACGATTCGGTAAAACGCGCGAAGTGCCGAATCGAATAGCCCGGATGCAGGTTGGCCAAAGCCTGGTCCAGGGCCGTCGCCATCTCTGCTGCAGTCGCCCAACGCTGCGACGGGTCACTCTGCAGCGCCTTGTTGATGATCTGGTCCACGAAGAGCAGCTCTGCCGCGACCGTGCTCGGTGCCGCAGGCGGACTCTGGGTGATGGCCAAGAGCACGGCCGTGGAGTTGTTGGCCTCGAAGGGATGCTTGCCGGTCAACAGCTCATAGAGCAAAACGCCCGCCGCAAAGACGTCGCAACGCGCGTCCAGCTCTCCCCCGGCAATCTGCTCGGGGCTCAGGTACATCAGCTTGCCCTTGACGCCCCCCGTCTGGGTCAGATGCTTTCGCCCCACCGCTCGCGCGATGCCGAAATCGATAATCTTCACCTCGCCGCGCTTCGAGATCAGCACGTTCTGCGGTGACACGTCGCGATGCACCACATGTAGCGGCGTCCCATCGATTGAGGTCAGCGCATGAGCCGCCTGCAGTCCCCAAAGCAGCTCCGAGCCAATGAACAGCGCGTGCTCCACAGGGATTCGAAGCTGCTGCCGACTCAGCTCCTCCTCGATCGCTGCCAGCGCCCATCCCTCGACCAGCTCCATGGCGATGAAGAGCGAGCCGTCGATCTCGCCTGCACGATAGACCGGACACACCGCCCGATGGGAGATCAACGCCGCGACACGACTCTCGTCTTCGAACATCTGGCGGAAATCTTCGCGCTCCGAGTGCTCAGGTAGAATCTTCTTGAGTGCCACCCACCGTTCGCCCGAATTCCCGAGTCGCTCTCGTGCCTTGTAGGTGATGGCCATACCCCCTTGACCAATCACCTCCTCGAGCACGTAGTCACCAAACTGCTCCATCACGACCCCCGATGGCATTCTTCTGAGCCCTGCACGAATAACTTCTTGTCGATTGGGCGCTTGGCCTGTTCCCCCAACTTCTTGTCGATTGGGCGCTTGGCCTGTTCCCCCAACTTCTTGTCGATTGGGCGCTTGGCCTGTTCCCCCAACTTCTTGTCGATTGGGCGCTTGGCCTGTTCCCCCAACTTGTAGGGGCGCACCTGCGTGTGCGCCCTCCCCGGACTCTGCATACACCTTCTGCGAGTCCTGACCCCAGTGTCGGGCACAGTGCGCACGAACTGTCCTTCCCAAGGCCTCGGTCGGCCGGCTGGAAGCCGGCCCCACGTTTTTGAGCTGCGCTTTCCAGCGCCTGGAGTCGTGTCCTTGTCGTCACCAGATACTCCGTGCTCATCATGCTGCGTTTGCTCTTTTGATTCCTGGAGTTGCAGATGATGCGCATGACGTGGGCTTTGATTTGTCCTTGGGGGGCGCTGCTCCACGACCATCGAGGTGATAGCTCCCCATCATTCTCGACCACTTCGACATTGCTCGCGCTCTGCGAGCGACTCGAGCATCCCTTTGATTTGTTTTTGTGGGGCGCTGCCCCACGACCATCGAGGTGATAGCTCCCCATCATTCTCGACCACTTCGACATTGCTCGCGCTCTGCGAGCGACTCGAGCATCCCTTTGATTTGTCTTCGTGGGGCGCTGCCCCACACCCCGCCAAAGGGCTAGCCCTTTGGAATCCTTTCTTTTTTCTCGTCTCGATTGGCGAACAGTGTTGATCGGCTCGCGACCTCGGCGCTTCAGCCAAGCTCCGTGAGCGCCGCCGCAGCGGCCCGCGCCAGCTCTGCATCATAATGCGCGTTGACCCGCTCTAGGAATGGTCGGCAGCCCGGATGGCGCAAACGCTTGGCCCAGGCGACCGCGCGATGCAAGGTGTGGGTGTCCACCTCACGCCCCAAGCGATCGAGCGCGTCCACCACGCCTGGGCTCGCGCTCTCCCCCACCTTCTCCATGCACTCCCACGCGTCCCTCTGGATGCCTGGATCGGGGCTACAAGCCCAGCTCGCCAGACGCACCCAGTCGCCGCTGGGTAGGTCGTGGGCCGAGCGCATCCAGCCTTGGAGGATCTGGCTCACGTCGCTGCGCAGTCCCGCTCCGGGATGCCCCATGTAATAGACCAGCAGCGAGAGGTGCGGCCGATAGAGCGGGTCCGAGGGGCTCACCATCCGCCGCAGGCCCGTCAAGAGCGCGGCCTGCAGCTTCACCTCTCCCGGTGGCCAGGCGATCATCTCCAATTCGGCGCTGCGGCAGCGCTCGGTGGAGGCGTCCAGGGCCTCGGCCACCGCGCTCACCACGTGCCGCGCCGAGGGGTTGAGCTGCTCGGCCAGAGCCAAGGCAGCGGCCTCTCGCACAAAGGGCTCTGGGTGGCGCAGGCGATGGGCGAGCAGCGCTGGCACCTGCGGATGCTCGACGCCGCCGAGGGCGGCGAGCGCCGCGGCATTAAGAAAGGGATCGTCGCTTTTGGTATACGGGCTGAGCAGCGCCAGAGCGCGCTCGTGTTGGTGGCTTGGCAGCGGCGCGAGCTGCTCGAGCGCGCGCATGGCCAAGACCCGCTCGTCGACGCTGCTGCTGCCAGCGGCGAGCACGTCGAGCAGCGGCTTCACCGCCCGCTCGTCTCCAAGGCGGCCAAGGCCAATGAGCCCACTCTTTCGGGCGAGCGGATGCATGGAGCTGGAGGCCTCGAGGAAGATGGGCAGCGCCTCTTCGAGCTCGAGCTTGATGAGCTCGTCGACGGCCATTTCGCGCTGAAACGCGTCACTGCTGGCGAGCTTGTAGACCAAGCTCTGCGTCTCGTGTGGGCTCTGTTCAACCTCTCCGAGGCGCTTGTCGAGAATACGCAAGGCGCGTTGACCCGCCTCACGGACCATCGCATCCGCGTCGTGCTGGATGGACGCCTCGATGAGCTTTCGCGTCGGCGCGTCGCCGAGACGCGCGATGGCCTCGAGCGCGGGCGCACGCACCGTCGGGTCCTGATCTCTACGCAGCTCGAGCAGCGCATCCAGGATCAGCGCGCGGTGCTTGGGCTGCACCGCCTGGGCGACGGCCTGCATGGCGAGGCCGCGGGTGTCATCGGCGGCGGTGGTCTGCTGTTTGGAAATGTATTCGAGAAGCGCAGGAATGGCCTTGGCGGCCTTGAGCTCACAGAGGATGATGAGCACTCGCCTGCGCACGGGCAGCGGCGTTTCTTGACGGAGCTTGGCGCTGAGCGCAGGTTCTGCCTCTGGCCCCATGGCAAGTAGCGCGTCAGCGGCGGCTTTGCGTTGCTCTTGCAGGGGATGGTCGAGCTCCTCGACCAGTTGGCGGGCACGTGTATTCATGAATCACTCCTCCTACTGAACCCAGCACCATCGACTCAGGCCATGTCGAGGCGACGATGGCGCCTCCCTTTGCTTGCGCTCTTCGAGCGGCTCGCAATCACTCGTTCCTCGTTCCTCTTCGTGGGGCTCTGCCCCACACCCCGCCAAAGGGCTCGCCCTTTGGAATCCCTTTTATTTTCGTATCGATGAGCGAACGCACTCAGCGAAAGCGCTCTGCAAGTTCTGGGCAGGCGTCGAGGGTCGAGGCACTCTCGACGCATTCCTGCATCACCGCCGAGAGGCTCGCGTCACCCACGGCGGTCGCGCCGACGATGCGACCATCGCGCAGCAGCAAGCTGAAGTAGGAGCGCTCGGACTCGTATTCGATCAACTCTCCCTGTCCATCACTTGGATTGGGCACACCTGCGCTGAAGATCTCACGACCCAGGACCTTGAGCCGGGTGGACGGGGCGAGCCCGGTGAAACGCTCATCTCCTCCAGCGGCGTTTCTGCCCGCCACCAGCGCCTGCGCAAAGCTCGCCGGCCAGATGCCGTAGATTGTATTCTGAAACTCAACACCATCACCTGCGGCGAAGATCTTCTCATCGCTGCTGCACATGCGCTCGTCCACCAAGAGCCCGCGGCCCGTGGCGAGCCCAGCAGCTTGGGCGAGGCCAAGGCGAGGACGGATGCCTGCGGCCATCAGCACCAGCTCGGCCTCGAGTTTTCGGTCGTTGGCGAGCTCGACCTGCGACACTGAGTCGAAGCCGTGAAGCTTGCGGATGCCGCTGCCGCAGATGACCTCGATGCCCAAAGATTCAATCTCGCGCTGGAGCAGCGCAGCACCGCGCGGCGTGAGCTGTCGCGGCATGAGCTGTGGCGCGGCTTCCACCACGCAGACCTGGAGGCCTTGGCGACGCAGCGCGCCTGCGGCCTCGAGCCCCAGCAGACCTCCGCCGATGACCACGGCGTGGCGAGCGTGCTGACAGGCGTCGAGCAAGAACTTGGCGTCGTCGAGCTGGCGCAGCATGCTGACGCCAGCGAGCTCAGCTCCTGGGATGGGGAGTCGGGCGGCCTCGGCACCCGTGCAGAGGATGAGGCGGTCGTAGCGCAGGGTGCGGCCGTCATGCAGACGAATACGACCTTGGACGCGGTCGAGCTCGGCGACTTTGCCGTAGACGAGATCGATGTTCTGCGCTTCGAACCAGCTCGCCGGATGGATGGCCAAGGACTCGACTGAGACCTCGCCAGCGAGCAGGCGCGTGAGGTTGATGCGGTAATAGGGAAGCGACCACTCGTCGTTGATGAGGACAAGCCTGGCTTTGGGGTTGACCGCGCGGGCCTGCTCGGCGGCGGTGAGCCCAGCGATACCCGCGCCGACGATGACGATATCCATGCTCTGAAGGACCGCGGCCAGCACAGCAGGTGTGACAGGGGCGCGCTTGAACATGGAGGCGTCTGCCTCGCAGACGGGACAGCGGGCTGGGGGCTGCTCGCCACGCACGACATAGTCGCAGACGGTGCAGCGCCAGATGGGGCGCGGATCGTCGTCTGTGACCTGGACCGCAGCAGGCGCAGGGGGGGAGTTGGGCATGGGACTGAAGAGCTCTGCGCCTGCTTCGCAGACGGGGCATAGGCTGGGGGCCTTGTCGCCTTGTTGAACGAAACCGCAGACCTGACAGCGCCAGTGCATATTGGAGTCCTCTCTTCAGCGCGATGTGATGACGGGAATGAGTTCGCGTCTGTCTGTGGGGTGCTGCCCACACCCCGCAACAGGACAAGCCCTTTGGCTTCGCTCGCTCTCGCGACAGGGAAGGGCACGCATCCTCTCGACATTCCGAAGGAATTGTTGCTGTCGAGAGGTCGGTGCCCGAGAGCGAACGAATGCAATGACCGCACGAGCAGGTGCAGTGTGACGGCTGCAGCTCGTGTTGGCGTTGTGTATTGCACATCAGCGGCAGGGCTTGTCAAGCGCAGTCTTGGCTGCGAACCCCCGGCGGTGGCGCTCGGCCTCTGAGCAGCTCTCGAGATGGGGAAGAAGCAGCTTGCTTTGCAACGGGCTTGCAGGTGAAGATGGAGCTGGGTGGGCCGACGGAGCGCAAGGATGAAAACAAGCCTAGTCTCGAGAGCGATGCTCAGTTCGGCAGTCTGCGTGCTGCTGTGCTGGAGCAACTGGGTGTTTGCTGAGGATATCGAAAGCCGTGACGAGCCCACGGCCGAAGAGCAAGCGCAGGTGCCGGCTGAGCCGCTGAGCTTCGCGCGTGCCCCTGCTTGCGCTTCCTTTGCCGAGCAGGTCGAGCGACTGTGTGCGAATGCTCGAGCCGATGAGCAGCAAATGTGCACCAAGCTCATGGATTTACTTCATGATTTGAGTGACGCCGTGAAGGCCGCCGAGGGGCTACCCGAGACCTTGATGGCCATCGATACGGTCTGCGCCGAGCACAGCCAAGCGCTGCAGTCGTGGCTGCAGGCCATGCGCGCTTTGGAAGGAAGATGAGGTGTTGGCGATGCGGGGACGAGACAAGCTGAGCGGTCGTGGACCTGGGCGCGTTGTCGCCTTCATCTTGCTGATGCTCTCGGCGAGCGGTGTTGCTTGGGCGGAGGAGGGAGAGCTGCCGAAGTTGCGACCGATTCCCGCTGTGATGGGGCCTGTTTGCACAGCATACCTGGAGCAGGTCGTGAGCTTCTGTGAGGCGCACCGCGAGAGTGAGGAGCTGCGTGAGCTCTGCGCCGAACAGCTCCGCAATCACAACGAAACCTTGCAGATGATCGAAGAGCTGGGGATAGGCGACCTGGAGGCCATGGAAGAGGCCTGCGCCTCCGCCAAAGAGGCCTTTGGGGTGCTGGAAAACTGAGGCTCGAACGCTGCTTGCCGTGCGGCGCAGGATTCGGCTATGCTGCTCGCGACAGGAGGTGCGTGATGAGCGTAACGAAGTCTCTGAGTCCCCAGGTGTTGTGGCAACATTTCGAGGCGCTGTCTCAGATTCCCCGAGCGAATGGACAGGACGCGGCCGCGAGCGAGCATCTCGTCGGCTGGGCGCAACGGCTCGGCTTCGAGCAATGCCGCGACGAAGCGGGCAATGTCTTGGTTCGCGTTCCGGCCAGCGCTGGTCTGGAGGCGCTTCCCAGCGTGCTGCTTCAAGCCCACGTCGACATGGTGGGGGTCTGTGAGGACGGGCTCGACTTCGACTTCGCCACCACGCCCATCAGCCTCCAGCTCGACGGCGATTGGCTCTCTGCCAAGGGCACGACCTTGGGCGCGGACAACGGCATTGGCGTGGCCGCAGCAATGGCCATCGCAGAGTCGGGGCTGCCTCACGGCCCGCTCGAGTTGCTGTTCACGGTCGAGGAGGAGACCACCATGCGTGGCGCCCGCGAGCTCGACCCCAGCATGCTCCGCTCGCGCTTCGCCATCAACCTCGACAGCGAGGAACCGGGCATCATCTTCGTGGGCAGCGCTGGTGGTGCAGAGGATCTGCTTCGTCTGGAGGTCGAGTGGAAGCCCCCTCACGGCGCCCCTGACGGCGACGTTGCGCTCGAGCTCGAGGTCTCGGGGCTCAGAGGAGGTCACTCGGGGATGGAGATTGGCATGCGCCGCGCCAACGCCATCCAGGTACTCCAGGACTTCTTGTGGTCACTGCGGGCAGAGGTCGCCTATTCGCTTGCCGACTTCCAAGCAGGCACGGTGAGCAATGCCATCCCGTCGAAGGCCCGCGCGCTGATTGTGGTGGGGCGCTCCGAGGTCGATGAGGTTGCCGAGTTTCTGGCGGCGGCGCGAACCACCCGAGCTCACGAGCTCGCCGATGACGAACCTGACTTTACGCTGCTCATGAGCGAGTCTCCCAAACCTTTGCGGGTGCTCTCCATCGCCTCCCGTGATCGCTTTCTGCGTCTGCTCGGGAGCCTTCCCCACGGGCCTCGCGGGTGCATCGCTGGCTTCGCTGGGGTGATTGAGAGCTCCTCGAACCTCGCCATCGTGGGCATCGACGAGAACCCGCCCACGTTGAACCTGGGCCCCCCCGAACCGGCTTTCTTCATCGAACTCTCCTCTCGCTCGTCGCGAAAGCCAGCGCTGCGGCGGTTGCGCGCGCAGATTCGGGCCTGTGCCGAGCTCGCGGGCGCGCAAGTGAGCTCGACACCACCCTACCCTGCCTGGACCCCCAGGGAGCGCAGTGAGCTCGCGCTGCTCGCGCAGCGCTGCTGGGGAGAACTTGGAGGAACAGGCCAAGCGCCCAATCGACAAGAACTCGGTCACCCAGCTGCGGTGTTGACGGTGGTGCACGCAGGGCTCGAGTGCGGCTATCTGGCCGAGAAATGCCCTGACCTCGACATGATTTCGATTGGGCCTTTGGTTCTCGAAGCACACACCCCAAGAGAGCGCGTCTGTGTGTCTAGTGTCTCGGAATTCTTCGATTTTCTCGCCGCTATTCTGGCGGAGGTGGGGAGCTTCCAAGGAGCGTAGCATGCGACACTTCGGCTCGTTGGCCTTCTTGAGTCTATGGCTCCTCGCCCTTGGCTGCGAGGAGGAGAAGAAGCCTGCCCCAGAGCTCGACCTCATCCAAGATGAGCAGGACCTCACCGAGCTCAGCGAGCTCGACCAAGACGAGATCGGCGAGCTCGAGACTGAAGGGGTTGATGAGCTTGATCAAACCGGGCAGATGAGCCCAGACGAGGAGCTCGTGCGCGCGCTGATTGCGGGGCAGTCGCTACCCTCGGACGTATTCTACTCGGTGAACTGGTCAGAGGGCTTTCCGGTGGCCTGTGCCAACGGCAAGACCCTCTTCGTCCACTGGTATGACGGCGGTAGCTGGTCGTTCTCGGGCGACGCCAACGGCTGGGAGCTGACGCCGATGCAGGCGAGCGATGGCTTCCACTGGCTGGAGCTCGAGGTCGCAACCCCCGCAGGGAGCCGCTACAAGTTCGTGAAAGATGGCGTCGACTACGTGGCCGACCCCTGGGCTCGCCATCACGACTACGATGAGAACGGTGAAATCAGCCTGCTGCAGCCGACAGCGCAGCAGGCGCATTTTCAACGTTTCAACGGGCTGCAGGACCAAGGTCTGCGCGAGCGAAGCCTGCGCATCTACGTGCCCGGTGGCACGGGTCCCTGGCCGGTGATGTACATGCACGACGGTCAGAACCTCTTTGCGCCGGATGCAGTCTGGGGCGGATGGAAGGTGCAGGATACCTTGGAGGCGCTCGAGGCCGAGGTCTTGGTGGTAGGGCTCGACAACACCGAGGACCGTATGGTCGAATACACTCACGTGGATGACGAGCTCGATGGACAGCGCTTCACCGCACGCGGAGACGACTACGCGAAGCTGGTGATGGAGCGGGTGCGTCCTTTCGTCGAGAGCAGCTACCCCACCACCGAACTCGATGGGGTGATGGGCTCTTCGTTGGGTGGGCTCATTAGCCTCTACATCGCCCATCTCTACCCTGACGAGCTCGACTTCGTGGCCTCCTTGTCCGGCACGCTGCGCTGGGGCAAATTCGAGCTCGACAACCTGCTGATGCAGCAGCTCTACGAACAAGCTGGGCGTCGCGATTTCGTGATCTACGTGGACTCTGGTGGTGGTCCGGGCAGCGGCGGCTGCGTCGACCTGGATGGGGATGGCTACTTCGACGACGACGCGGAGTCGCGCGACAACTACTGTCAAAATCGGCAGTTCGCCGACGGCATGGCCGCCTTGGGCTATGTCTGGGAGGAAGACCTCTTCCATTGGCATGAAGAGGGGGCCGAACACACTGAGGCGGCCTGGGCAGCACGCCTGCATCTGCCCTTTGGCGTCTTCTTGGGTCTACGCTGAGCCGCAGAGTGTGACAGAATTTTGGTCAAGAAAGAACGATGGCAGCCGAAGCTGCCATCGTTCTCTTATCGATTGACGCGCTCATGAGAGCGCGGGTTATCATCGAAAAGCCTTCTCGAGCCGGTGGAAAGAAAGGGTAACTTTCTACTACAGAAGGTGTATTTGGCGAGACAAAACCAAAGTAGGAAATTCAGGTAGGGTCGTGAGGCAGGCCGGTTCGAGAAGGAAGAGAGGCGTTAGGCACAAACACTCGTGCGCGGATCGATCCGTCCTTCGGACGCCATCTCACATCACAGAACTAGCATAGCTGCTGTGTGTATGCAAGGCTCAATGTGCTCAATGTGAACCTTGTGCGTGGACCCGACACAAAGCTGGGGAAACGGGCCAAGCGCCCAATCAACAAAAAGTGCGAACGCGTTGTGCTCTGAACGAACGCAGCATCCGGGTAGTATTCACCGCGCCCAGATCCATGCACGCCCTTTGGTGAGCAAGGTGCCGCCCTCCAGGACCTCGCAGTCGCCGTCGCAGTAATCCAGGTTCGAGTCGGGCCCCCAACACATGCAGCAGTGGCCGTCATCACAGCCAAAATACGCGGACGAGCTGGTGTCTTGGCCAGACTGATAGCCATCCCCGCTCACACTGAAAGAGCCATCGCTTTTCCAGTAGCCCTCTCCCCAGCCGTTCTCCTCACCCCACCAGAAGTAGGCGTAGAAGCCGTTGGACCAGTCTTTACTTCGTGCACACCGAAAATCCGGGAGCTCAGTGCCGTGCAGCAGGTCGAAGGCGTCCGAAGGGTTGATGCCCTGTCTATCGCAACCAGAGGTGAAGAGATCTCCGAGCAGGCGTGCGGTATTCCAGCGATACTTCCAATCGGCCACAGCCTCGCTCGGGGGTCGGTTCTCGCGGGCGAGCACGACGCGCAGCTCGGTGTGGTACAGACCTGCCGCAAATGCAAGCCAGTGAGGCTGTCCTTCGGTGGGGTGCACGATGCTCCTGTCAGACTTCAAATTCCACAGCTTGGGGGAGTCGGCACGCCCAACCAGCGTCCAACCGCCACCATCGGTCTCCATATCGCACCAGACCTCGAGCGTATCCCAGAAATACCACAAATCCCCGGCGATCCAGTATCGCCCGCTCGGGGCCTGCGGCCAGAGACCAAGAATGTGAGCGCAGGAATACGAGGGACAGAGAGCAGAAAGACCCGAAACCACAGATTCACAGCCATTGTCTGGGTTGCCGTCACAATCGGCAAAGCCGGGCTGACAGACTGGCACACACTTGCCTGCACTGCAGCTCCCTGAAACGACGTTGGGGAGCGCAGCACAGGCGCGCCCACATTCACCGCAGTGCTCGGGATCATCCTCCAAGCTTCGGCAATCGCCATTACAGCAGCTCTGCCCGTTCTCGCAGGACCGAGCGCAGTCGCCACAGTGCTCCTCGCTGCTCAAGAGATCCACGCAAGCGCCACACCAGCTCAGCCCCTCCTCGTCGCAGCGACACTGCCCGTTGTCACAGCGCTGAGCCTCCCCACAGGCATTGCCACAAGCCCCGCAGTGCGCCACCGAAGTGCGCATGTCTACACAGCTATTCGCACAACAGCGTTCTTCGCCACTGCAGTATACGCCAGGACCTCCACACTCGCAGAGGAGGTCATCAGGAAGCCTGCATTCCCCTTGGCAGCATATGGTACCCCCGACGCAAGCCTGGCTAGCGCCGCACCAACACTCGCTATCGAAACAACGGTCAGCAGCTTCCAGCGGACAAACCGCGCCACAACCACCGCAGTTGAAAAGATCCTCCGCGAAGTCCAGGCACAGACCAAAGCAACACCCCTCTCCTAGGTCACAGAAACTGCCGCCGCAGGCGCATCGACCCGAACGGCAGCTCTCGTCCTCGCCGCAGGGCTGCTCACAGCCCCCACAATGACGGGCATCACTGGACACAGACACGCACTCCCCACCACACCGCTGCAGTCCGTTCGCACAAACACAAGCGCCGTCCTGACAAGTCTCGAAGCTCGGGCAGGGCTGCCCACAAGCTCCACAGTGCTTGGGATCCTGATTCACGTCGGCGCAGGTGCAGACCCCATCGGAACAGCAGCAAGTCTCCTCGCCCGTACAAAGCCGCAGGCCACAAGGCTCGGGTTGTTCGCTGTCCACGACGTCGTCACCCGCCATGGCCACACAAACACCCTTGCTCTTGTCATCTGCAGAGCTCACACAAAACTCTCCCGGGGCACATTCTCCGCTCGCAGAACAGGGTTTCATCGACGAGGCGTCGAACTGACAAGCGCTCGACACCGTCAACGTCACGAAGATGGCAAAGACGGGGAGCTTCAGCCTAGAGCTCGCCACGGCCGCATTGAAATGACCATGATATTCAGACATCTAGCTTGCTCTGCGGCTTGGGGGAAGAGGAGAGCAAAGCCCGAAGATCGCGGTAGCTCTGCCACCAGCGAGGTGCTCCGAGATGCTCTGCAAAGTGAATGAGCTCGAAGAGACGCTGCGCAGATTCGGGACTCGCAAAGCCCAGTCGTCGACCACGGCGCGCGCGCAGCTCATCGACATTGCCGAGGAGCTCCATGAGCGAGGCGGCGAGGCTCTTCGGGCTCAGCGGAGTGAGCAAGCTCGCCAGACCCGTCGCAGCAAGCATCTGCGCGTTCATGGTCTCGTGGCGCCCTGCCGAGCTGGGCCGGGGGAGCAACAAACAGGGAACGCCCGCTACGGCCAACTGCGCGCAGCTCGTGGCCTGTGCGTGAGAGACCACCAGCTCGGCCCAATCCAGCGCGGCGCACCAATCGTCGGCGCGCCGCTCGACCCGTGCCGACAGGCCTTGGCGCTGATAGGCGTCCTGCGTCGCCTCGAGCGCGCCGTCACCCACCAGATGCCACAGCTCGACCTGCTCAGCGAGCTGGGGCTGCTGTGCAAAGGCCTGTGGCAGCACTCGGTCCAAGAGCCGAGACCCGATGATGCCGTCGTGAACCAGCACCCGCAAGCGCCCGCCTCGTTCGTGCCCCTGCCGACGCCGACTCTGCCAAAGGTCGGCACTCAGCGGCATCCCAATGACCATCGCTCGGCCACTGGGAAAGAACTGCCGACTCTCGCGGAAACAGACCGCCACGCTGCTCGCGAAGTTGCCGAGCATGCGTGAGGCGCGGCTTGGCACCACATTGGGCTCGAAGACCAGCAATGGCGTGCGCAGCGCGAGCGCGGCCACGCCCCAGCTCCACGCCCCCTGCTCTCCCAAGAAGAGCGCGACGTCTGGCGCATAGGCCGCAACCCGAGCCAAGACGCGAGCAGCGGAGGCGCTGCGCGGCGAGACGTAGGGTAAGGCCGATGCGCTCAGGAGCTCCCGTTCGCCGATACTCAAGGGTCCAGCAAAGAGCACATCCGCACCTGGCTGCAAGAGCCAGCGATCGGCCATCTGCATACCGATCAACAGTCTGTGGTCCTCGCCGCCGCAGAGAACCATCAGCCGAGGGCCATCCTTGGTGGCGCTGCGGCGTTCGTCACGAGCCCTCACTGCTCACTCCTTCCCTCGCTCGCTCTCCGCCAAGCCCAGTCGATGACACCTTCGTTTGCATTCGTTCGCTCGAGGGCACCGACCTATCGACAGCGACAATTGTCGGCCGCCCCCTTTGGGCTTGCTTCGCAGCGACTCTCCGCCTCCTGGCTCCGAGTTCCTTCGGAATGTCGGGAGGATGCGTGCCCCTCGCTCACTTTCGATTGCCCTCGAACACCGCTCCCGCTCGATGACGCGATAGATGCAGCGAGAAGAGCTGCTGCCTGCCTTCGCTCTCTCGATGCCCCTGCCATGACCTAGTCATCACCCCAAAAAACCTTATCCCTTTGAAATCCAATCTTTTCTTCGCTTCGACTGACGAACGCATCAGGGATGAGGCACGCGCTGAGCCCTCACGCGTCCTGTCGGCTCTGATAGAGCTGCATGAGGCGCTGCAGCGCCGATTCATAATGCGCAGCCAGGCTGTTCGGCGCGGGCTCGGGCTCGTTCATGACCGTCACGAAAGGCACCTTGACGCCTCGAATCTCGAGATAGCCGCTGTCGCGTCCCAGGGTCAGCTCGTCCCAGTCGTGTTCGCCACCGAAACGTGTCAGGCTCTGGGGAGGAAGGGGGTGCGCACGCAGCGGATTCTTGCGTTGCGCTTCATCGAAGCTGATCCAGAGGTGCAAAACGGCACACCGCTGCAGAATCTCCAGGTCGAGCAGCTCGAAGCAGCGACGATATCCACCGTCGGCCTTGCCGCGCGCATACTCCAACATGATGGTGTAGTCGTCATAAATGGCGGGCTGAGACAAATAGTCGCGCCGAATCACTTGATTGAACTTGCCAATCAGAAACTCGAGCAGCGCTGGAGAGTCGTTCTCCAGATAGCCGCCATCGTATTTCTCTGAATACAACCGCCGATGCCCTACCGACTCCCAGACGTCATCTTCGAGAAACTTCTCCCAAAGCCACTCGAAGTCGTCGAGCTCAATGAAGTTTCCGATATGAAGCCGCTCACGACGCTGCTCGAAAGACGAGCTGCGAACGAAGTTGATGAAGTCTGTCTTCCCTGAGCCAGGGCGGCCATTCAAGATGAGGTGTTCGAAGATGGGCATGCTCTCCTCCCGATGGCGAAGCGGCGAGTCGTCGCCTGCTCGATGATAGTAGTACAGCTCGCCTTGGATTCCAACCGCTACCCCACATCGTAATCGGGAGCCTCGTCCTCTGTGTGCATCGCAGCCCAAGCATGCTATGTCTTGCGCGCTTGGAAGGCAGCTTGGGGTTCTGAGCTGCGATTCGACATCTCTGGGAGCGGCTATGTCTTCGACTGCACTGCATCACACCAAAAATGCACTGATCGGTGGCCAAATGCTCTTCGTGGCCTTTGGAGCGCTGGTCTTGGTGCCCTTGCTCACCGGCCTCGATCCCAACGTGGCGCTCTTCACTGCAGGGGCAGGCACGCTCGTCTTCCAGTTGGTCACGCGCCGACAGGTCCCGATTTTCCTCGCATCATCCTTCGCGTTCATCGGGCCGATCATGGTGGCCAGCGAGCGTTGGGGGCTCTCGGGCATGCTCTCGGGCTTGTTGGCTGCAGGCCTTTTGTACGTGCTGGTCTCGGCCGTGATCCGCTGGCAAGGACGGGCGCTGCTCGAGCGCCTGCTGCTGCCCATCGTGACGGGGCCTGTGATCATCGTCATTGGTCTCAGCCTCGCCCCGGTGGCGGTCAACATGGCGCAAGGGCAGACGGGCGATGGCGCCCTCGAGCTCTTCCCCTACTCCGTGGCCTTGTCCATCGCCGCCGTCTCGGCGCTGGTGACAGCGCTCTTCGCCCTGCTCGGCAAGGGCTTGTTGCGCTTGGTACCAGTTCTGGGAGGGGTCTGCGCAGGCTATGCCATGTCCATGGTCTACGGCATCGTCGACTTTTCGCTCATCGTCGACGCGCCCTGGTTTGCCGTGCCTGGCTTCGTCGCACCAACCCTGAGTTGGGACGCTGTGGTGTTCATGTTACCCGTGGCCATCGCCCCGTGTATCGAGCACTTCGGCGACGTCATCGCCATCGGCTCGGTGACCGGACAGAACTACCTGGAGAAGCCCGGTGTGCACCGAACGCTGCTGGGCGATGGTCTGGCCACCGCCTTGGCCGCGCTCTTTGGGGGTCCACCCAACACCACCTACTCCGAGGTCACCGGCGCGGTCGCGCTCACCCGAGCGTTCAACCCGGTGATCATGACCTGGGCGGCGGGCTGCGCGATCGCCTTGGCTTTCGTCGGGAAGCTCGGTGCGCTGCTGGCGAGCATTCCAACACCGGTGATGGGCGGCATCATGGTGTTGCTGTTTGGCTCGATCGCCGTGGTGGGGCTCAACAGCTTGGTCCGCGCTGGTGATGACCTGAGCCGCCCGCGCTCGCTGCTCATCGTCTCACTCATCCTGGTGATTGGATTGGGCGGGTTGAGGCTGGAGCTGGCCGGTTTCGAGCTCTCTGGGATTGGTCTGGCAGGGCTGGTGGGCGTGCTGTGTCACACCCTCATCCCCCTGCGATTGGACCAGGCTTGAGCTCGACTCAGCTTAGTTGATGGTCCAGAGGAACTCATCCCAGGTGCTGCGCTGGCTCCACACCGCGCCAGGGCCGCGATAGTCGCTGTCCTTGCCCGATGAGGGGAAGTACACCGAGAGGCCAGAGTAGTTGGTGTAGCCTGCGTTGCCTTTCTTGTAGACCACAGAGCTCTGCAACTGCGTGCGCAACGCGTTGGCGGCATCCTTGACGCTCTGGGGAGCGCTCGAGAGCTGGGAGACGCGCTGCGCGAAGTCGCCCAGGTCGATGAAGTCGTAGTCCGCGAAAGAGAGGGTCTGCTGGCGTGCTTGTTTGAAGGCAGAGAAGGAGCCTGGGGCAGCGGACATGGCGTCGGCGAAATCGGAGACCGCTTGGGTGAGGTCATCGATGTCATCGAGCCTGGTCAGAGCCAAGGTGGAGTTGTCTGGACTCTCGGCATAGTAGGCGTCGACCACGGCGATGCCGAGCTCCTCGGCGCTCATGTAGGGATCGGCGATGAGCTGTGGCATGAAGCCGTGGTAGGGCCAACCGGCACCGGGTTCGGTTTCGGAGGAGGCGAGCAGATAGTTCGCGTAGGGCGCGGTGGCCTCAGCGACCTCCCACATCCCCATGAGGCAGGCATCGAAGCCGACGATGTCGATTTTGCCGCCCAGCTCCGTCGTGATCGCTTGCAGGGCGCGGGCGTAGTCACCGTTGGAAATGGAGATCTCACCAGCGGCGCCATGGTCGTCATTGGAGAAGCCCTTGAAGAGCGCGGGCTTGTCTTCCGCTTTCCAGCCACCGCCGTGATCCCAGGCGATGAGGGCGTAGTGTCGCGCTGGGTAATTCTGGATGGCCCAGAGCCCAAAGTCGCGCATCACCTGCCAGTCGCTCAGATCGGCCTCGCCCCAGTTCTCGACGACGTCGTAGCCACCCTGCTCGACGAAGATGATCTCCGCCGGGCCGGTGTAGGTGTCGAAGAGCGCGACGATGTGCACGTAGGGAGAGGAACCGGCCACGGCCATCTCGTCGACGTCCTCGAAGCCGTAGGACTCGAGGTTGTTGTCGGCGTTGAGGAAGACGATGAAGGCCCACTCGTTGGCGTTGGGATCGAGGATGCAGCCACCGCTGCCGTCAGGAATGTAGCCGTAGTTGCACTCGCAGCTATAGTTGCCGGGCAGATCGGGGACGCAGCGGGTCATGTACGGCGTCGTGCAGAGGTTGGGGTCGCAAGGATCGTCAACGCAGTCGCCACCGTCTGGGAGCATGCCAGCAGGGCAGACGCAGGCGTAGGAGGACCAATCCGAGCTTGGCTGACAGACTGGGGTTCCCGGACACGGATCGGTGTTGCAGGGGTTGGCTGCGAAACCATAGGTCAAGGAATAGCCGCCGCCCTGGCTGTAGCTGTCGATCCACAGGTAATAGGTGCCGGCGGGCAGATTGGTGACGATTTCGGAGCCAGCGCCCCAGCCGGCGTAGTCGTCGTTGCACTCGAACTCGGTGTTCGATTGATTGCAGGTGGTGCGCAGATGGATGACTGAATCGTAGCCATCGACGCGGAAGTGGGCTCGCATGTCCTCGCTCAGGGTGAAGCCGTAGACCAGGTCTGGGCCGTTGCCGCCGCAGGTGGCCGAGGCGTCGTTGGAGGCGCCAGCGGTGCTGTCGTTGAGAAGCCCAGAGCTGACGATGGTCAGGCCCCTGACCTCACCGCAGTGCTCACCGCTGGGGTCGGGGTCGACGATGCAGGAGGTCGACGGGGAGCTCGGATTCGGGATGTAGCCGGGATCGCAAGAGCAGCTGTAGCCGGTAGGCGGGATGGGTGAGCACACGCTCATGTGCGCACCCGTGCAAGGATTGCTGCTGCAGGGGTCGACCACACAGCTCGAGCTCGTCGGGTCGAAGACCAGACCAGGCCCGCAGCCTACGTCGATGTTGAGGATGAACGCCCCTAGGCTGCCGCTGTAGCCATCGACGAAGAGGTAGTAGGTGCCAGCGGTGAGGGTCGCTTGCAGGAAGGAGCCCATGCTCGAGCCGCCATCGTCGTCGCAGGCCACTTCCGATGACGGCTGAGCGCAGTCGCGACGCAGGTGCAGAACCGTGTCGAAGCCGCTCGACTCGAAGCTGACGGTCACGGTCTGCGTCAAGCTGAACACGTAGACCATGTCGGCGCTGCTGCTGCTCTGGCAGGAACCAGAGGCAACATTGTTGTGGCCCGCCGTGCTGTCGTTGACCACGGTCTGGCTCAAATCGAGGAACTTGGGGGAAGCGCAGCTCAGGCCAGTGCCGTTGGTGATGCAGGTCCCTGGACCACCGTTGATGTAGCCCGATTCACAGACGCAGCTCGCCTCGCCACTGCCATCCTCACAGACACCATGGCCGCTGCAGGTGTAGCCAGCGGTCGCGCAGGTCGGCAAACAGAAGCCGTCGCCATCGTTGTCTTGGTAACCCGCAGCGCAGCTCGCGCAGTTGGGCCCGGTGTGACCCGTGATACAGACGCACTGAGCGGTGCCGCTGCTGTCGACGCAGCTTTGGGTGGCGCTGCAGGATGAGCTGAAGGTCGCGCAGTTGGGGGTGCAGGTTCCGTTGTCATCGTTGTCTTGGTAGCCACTCGCGCAGCTCGCGCAGCTCGGGCCGACGAAGAGATCATCGCACACGCAGAGCGCCGTGCCGCTGCTGTCTGCGCAGACGCCGTGGCCGCTGCAGGTCAAGGCGAGCATCTCGCAGGAAGCCGAGCAGATACCGTTCTGGTCATGGTCCTGATAGCCATCGGCACAGGCAGCACACAACTCTCCAGTGTACTCTGGAGGGCACAAACAGATAGCGCTTCCACTGCTCTCGTCGCAGACGCCGAGGCCGCAGTCGATCTCGGCGCTCGCGCAGGTCATCATGCAGACGCCGTCACCGTCGTTGTCCTGGAATCCGTCGCTGCAGCGGTTGCAGAGCGAGCCAGCGTAGCCGGGGTCGCAGGCACAGAGCACATCACCCGAGCTGTCGTTGCAGACGCCGTGTCCACTGCAACCCAAGCTCACGCGCGCGCAACCAGGCAGGCAGACGCCGTTGAGGTCGTTGTCTTGGTAGCCCTCGGCGCAGGACTGGCAGCGCAGCCCCGCGTAGCCCTGGTCGCAGGCGCATACGGCGGCACCCGAGCCATCGTCGCAGCGGCCGCGGGCGCCGCAGTCGAGGTTGCTGTGGGCGCAGTCGGGTTCACAGCTGCCGTTGCCATCGTTGTCTTGGTAAGATCGG